>NZ_JBEYFE010000015.1:0-242349 GCF_040634235.1 Streptomyces sp. NPDC007157
ACCACCCCGACATCGAGGACTTCATCCAGACCAAGGTCAAGGAAGAGGAGAAGATCCGCGCCCTGCGTGACGCGGGCTTCGACATGGACCTGGGCGGCGACGACATCACGTCCGTCCAGTACCAGAACGCCAACAACTCCGTCCGCGTGAACGACGAGTTCATGAAGGCGGTCGAGCAGGGCGGACAGTTCGGCCTGCGCGCCCGGATGACCGGCGAGGTCATCGAGGAGGTCCAGGCCAAGGACCTGTTCCGCAAGATGGCCGAGGCCGCCTGGGCCTGCGCCGACCCGGGCATCCAGTACGACGACACGATCAACCACTGGCACACCTGCCCGGAGTCCGGCCGGATCAACGGCTCGAACCCCTGCAGCGAGTACATGCACCTGGACAACACGTCCTGCAACCTCGCCTCGCTGAACCTGATGAAGTTCCTTAAGGACGACGGCCTGGGCCACCAGTCCTTCGAGGTCGAGCGCTTCGCGAAGGTCGTCGAGCTGGTCATCACCGCGATGGACATCTCCATCTGCTTCGCGGACTTCCCGACCCAGAAGATCGGCGAGAACACCCGCGCGTTCCGCCAGCTCGGCATCGGCTACGCCAACCTCGGCGCCCTGCTGATGGCGACCGGCCACGCCTACGACTCCGACGGCGGCCGTGCGCTGGCCGGTGCCATCACCTCGCTGATGACCGGCACGGCGTACAAGCGCTCCGCCGAGCTGGCCGCGGTCGTCGGCCCGTACGACGGCTACGCCCGCAACGCCGACGCCCACAAGCGCGTCATGCAGCAGCACGCCGACGCCAACACCGTCGCCGTCCGCACGGACGACCTGGACACCCCGGTGTGGGCCGCCGCCACGGAGGCCTGGCAGGACGTGGTCCGCCTCGGTGAGAGGAACGGTTTCCGTAACTCCCAGGCGTCCGTCCTCGCCCCCACCGGCACCATCGGTCTCGCGATGTCCTGCGACACCACCGGTGTCGAGCCCGACCTGGCGCTCGTGAAGTTCAAGAAGCTGGTCGGCGGCGGCTCGATGCAGATCGTCAACGGCACGGTCCCGCAGGCCTTGCGCCGCCTGGGCTACCAGGAGGAGCAGATCGAGGCGATCGTCGCCCACATCGCCGAGAACGGCAATGTGATCGACGCCCCCGGCCTCAAGCACGAGCACTACGAGGTCTTCGACTGCGCCATGGGCGAGCGCTCCATCTCCCCGATGGGCCACGTCCGCATGATGGCCGCGATCCAGCCCTGGATCTCCGGCGCCATCTCCAAGACGGTCAACATGCCGGAGACGGCGACCGTCGAGGAGGTCGAGGAGATCTACTACGAGGCCTGGAAGCTCGGCGTCAAGGCGCTCGCGATCTACCGCGACAACTGCAAGGTCGGCCAGCCGCTCTCCGCCAAGACCAAGGAGAAGGAGAAGGCCGAGGTCACCGAGAAGGCCGAGGCGACCATCCGCGAGACGGTCGAGAAGGTCATCGAGTACCGCCCGGTCCGCAAGCGCCTCCCGAAGGGTCGTCCCGGCATCACCACGTCCTTCACCGTCGGTGGCGCCGAGGGCTACATGACGGCCAACTCCTACCCGGACGACGGCCTGGGCGAGGTCTTCCTGAAGATGTCCAAGCAGGGTTCGACCCTCGCGGGCATGATGGACGCCTTCTCCATCGCGGTCTCCGTCGGCCTCCAGTACGGCGTGCCGCTGGAGACCTACGTCTCGAAGTTCACGAACATGCGCTTCGAGCCGGCCGGCATGACGGACGACCCGGACGTGCGGATGGCGCAGTCGATCGTCGACTACATCTTCCGCCGCCTGGCGCTGGACTTCCTGCCGTTCGAGACGCGCTCCGCGCTCGGTATCCACTCCGCACCGGAGCGCCAGCGTCACCTGGAGACCGGTTCGTACGAGCCGTCCGATGACGAGGTCGACGTCGAGGGGCTGGCCCAGTCGGCGCCGCGCGCCCAGGAGCTGAAGGCCGTCGCCTCCCCGAAGGCCGAGGCCGTGGTGGCCAAGCCCGCCCCGAAGCAGGCCCACACCAGCGCCGAGCTGGTGGAGATGCAGCTGGGCATCCAGGCCGACGCCCCGCTCTGCTTCTCCTGCGGTACGAAGATGCAGCGGGCCGGTTCCTGCTACATCTGCGAGGGCTGCGGCTCGACCAGCGGCTGCAGCTGACGAGGTGACATGAAGTGAGGTAAGGGGCGTCGGCCATGGCCGACGCCCCTTACCGTTGCTCCCGGTCGCTCGCCGTCACGGCCGGCCGAGGCCACCCATGGCACGGGTGAAGAGCACGGGGTCGTCCTCGAAGCCGTGCAGGCCGGGCCGGAAACTCCAGTCGCCGGACCCGTCGCGCACGAACTCCGCGACCGCCGCCGCCGTCGCCCCGAGGACCGAGCCGAAGTCGTCCTCGGCCAGCACGTTGTACCCCTCCCGGACGCGTACCTCCGGGTTCAGGACGTTCACGAACGTCCGGTGCGCGGACCGCTGTTGGATGACGACCCCGACCACCACGCGCGTGTACCGGCCGTCGAGCCGGTCGAGTTCGAGCTTCATCACCTCGTCCCAGCCGAAGCCCTTGCCGTCCTGGCTGTCGCGGTTGAGGAAGATCGTGCCGTCGGGCGAGCGGCTGTCGAAGTGCACCAGATAGGCCGCGGTCCCGTACGGGTCGCTCGCCGTGTAGGTACCGGCGATGATGTCGAGATCGGTGGGCGGCTGCCCGGCCGGGCTGGGATCCCACTTCAGCGCGACCTCGACCTTGCTGATCGCCTTGCTGAAACCGCTCATCACGCGTCCCCTTCCCCCCTGAGGTCCACTGCCCCAACTGATGGGCTGCCAGGGCTCTTTCTCCATCGTGCCACGCGCGCGGGGGCGCATGCGCGGGTGATCTCCGCCGGAGCGTGACCGACGCCACGTCCCATGGCCTTACGATGGCGCGGTGCTGGTCAAGTGGATTCGCTGCACCGTGGTGGACCGCCGCGGGTTCGAGCGGGGGCAGCGGAAATGGGCGGGGCTTCTGGGGGAGCCGGGATTTCGCGGACAGGGCGGGGGCTGGAGTCGACAGCGAGCCGGGGTGGCGCACACCTTCGCCTTCTGGGAGAGCCGTGCCTTCTACGACTCCTTCATGGCGCGCTCGCACGACCGTCTGGCCGCGTCCCAGTCCGGCACGTACAAGGACCAGCAGGTCAAGTTGTTCGAGTACCGGTTCGATGTGAAGACCGGATTCGAACCGCGGTTCACGGACTCCGACCTGGTCCGGGTGGCCCTCTGCCGGGTGCACGAGGAGCGCGTCGAGCACTTCACGCTGATGCAGGAGAAGGTCTGGAACCCGGCGATGGCCGGCTCACCCGGCATGATCCGCGGCATGTTCGCGGAGGCCCCGGCGCACGAGTTCATGATCCTCTCGATGTGGCGGTCGGCCGCGGAACACGGCAAGTACCGCGCCGAGCGGGTGGAGCGTCTGGCGCTGCGCGCCCAGACGGAGACCGACATCGCGGCCCTCACGGGCGACATCGTGGAGCTCGAACCGAGCTGGATCGTTTGAATCTCCAACCCTTGATTTGTGTGACCTACGCTGTATAGAGCCCATCCGAGTGCTCGACTTTCCGCCACTCGATCTAGGGTTTTGGCATGGCACGACCACGGCGCATCGTCCTTGTCCGGCACGGCGAGTCAACCGGCAATGTCGACGACTCCGTGTACGAGCGGGAACCCGACCACGCACTGGCCCTGACCGAGCGGGGCTGGCGGCAGGCCGAGGAGACCGGAAAACGCATCCGGGAGATCTTCGGCCAGGAGCCTGTCAGCGTGTACGTCTCCCCGTACCGCCGAACGCATGAGACCCTCCGAGCCTTCCATCTCGATCCGGACCTCATACGCGTACGCGAGGAGCCCCGGCTGCGTGAGCAGGACTGGGGGAACTGGCAGGACCGTGACGATGTACGGCTGCAGAAGACGTACCGCGACGCGTACGGGCACTTCTTCTTCCGCTTCCCCCAGGGCGAGTCCGGTGCCGACGTGTACGACCGGGTCGGCGGCTTCCTGGAGAGCCTGTTCCGCAGCTTCGAGGCGCCGGACCATCCGCCCAACGTCCTCCTGGTGACCCACGGCCTGGCGATGCGGCTGTTCTGCATGCGCTGGTTCCACTGGACGGTCGCGGACTTCGAGTCGCTGTCCAACCCCGGGAACGCCGAGATGCGGATGCTCGTTCTCGGGGACGACGGCAAGTACACGCTCGACCGGCCTTTCGACCGCTGGCGGGACCCGGAGTCCCACTGGATGAGCGGCTAGGCTGGCCGAGATGACCGCTTCCTCCGACACTCCGAACGCCGGGCGCCTGGACCGCGCCCTGGCCAGCCTGCGCGGACTCGCCACCGGCGACGCGCTGGGCTCACAGTTCTTCGTTCCGGTGAACTACCCGCTGCTGCAGCGGCGCGAGACGCCGTCGGGCCCCTGGCAGTGGACCGACGACACGGAGATGGCCTGTTCCGTCGTCGCCGTCCTCGCCGCTCACCACCGCATCGATCAGGACGCGCTGGCCCACTCCTTCGCCGCGCACCACGACTTCGACCGGGGCTACGGCCCCGCCGTCAACCGACTGCTCCGGCTCGTCAGGGAGGGCGGCGACTGGCGTGAACTGGCTGCCGCACTCTTCAACGGGCGAGGCTCGTGGGGCAACGGCGCGGCGATGCGGATCGCGCCGCTGGGCGCCTGGTACGCGGACGATCCGGAGCAGGCCACCCACCAGGCCGAGATCTCGGCCTACCCCACGCACCAGCACCGCGAAGCGGTGGTCGGGGCCATGGCGGTCGCCGCGGCAGCGGCACTGGCGGCGGCGCCCGGCGGCCCGCCGAGTCCCGAGGCGCTCCTCGACGGGGTCGTCGCACTCGTCCCCAGGAGCGCCGTCGGCCAGGGCCTACGGCGCGCCCGCGACATGCTCGACTACGACGACGAGGGCACCGTGGCGGCCGTCCTGGGCTGCGGACGGCGTACGAGCGCCCATGACACCGTCCCCTTCGCCCTCTGGTCGGCGGCACGCGCCCTCGGCGACTACGAGACGGCGTTCTGGGCGACCGCCCAGGCGGGCGGCGATGTGGACACCACCTGCGCCATCGTCGGCGGCGTGCTCGCGGGCGGCACGGCGGGAACGCCCCCGGCCGCCTGGACGGAGCGGACGGAGGCGCTGCCGGAGTGGGTGCCGACGGGGGCGCGGACCGCGGTCGGCGGAAGACCGACGGTGTAGGAAGGCCGTGGTCGGCGGAAGGCCTCAGGGGTAGGAAGGCCGTGGTCGGCGGGTGGCTGCCGACTTAGGAAGGTTGCTGGCCCCGATGCCCGGGGGATTCCGTTACCCCGGACACGATCAGGACTCTGCGTGCCCGATGGGAACTCTCTGTGACCGCCGGGCGTTTTCCCGGCATCCGATCCACGCTCCGTCCGAGTGCGGACGGGGGAGAGGGCAGCGGAGTCGCGGGGGGACGGTGTTGGCGGTGTGGATCGGAGTCTCTGTTCCGGTGGTGTTCGCGGCGCTGTCGGCCGTGGTGCGGATGGCCGGACCGCCGCCTCTGCCGTCTGTCCCCTGGCGGCGGTCCGGCCATCCGCGGCTTCGCGCGGACCCGATGGGGTCAGCCCAGCCCGGGGCCGGCCGTACCCGCGAGGGCTTCGAGGTCGCTCTTGCGGACCTTGATCACCAGCCAGGCGGTGAGCAGGCCGAGCGCGGCCATGACGGCGGCGGGGACGAACGCGGTCGAGATCCCGTGCGCAAGCACCTCGTGTCCCCAGGGCGCCGGCAGCTGGTGGGACTTGGCGAACTCCGCCTTCTGCTCCGGCGAGCCGTCGGTGAGGAACTTCGGCAACTGCTTCTTCGCCTCGTCCTTGCTGGCCGAGCCGAACACCGTGGTCAGGATCGACAGGCCCAGCGAACCGCCCACCTGCTGCATGGCGTTCAGCAGGCCGGAGGCCGCTCCGGCCTCGTGCTGGGCGACCCCGGAGACCGCGGTGACGGTCGCGGTCACGAAGTTCAGGCCCATGCCGAAGCCGAAGATGAGCATGGGCCCGAGAACCCCGCCGAGATACGAGCTGTCGGGCTTGATGAACGTCTGCCAGGTCAGGCCGACGAGCACGAGGGCGGAGCCGGTCATCATGAACGGCTTCGGGCCGAGGGCGGGCAGGAACCGCTGCGAGAGCCCGGCGCCGACGGCGATCGCCACCGTCACGGGCAGGAAGGCCAGACCGGCCCGGATCGGGCTGTAGCCCAGCACGTTCTGCACGAACAGCACGATGTAGAAGAACATGCCGAACATCGCCGCGGCCAGGCTCAGCATGATCACGTAAGTGCCGGAGCGGTTGCGGTCGGCGAACATCCGCAGCGGGGTGATGGGCTCCTTCGCCCGCCTCTCGATGAAGACGAAGGCCAGCAGAAGCACCACCGCGGCACCGAAGGAGCCGAGGGCCAGAGCGTCGTGCCAGCCCTCCTCCGCAGCCCGGATGAAGCCGTACACCAGGGAGACCATGCCCAGCGTGGAGGTCAGCGCACCCGCGATGTCGAACCGTCCGGGATGCCGTTCGGACTCGTTGATGTACTGCGGGGTGAGGGCGACGATCAGCAGTCCGATCGGCACATTGACGAAGAACACCCAGCGCCAGTCGAGCCAGTCGGTGAGCATGCCGCCGGCCAACAGGCCGATGGCACCGCCGCCCGCGGAAACGGCGGCGAACACACCGAACGCCCGGTTGCGCTCGGGGCCTTCCGGGAAGGTGGTGGTGATCAGCGCCAGCGAGGTCGGCGACGCGATCGCGCCACCCATGCCCTGGAGGGCGCGGGCGGCCAGCAGCTGCCAGGGTTCCTGGGCGAGACCGCCGAGGAGCGAGGCGAAGGTGAACAGCAGGATGCCGGTCATGAACACCCGGCGCCGGCCGAGGATGTCACCGGCTCGCGCGCCGAGCAGGAGCAGACCCCCGAAGGTGAGCGTGTAGGCGCTGACCACCCAGGTGAGGTCCGTGGTGCTGAACTGGAGAGCGTCTTGAATGTGCGGGAGCGCGATGTTCACAATCGTCGCGTCAAGTACGACCATGAGCTGGCAGGCGGCAATCACGGCGAGCGCGATGCCGGGGCGGCCCTGCCTGCGGGCCGCACCGGGTTTCTGTTCGGGTATCAGCTGAGAGGTTGTCACTATGGGTCCCCCACGAAGGTGTTAGTGAACGCCCGCGTTCACTGTCGCGTCAACGGTAGTGAGTCCTCGGTAGAGAACGCAAGCGTTCACTTAACTGCGCGTCGCGTGCCGCGTCCCCCTTTGTCGTCGCGCGCCGCGCCTCATCCCCCCGCTCCGCAATCCCCGCTTCCCCTCGCTCGCTGGAGAAACTCAGATGGTTACCTCGCCCTGGACTGCCGCTCCTCCTCAGGCGGCCTCCCCTCGTCGGCGCGGTGCGGTCCTCGAACGCGCGATCCTGGACGCCGCCTTGGAACAGCTCAGCACGGTCGGCTGGAACGGCCTCACCATGGAGGGTGTCGCCGCCGGCGCGCAGACCGGAAAGGCCGCGGTGTACCGGCGCTGGTCCTCGAAGGAGGAACTGGTCGCCGACGCCTTGCAGGCTGGTCTGCCGCGTTTGGAGGAGGCTCCTGACCTCGGAAGTGTGCGCGAAGACCTGCTGGCCCTGTGCCGGCAGGCCCGGGACGCGATGTTCTCGCGCCCCGGCTTCGCATTGCGGTCGGTGATTCACGAATGCGATCCGACGCAGGTCGAGCGGTTCCATGGCGTGATCTTCGACGGCGTCGTGGGGCCGACCACCAGGCTGATCGGTGACATCGTGGCCCGCGGCATAGAGCGGGGGGAGGTACGCGCCGATGCGGCCAACGACTATGTGCTCGATGCCATTCCGGCCATGATGATGTACCGCAACAAGATTTCTGGAAGCGAATGGAACGACCAGGAGGTCGAGCGGATGATCGACCAGTACATGCTTCCGCTGCTGCTGTCGCGCGGCGTCTGACCCACCGCTCCGGCGGCCCGCGGTCCGGTCGGGGAAGCCGGGGTGTCGCTCGGGGATCGGCGCGGCGTACCCTAAGGGCGCCATGCCGTACGAACCACCTACTCACACCGTCGAGCGCTCCCTCCGCGCCACGACCGGAGCGAAGGTCATTGCCGGTGTCGACGAAGTGGGGCGCGGTGCCTGGGCCGGGCCCGTCACCGTCTGTGCCGCGGTCACCGGTCTTCGCCGACCGCCCGAGGGCCTCACCGACTCCAAGCTGCTGACCGTCAAGCGCCGTACGGAACTTGCCGAGGTGCTGCGGACATGGGTCACGGCCTACGCCCTGGGCCATGCCTCGCCGGAGGAGATCGACAGTCTCGGGATGACGGCCGCGCTGCGGCTGGCCGCCGTCCGCGCCCTGGAGGCCCTCCCGGTCCGTCCCGACGCGGTCATCCTCGACGGGAAGCACAACTACCTCGGTACCCCGTGGCAGGTGCGCACGGTCATCAAGGGTGACCGATCGTGCGTGGCCGTCGCGGCGGCCTCGGTGATCGCCAAAGTTCAGCGCGACAAAATGATGGCCGAACTGGGTATCGACCATGCAGACTTCGGATTTGCGGACAACGCCGGGTATCCGTCGCCCGTGCACAAGGCCGCACTGGAGGAGCGGGGCCCCACCCCGTACCACCGGTTGTCGTGGGCGTATCTTGATGCGCTGCCCCAGTGGCAGCACCTCAAGAAGGTCCGCACCTGGGCGGAGGGAAGCGTTCCGGAGATCGAGGGTCAGCTCGGCTTCGACTTCTGACCTTCCAGTCGCACTGTTGTGCCACCCAGTTCACGTGACCTGCACCAACGTTTGATAGAGATCAGCTCATGCCTCTCATTCCCGAGGAGCCTCAGATTCACGAGAGTGCCCAGGGTCCCCGCGCCACCCCGGCCAGTGGCCGTACCGCGCCGACCCCTCGTCCCGTACCCGGCCCCCGCCCCGCGGCTCCGTCGCGTCCCGGTCGTCCCGGCCCTCTGCGGCCCACGCCGCCGGTACAGCGCGCGCCGCGTGACATGGCCAAGCCAGGCCCGTCCGGCCCGGCCGTGCCCGCCGCGGCAGCGGCGGCCCCGCAGATCCAGCTGATCCCGGCATCGGTCGAGGGCGCTCTCGACTCCGCCGAGGAGGCGGTGGACCTGCTTCTCGACTCGGGCCGTGCCCCCGGTGACGTGCTGGTGATCACCACCGGCGCGCAGCATCCGTGGGCCGACCACGAGCTGACCTTCGGCGAAGCCTCCTACTGGGCGCAGCACGACGCGGGCGACGACGTCTTCTACACGGACGCCGCCGTCGCCTCCCGTGCCGCGACCCGCCCCGTGGTCGTCGTCGCCGTCAACGGCGGTTCCGACGCCGTCGCCGCCACCGCCCTGCCGCTGGCCCTCTCCCGGGCCGGTGCGCTGCTGATCGTCTGCGGCGACCCGCAGCGGATCAACTCGGTGCTGGGCGCCGGCGTCTGAGCCACCTCCGGCGCCTCTGGGACTCCGGAGGTACCGAAGGAGTCGTGGCGACGGACTCGCACGGTGATGCCTTCGGCATGCCCGGACACCGGGCGAGGGACACCGGCCGTCGGGCGCGGCCGTTCGACGGACGGAAGATCCGGAGCGCGGGTACCCGCCGGATCTGTCGAGTGACCGGATCAGGGCACGTACGCCACGGCCCGGAGTTGGGTGAGCGACCCCGCTGAGCACGCCGTACGGCATGTTTCAGGGTGCCGTGCCCGGGGTGGGTGCTCGGCCGGTGCCCCCGCGCGGGGGCCGGCTTCAGCGGGCGGCCGCGCGGCGCAGTACCTCGGAGGCGGCGCCTCCGGTGCGCGGTGGCAGAGGCGCGGACTCGGACAGGGCGAAGGGTTCGGGAGGCGAGTCGGCGTTCGGGCGCCGTCCGCCGCGACCCTCACCGAGTACCTGCCAGCCGTCGTGCGTCAGCGTGATGTACGACCCGCAGCGCAGCCCGTGCAGGGTGCAGGCGTCCCGCAGCCCCCACATCCAGGCACCGTCCTCCTCTGTCCAACGCGCGTCCCCCTCGCGGCAGTAGAGCAGTACGGCGGTCCGCACCGGGGTGCGGCGGCGCAGGTCGTGCGGGATGACCCGGCGCAACTGGGCCAGCAGCACGTTGCGGAACATCCAGCCGTCGGCCTCCGCCGAGCGCCGGGTGAACGAGGCGCTGGCGCACAGCCGTTCCTCCGGGTCCAGGACGGCCACGATCGCCGTCGCCGGCTTGGGACGGTGCCGGGCGTGCAGCCCGCTGACCACCTCGCGCGGGTTGCGGAGCAGCGGTATGCCGGCGTCGGCCCACTCCGCGGGCTCGAGCAGGCGGCTGGCGGAAGCGGCGGACGCGGACGTCGACAACGATGCTGGCGAGGACGGAGCGAATCCGAAGGTCACGTTCCTCCCTTCGGCTACGCGCCCACACAGCGGGCGAGATCGGATTCGGGGGAGCGCGCACCGCAGTAAGGCCCAACCGGATCACGGACGAGCCGTGCGGGGAGCGGACTTCAATTCTTCCTGTCGAACTTGATTGCGGCAACGAGCAAATGGGGCCACCGACTGTTATCTGGTGGTGCGTGACTTATATCCCTACCCAGCGGAGGCGCCCGAGGACCCCGGGACGTTCGAGTACGACACGTGCGCACACCACACCCGGTGCCGTATTCGAACGGAACCGGGTCGATCAACCCTGTACGGCCAGGACCAGCGGCAACACCCCGCGTGCCCCGGACCGCCGCAACATGCGCGCCGCGACCGCCAGCGTCCAGCCGGTCTCGGTGAAGTCGTCCACCAGCAGCACCGGACCCTGGGCCGCGGCGAGCGCGGCGGACAGGGCGGGCGGCACGGTCAGCGCGCCGTCGAGGGTCTTCAGACGCTGGGCACTGTTGCTGCGCGAGACGTGTGCAGCCTCTCCCGCGTACTCCACGGAACCCAGCAGAGGCAGTCTGCCGATCTCCGCGATGCGGGCGCCCAGGGAGTCGATCAGCCGGGGCCGGGAGCGCGAGGCGACGGTGACGACACCCACCGGGCGCGGCTGCGCGTCGGCCGCCCCGGGGGCCCACCCGCCGGGGCCCTTCGCCCAGTCGGCCAGTACGTCCACCACCGCGCGGGCGACGTCGTCCGGCACGGCCGTGTCCGGGGCTTGGGGCGCGAGCAGCGGCCGTAGCCGGTTGCCCCAACCGATGTCCGACAGTCGCCCCAGGGCCCGCCCCGCCGCGGCCTGTTCACCGGCCGGAATGCGTCCCTTGAGATCGATGCCGATGGCCGGCAGGCCGGTCGGCCACATCCTCCGGGGCTCCACCTCGACGCCCGCGCGGCCGAGGTCGACCCGTGCGGCGTCCAGTGCGGCCGTGGAGGTGTCCACCGTGAACCGCGGCTGCGCGCAGTTGTCGCAGCGGCCGCAGGGCTTCGCGCCCTCGTCGTCGAGCTGGCGCTGCAGGAACTCCATCCGGCAGTCCGTGGTGGCCGCGTACTCGCGCATCGCCTGCTGCTCGGCCGCGCGCTGCCGTGCCACCCAGTCGTACCGCTCCGCGTCGTACGTCCATTGCTGCCCGGTCGCGATCCAGCCGCCCTTGACCCGCTTGACCGCGCCATCCACGTCGAGGACCTTCAGCATGGTCTCCAGCCGGGAGCGGCGCAGTTCCACCAGCGGCTCCAGCGCGGGCAGCGACATGGGACCGCCGGCCCGGGAGAGGACGTCCAGGGTACGGCGCACCAGATCCTCCGAGGGGAAGGCGAGCGAGGCGAAGTAGTCCCAGATCGCCTCGTCCTCCCTGCCCGGCAGCAGCAGTACCTCGGCGTGCTCGACACCGCGCCCCGCGCGGCCCACCTGCTGGTAGTAGGCGATGGGGGAGGAGGGCGAGCCCAGGTGCACCACGAACCCGAGGTCGGGCTTGTCGAAGCCCATGCCGAGGGCCGAGGTGGCGATCAGTGCCTTGACCCGGTTGCCGATCAGGTCGTCCTCGGCCTGCTGCCGGTCGGCGTTCTCCGTCTTCCCCGTGTACGACGCCACGGTGTGCCCGCGCTGCCGCAGGAACGCGGTGACCTCCTCGGCGGCGGCCACGGTGAGTGTGTAGACGATGCCGGAGCCCGGTAGCTCGTCCAGGTGGTCCGCGAGCCACGCCATCCGGTGCGCGGCGTCCGGCAGCCGCAGCACACCCAGGCTCAGGCTCTCCCGGTCCAGCGGACCGCGCAGCACCAGTGCGTCCGAGCCGCCACCGGTGCCCAGTTGCTCGGCCACATCGGCGGTCACGCGCGCGTTGGCCGTGGCGGTGGTCGCCAGCACCGGCACACCCGGCGGCAGTTCGGCGAGCATGGTGCGCAGCCGCCGGTAGTCCGGCCGGAAGTCATGGCCCCAGTCGGAGATGCAGTGGGCCTCGTCCACCACGAGCAGCCCGGTCGCCGCGGCGAGCTTGGGCAGAACCTCGTCGCGGAAGTCGGGGTTGTTGAGGCGCTCCGGGGACACCAGGAGGACGTCGACCTCGCCGGCCGCGATCTCCGCCTGGATCGCCTCCCAGTCCTCGGTGTTGGAGGAGTTGATGGTGCGGGCGTGGATACCGGCCCGGGCCGCCGCGCCCACCTGGTTGCGCATGAGCGCGAGCAACGGGGAGACGATGACCGTCGGGCCGCTGCCCGCGGACCGCAGCAGCGAGGTCGCCACGAAGTACACCGCGGACTTGCCCCAGCCGGTGCGCTGGACGACCAGGGCCCGGCGCCGGTCGGCGACCAGCGCCTCGATCGCCCGCCACTGGTCCTCGCGTAGCCGGGCCGTACCGGTGTCGTCGCCGACGAGACGGGCGAGGACGGCGTTCGCCCGCGTCCGGAGTTCCGCGTTGCTCGTGTGCTCCATGCGTCCCATACAACAGGACGGGACCGACAACCGGGCGGGCTGCGGACGAGCGATACGGCTTTGACGTGTCCCTGATTCGACTTGTCCACAGGGAAACCGGAATTCCGAGATCCGCGAGATCGTCGGCGCATGACGAATCACAGCGAAACCACCGGACCCTCTGAAAACGGCGACGTCACGGGAGGTGTGCAGCCCCTCGGTCATTCCGCCCACGACACCCAGATCACGCTGCGTACCCCGGCCGAACTGGCGGACGCGCTGCCCTACCTGCTCGGGTACCGCCCCGAGGACAGCATGGTGCTGGTGGCCCTGCACGACCGGGGCGGCCGTGGCCGGTTCGGCGGGCGGGCCCGACTCGGCATCCCCACGAACAAGGACGACTGGGAATCGGCCGCACGCCAGCTGGCCCAGGGCCTGACGACGGGCAGCGAACGCCGTGGAAACCGCCCCGAGCAGATGGTCGCCTACGTCTGCCAGGAACCGTCGCCCGGCGAAACGGGCCGGGACGTCATGCACCGGCTCGCCCCGCTGGCCCAACTGCTGCGCACCGAGTGCGGCCGCCTCGACGTGCCGGTTATCGAGGCGCTGTGCGTCTCGGAGGGCCGTTTCTGGTCGTACTGCTGCCCGGCGGACGAGTGCTGTCCTCCGGACGGCGCCCCCATGGGCCTGCCCGGCACCTCCGTGCTCGCGGCCGCCGCCACCTACGCCGGGATCCAGGTCCGCGGCACTCTGCGCGAGCTGCGGGCCAGGCTGCAGCCCTGGGAGTCCGGCGCCGCGCTGGAACAGGAGGGTGCCCTGGACCGCGCCGGAATGGCCCTGGTGCCTCGCATCCTCCACGATGCCTCCCGCGCGGACGTGGCCGAGGAGACGCTCGCCCTCGCCGAGCAGCTCATGAGCCGGTACGCCGCAGCCGTCCCGGTGTCCGGCGTCCACCAGGCAGACCTCCGCGACGACGCTCTGCTCGCGCACGCCGAGGCCGCGCTGCTGATCCTCGGACTGCAGGACCGCACCACCCGCGACCGGGCGGCCGCCTGGATGGAGGGCGACGAGGCCGGACCCGCCCTGCGTCTGTGGCGAGCCCTCGCCCGCCGCTGCGTCGGACCCTACGGCGAACACGCCGCCGCTCCCCTGACACTGGCCGGCTGGGTTGCCTGGTCGACCGGCGACGACTTGGAGGCGCGGGAGGCCCTGGCGATGGCCCTGGGCGCGGACCCCGAGTACCTGTTCGCCCGCCTCCTGCACCAGGCCTGCAACGAAGGCCTGGACCCGGAGTCGATCCGCCGCTGCCTGCGCACCGAAGACGCGGGGCGCGAGCCGGGCGGCAGCACGGAGGCTGTCGGCGACACGGCTCCGGCCGACCCGGGCACCGACCACGAGCCGACGGCCGTCTCCGGGACCCGACGTCGCCGCCGTGCGCGCACCGAAGACAGTCCCGACCCGCGGCGGCCACGGCCGGAGGGCACTCGTCCGCAACCGACGGGCGCAGGCCGCACCCGCCCCGGGTCGTCCAGGCCGGGCGACGGCACGCGCACCCGCGCGGCGGAGAGGACCGACACCCGAGGCGGCCGGGCCGCCCGGGAGGACTCAGGAACCCGGAAGGGCCGTGGCGAGGGGGACGAATGAACGGAGGTCGGCCAGAGACGGCATACGGACGGGGGTGGGCCGGTGCTGTCCGCCGCTGGACCCGGATCCTCATCGGACCGGAGCGGTTCCGCGCCTGCCCGCCCGTCGGTCGAGGCCGTGTCGGCCTGTCGGCCCTGGGCGCCCGGAAGCACGGGCCGACCGGCCCGCACGTCTCCTCGCACTGTCTCCCGACCGGGTTCGGCGGGCGGGGGCGTGACCAGGAGGAGCCCTTCTCCGTTCACCTGAGTGGCGGAACGCCTGGACGGGCCGTGCCGCCGCCCGTCCCCTGTCCCTCCGGAGTCCTCCGTCCGGCGCCCAGCACGTCCCGGGCGCACAGAGCGCAGAAGGAGCCTCCCGTGCATCAGCCGACTCCGACCTCCACCGCCGACGGCAACCGCCGACTCCGGGACGGCCCCCCACCCTGGCTCCCGCGAGCGGAAGGCCTGTCGGGGCAGCCCCGCGACCGCACGGCCCGGGCCACGCCCCCACGATCGACTCCGGGTCCCCAGAGCCCGGGGCACGTCGGCGGGCTGCCGCCCACGCACACCGCGTTGATCTGCGTCGCACTGCCCGGCCTCGCCATCTCCACGGAGCAGGGCCAGTTGACCGGCCGCGGCCTGGAGGGGTTCTACCGGGCGGGCCGACGGCTGCTCGCACGCTGCCAGGTCCGTGTCGCCGGCCGCGAACCGCTCCCTGTGCAGGCGCGGATGGCGGGCGCGGACTCCGCACGCTTCGTGGGCACCCTGCGGGCCTCCCCGGCGGCCGGCCCGGATCCGGACGTCGTCGTGGAACGCATCCGTCACGCCGAGGGCACTGAGCGCATCACCCTGCACAGCTCCGCGCGTCACCCCCTGCGTCTGGTGCTGGAGGTGGCGCTCGGCACCGATCTCGCGGAGCTGAGCGCCATCGCCTCCGGCAACCCCGGCCCCGAACTCCCGGCCAGCGTCCACGACTCCGGGCTGCGCTGGACCACCCCCACCGGCAACTCGTCGGTCACGGCGGACCCGCCACCCGCCGACGCACTGGCCTCCGCGGGACTGCTGCGCTGGGAGTTCGAACTGCCCCCGGGCGGAACGGCGAGCGTGGAACTGCGGGTGCGCCCGGACGGTACGGGTCCCCTGCGCGCCGTGGGACGCGCTGCCACGAGCCCCCTGGCACCCGCCAGGGCCGCGGGCGACGACCCGAGAGCCGCGGCGCTGTTCAGGACCAGCATCGAGGATCTCCAGGCGCTGCTGCTCCGCGACCCGGCGCATCCCTCCGACACCTACCTCGGGGCCGGGGCGCCCTGGCGCTGCGGTCTGGCCCCGGCCGAGGCGCTCGCCGCGGCCCGGATGACCCTGCCTCTCGGTACCCGCCTCGCCGCCGGCACCCTGCGCACCCTCGCCCGCACACAACTGCGCGGTCCGGGTCCGCAGGCCGGCATGATCCCCGGCCCGCGCCGGGACGCCGGAGCACATCTGCCCCCGGGCTGCACGGGCACGGAGGCCACCCTGCTCTTCCCCGCACTGCTGGCGGAGGCCCGCCGCTGGGGGCTCCCGGACCAGGAGACGCGGGAACTGCTGCCCGCGGCCGAGCGTTGCCTGACCTGGCTGCGCACCACGGTGGGTGACCACACCTACCTCTGCGACCCACAGCCCGGCGGTCCCGCGCGCAGCGAGACCCAGGCCCACGCCCACCGGGCCGCGCTGCTCGGCGCCGACCTCCTCGACGCGTACGACCGGCCCGGCGGCGCAGGACTGCGGCAGTGGGCGGGGGAGCTGAGGAAGGCGTTCCAGGCGGACTTCTGGACCGAGGACAGAAGCGGCGGCCGTCCGGCGGCGGCGTTGACCCCGGACGGCCGCCCCCTGACCCACCTGGGCTCAGCCGCCGTCCACCTGCTCGACACCGGCCTGCTCGGCGCCGGCAGACCGGCCGTCGGCCTGCTCGACAAGGTGCAGACCGAGCAGCTCGCCCGGTTGCTCGGCGGTCCGGCCATGGACTCGGGATGGGGGTTGCGCGGACTCGGGGCCAAGGAGGCGGGACACAACCCGTTCGGTCACCGGGCCGGGGCCGTCCGGGTCCAGGAGACGGCACTCGCCGTCGCCGGGCTGGCCGCCGCGGACTACGAGAAGGAGGCGGGCGGGCTGCTGCGCGGCCTGCTGGCGGCGGCCGAGCACTTCGGCCACCGGCTGCCCGAGATGTTCGCCGGTGAGCGGCGCACCGACGGGAGTGCCCCCCTTCCGCACCCCGCAGCCTGCCGTCCGGCGGCCACGGCGGCCGCCTCCGGGGTGCTGCTCCTCACCACGCTCGCCGGCATCCGCCCCGACGCCCCGGCCGGGACCGTCACCCTCCGGCCCGTCCACAGCGCGCCCCTGGGTGAACTCGGACTGACCGGCCTGCGGGTGGCCGGCGCACCGTTCTCGATACGGGTCAGCCGACTGGGCCTGGCCATGGTCGAGGAGGCCGCGGACGGCCTGCAGTTGGGGGCATGAACCCAGGTAACCGCACGCGATGTGACCGGCGCGGCGAACGGGTGGGCGGGCGTCGGACACGTGCCGGAACGAGCTACGGGGTGCATACCGGAGCGAAGTGGATCAGCCGTCGAAGCGAGCGACGAAGGGAGTGTTTATCGTCAGGCAGACGACTATGATCACCGCATGCCCTACGACCCGTCAGCCTTTCCGCCCTTCGCCGTCACCGTGGACCTGGTCGTGCTGACTGTGCGCCGCCACGCCCTGTGCGCGCTGGCGGTACGCAGAGGCGAGCAGCCGTTCCAGGGGCGCTGGGCGCTGCCGGGCGGCTTCGTACGGGCCGACGAGGATCTCTCGCAGGCGGCGGCGCGGGAACTCGCGGAGGAGACCGGGCTGCGCGCTCACGACCCCGACGCCCCCGCCCAGGACGGCGGAGCCCACCTGGAGCAGTTGGCGACCTACGGCGACCCCAAGCGCGACCCCCGGATGCGCGTGGTCAGCGTCGCCCACCTCGCCCTCGCCCCCGACCTCCCCGCTCCCCGCGCGGGTGGCGACGCCAGCAACGCGCGCTGGGCGCCGGTCGAGGAACTGCTCGCGCAGGGCGGCTACGGCCGGGACGGCGAGACGGTCGCGCCGCTCGCCTTCGACCATGCCCAGATTCTGTCCGACGGGGTGGAGCGCGCCCGCTCCAAGATCGAATACTCGTCCCTGGCCACCGCGTTCTGCACACCCGAATTCACGGTCGGTGAGCTGCGCCGGGTCTACGAGGCGGTGTGGGGCGTGGCGCTCGACCCGCGCAACTTCCATCGCAAGGTGACCGGCACCCCCGGCTTCCTCGTCCCCACCGGCGGTACGACCACCCGTCAGGGCGGCCGTCCGGCCCAGCTCTTCCGTGCCGGCGGCGCGACTCTGCTCAACCCTCCGATGCTGCGACCGGAGGTCTGACCGCCCGACAGCGCGAACCCTGTCGCGGTTAAACCCTTCTATACCCGGAAAAACGGTCATTCCGCGCTATCTTCCCTAAGGTGATCGAGGCCTTCGGACTGACCAGCAATCCCCGCAAGGCGCACCCGCCCGCCGTCGACGACGTGACCTTCGAAGCGTGCGCGGGCCGCGTCACCGCACTCCTGGGCGAGGCAGGCGCGGGCAAGACCACGGCGCTCAGACTGATGCTCGAACTCCAACAGGGCCGTGGACTCGCCTACTTCAGGGGTCGCCCCTTGCATCGGATCGCCCACCCCGCGCGTGAGGTCGGCGTCCTCCTCGGTGACGTCCCCGGTCACCCGGCCCGCTCCGTCCGCGGGCATCTGCGCATGCTGTGCGCGGCGACCGGAGTCCCGGTCCGGCGCGCCGACGAAGTGCTCGAAGCGGTCGGGCTCGTCAGTCTGCGCGAGGAGCGCCTCGGCACGCTCTCGCGCGGCGTGGACCGCCGACTGGGCCTGGCCTGCGCCCTGCTCCCCGACCCGCACACCCTCGTCCTGGACGAACCCACGCACGGTCTCTCCACCCGTGAGGGCCACTGGCTGCACCGCATGCTCCGGGCGCACGCCGCGCAGGGAGGCACGGTCCTGTTCGCCACCGCCGACCCCAAGGAGGCCGCCCGAGCCGCCGACCGGGTGGTCACCCTGGAGGCCGGGAGGCTTGTCGCGGACCAGGAGGCCACCGACTTCGCACGTACCCGGCTGCGCCCACGCGTGGCCGTCCGCAGCCCCCACGCCGCCCGGCTCGCCGCCCTCCTCACCAAAGAGGCCCGCACGGACCACCGGTCGGTGGAGGTCGTCAGCGAAGGGGGCAACCGCCTGTCGGTGTACGGCAGCACGACGGCCGAGGTCGGCGAGGCCGCGTTCCGCCACGGCATCCTCGTCCACCAACTCGCCGACGAGGTAGGCGACATGGGAGCGGGCGCCGGTGCGGAGCCGGCCGCGGCGGAGGAACACCGGACGGCCGACGGGGCGCCGGCCACGGAGCGGCGGGACACGCCCGGTGCCGATCGACGTCAGGACACGAGCGGTTCTCCGGTCACGCCACAGCCTCGGATGTCGGCCGGATCGAGGTCGGTGAGTCAGTCACGCACCGCCGACCAGGAGCCGGGTCCGGAGCTGCCCGCGAACACTGCGGAGCACTCGGCCGCAGCCGAGCAGCGGCAGGCCGAATCCGGCGGGGCATCCGCCGACGGCCCGGCGACCGCGCCCACGGCTCCACACGCGGAGCCGTCAGGCCGCGCCCTCGTTACCGAGACCCCGACCGTGGCGCTCTCGCCCCGGTCGACAGGCGCCCCCGCGGCTGCCCGGCCGGCACCGGCCGGCACCGGGTCCTCAGCCTCTCCGGCGGCCCCGGCCGCATCCCCCGAGCCGCCGACCCACGCCACCGCCCCGGACCCCATGTCCGCCACCGTCCCCGCCCAGCCGCCCTCCACCGCCGATTCCGCCCAGCCGTCCGCCGCCGCGTCCACCCACCCCCCGGTCGGAGCCGCCTCGGCTCACTCATCGACCGCCGCCCCTGCCCAGCCCTCGGCCGCGGCCTCCTCCGCACACCCGCCGGCGGTCACCGCATCCGCCCGGCCACCCGCCGGCGCCGCCTCCGCGCATTCCTCGACCGCTGCCGCCGCTGCCCAGGCGCCCGCCGCCGCGGCATCCATTCACGCATCGGCAACAACTGCCGCGTCCGCCCCGCCGCAGCCTTCCGCTGCATCCGGCCAGTCGCAGGCCTCCGCCGTATCTCCCCAGTCGTCACCGCGCCCCGTTCCGGACGATCCCTCCGCCCGCGCCGCCTCCCCGCAGTCGCCGGCCCCCGCCCAGTCCGGCGTAGCCCGAACCGCGCGGCCGCCCGTCGAACAGCCAGAGCCCGGCGGAGCCTCGACCGCCAGGTTCTCCGCCAGGCTGCCGCGACGGAAGTCGCAGACCAGCGAACCTCCGGCAGCCGGTGGCGACCCCGCCGCCCGTCCGGACGGGTCCGCGCGACGGGCTCAAGCCTTGGTTCCGGACGACTCGTCGCCGCTCCCACCCACCATCGCGGTCCGCTCCGCCCCCAGCCCCCTCCGTCCCCTGCGCTACGAGCTCCGCCGGGCCGCCGGGATCGGTACCGGCTTTGTCACCTGCGGTGCTGTCCTGGTGGTGTCCGCGCTCATCACCGTCCTGCTCGCCCGGCTCGGGCACACCCCGCAGGCCCGGCTGTTCGCCGCCTGGCCGCGGGAGCTGCCGCTGCCCCCCGCGGCGCTCGGCGCGGGGCTGCTCGGGTCGCTGGCCTTCGGAGACGAGTTCCGCCACCCCGCGCTGGCGGCGGACCGCGGCACCGTGCCCCGCCGACTGGGGCTGCTCACCGCGAAGCTGGCGGTCTCCGGAGCCACCGCCGTGCTGCTTTCGTTCCTCACCCTGGGCTGCGACGCCGAAATGCTCTATGTCGTCTACGGCCGGGAACTCGCGAAGGTTCCCGTCGACTGGCTTCCGATGACCGCGAGTTGGTTCGGACTGATCGTCGGCTGTGCCTGGGCCGGTGTGCTGGCGGCGGGCGTCTTCCGGTCCACCACGGCCGGTCTCGCCGCGGTGCTCGCCGTACCCGTACTCGTCGTGCCCGTCGTACACAAGGCGCTGCAAGGGTCGGGTGTGCGGATGGCCGCCGGACTCCCGATGCGGATGCGGGAGATGTTGCTGCTGCAGTGGCCCTTCGGGGGCGAGCGCTATCTGGTCGCGGCGGCCCGGGTGCTGGCCCAACCCGTGGGCGGGGCAATGGCGTTGTCGCTGGCCGCGCTGCTCTGCGCGTACCTGTTCACCACCCTGAGGGCCAGGCTCCGATGACCACGGACCGGGCGCTTCCGATCCTCCCGTGCGCACAACTCCCCGCAGAAAGGCCATTTCCTTCCGATAAGGCGTCAATTGCGATGGGGTGAGCGATCACCCTTTCGTGTGCTTTTCACCAAAGACCTCAAGGGAGTTGGAGACAGCGCCGACAAAGGATCCGTGAGTACCCTTGCGCACACCATGATGACCGCCGCCCGCTCCGCAGACTCTGGTCTGGTCGGCCCGGGCGAACTCGACCGCTACCCGTACGTGGATGCCCCCGCCACCGATCGTGTCGGGGCGCCCTCCTGGGAGGGCCCGGACCCCGAGCTGGGCCGTGTGGGACGACGTGCCGCGGGCAGCCGCGGCCGCGGACTGCACGGTCAACTCGTCCAACAGCTGGGTCAGATGATCGTATCGGGCGACCTGGGCGCGGACCGCCCGCTGGTGCCCGAGGAGATCGGCCAGCGATTCGAGGTCTCCCGCACCGTCGTCCGTGAGTCTCTCCGGGTCCTGGAGGCCAAGGGCCTGGTCAGTGCCCGCCCGAACGTCGGCACGCGCGTGCGTCCCGTCAGTGACTGGAACCTCCTCGACCCCGACATCATCGAGTGGCGGGCCTTCGGGCCGCAGCGTGACGACCAGCGCCGGGAGCTCAGCGAGCTGCGCTGGACGATCGAGCCGCTTGCCGCCAGGCTCGCGGCCGGGCACGGGCGCGAGGACGTCCAGCAGCGTCTGTCCGACATGGTCGAGATCATGAGCCACGCGATGGCGCAGGGCGACGCGCTGACGTTCTCGCGCGCGGACGCCGAGTTCCACTCGATGCTCATCCAGATCGCGGGCAACCGCATGCTGGAGCACCTCTCCGGCATCGTGTCGTCGGCCCTCCAGGTCTCCGGCGGCCCGGTCACCGGCTGTGAGCGGCCGAACGAGACGTCCCTGGCCCAGCACGCGCGGATCGTCGACGCGCTCGGCACGGGCGACGGCACGGCGGCCGAGTCGGCCATGCGCCAGCTGCTCACCGTCCACCCCGAGGTCGAGCGCGTGGTTCCCGCCCCGCGTGAGCACTGACGCGCGTCGAGAGCGGTGCGCTCGGTCGGTTCCGCGCTCCCGGAGCGCCGCCGGCCCCGGACCCCGCTTCCGCCGGACCCCGCCGGATCCCTCTGGGCTCCGGCGGGGTCCGGCGGCGGGACGGACACGCGGCGGTCGTATGACAGACACCGCAACGGTCGAGTGACAGACACCGCAACGGTCGAGCGGTGTATGACAGGCTCTGTGGTGGCCGTACGGCCCACGCGTTGGCGTCCGAACAGCCCGGAGAGATCGTCGGCGACAACCTCTGCCCACGTCTGACCGTTTTTGCGCGCTTACGGGGTGTGACTCGGGCCACGTAGATTGGGCGTAACGCTCTTGCGAACAACGCGATGACCTAAGAGGTGACAGCCGCGGAGGGAATACGGACGCCATTCATGGCGCTGTGTATCTTCCCGGCCCTCGCCCGCGCCGTCGGCCCATCCCCAAGCCGGCGGTCGGCTCCAGTCCGTCCAGGACGGGGCCGGAAGCCGTTTTCCAACGTTCCGAGAGGTTGTTCGTGTCGGCCAGCACATCCCGTACGCTCCCGCCGGAGATCGCCGAGTCCGTCTCTGTCATGGCTCTCATTGAGCGGGGAAAGGCTGAGGGGCAGATCGCCGGCGACGATGTGCGTCGGGCCTTCGAAGCTGACCAGATTCCGGCCACTCAGTGGAAGAACGTACTGCGCAGCCTCAACCAGATCCTTGAGGAAGAGGGTGTGACGCTGATGGTCAGTGCCGCGGAGCCCAAGCGCACCCGAAAGAGCGTCGCAGCGAAGAGTCCGGCCAAGCGCACCGCCACCAAGACGGTCGCGGCGAAGACGGTGACCACCAGGAAGGCCACCGCCACGGCCGCCCCTGCCGTGTCCCCCGCCGTAGCCGACGATCCGGCCGAGGAGGCGGGGCCCGTGAAGAAGGCCGCCGTCGCCAAGAAGGCCGCCCCCACCGCCAAGAAGGCTGTCGCCAAGAAGACCGCGACCGCCGCGAAGAAGGCGGTGCCGGCGAAGAAGACCGCGGGCAAGAAGGACGACGCCGAGCTTCTCGAGGAAGAGGTCCTCGAGGAGGCCAAGGCGGGCGCCGACGAGCCCGAGGGCACCGAGAGCGCGGGCTTCGTCCTGTCCGACGAGGACGAGGACGACGCGCCGGCGCAGCAGGTCGCCGCGGCCGGTGCCACCGCCGACCCGGTCAAGGACTACCTCAAGCAGATCGGCAAGGTCCCGCTGCTCAACGCCGAGCAGGAGGTCGAGCTCGCCAAGCGCATCGAGGCCGGTCTGTTCGCCGAGGACAAGCTGGCCAACGCCGACAAGCTCGCCCCGAAGCTCAAGCGCGAGCTGGAGATCATCGCCGAGGACGGGCGCCGGGCCAAGAACCACCTCCTGGAGGCCAACCTCCGTCTGGTGGTCTCCCTGGCCAAGCGCTACACCGGCCGCGGCATGCTCTTCCTGGACCTCATCCAGGAGGGCAACCTCGGTCTGATCCGCGCGGTCGAGAAGTTCGACTACACCAAGGGCTACAAGTTCTCCACGTACGCCACCTGGTGGATCCGTCAGGCGATCACCCGCGCCATGGCCGACCAGGCCCGCACCATCCGTATCCCGGTGCACATGGTCGAGGTCATCAACAAGCTCGCGCGCGTGCAGCGCCAGATGCTCCAGGACCTGGGCCGCGAGCCCACCCCGGAGGAGCTGGCCAAGGAACTCGACATGACCCCCGAGAAGGTCATCGAGGTCCAGAAGTACGGCCGCGAGCCCATCTCCCTGCACACCCCCCTGGGTGAGGACGGCGACAGCGAGTTCGGTGACCTCATCGAGGACTCCGAGGCCGTCGTCCCCGCCGACGCGGTGAGCTTCACGCTCCTCCAGGAGCAGCTGCACTCGGTCCTCGACACGCTCTCCGAGCGTGAGGCGGGCGTCGTCTCGATGCGCTTCGGTCTCACCGACGGTCAGCCGAAGACCCTCGACGAGATCGGCAAGGTCTACGGCGTCACGCGCGAGCGCATCCGCCAGATCGAGTCCAAGACCATGTCGAAGCTGCGCCACCCCTCGCGTTCGCAGGTGCTGCGCGACTACCTCGACTAGGTCGCGGTCGTACGACGTCGAAGGCCCGGTCTCCCCGCGGGGGAGCCGGGCCTTCGGGCTGCGGGCCGCGGTGCACTGGATGACTCTGGGTGTCCTGGTACCACCCAGAGTGAGGAGCGTGCATGTGCCGTCCCTTTGCCCCGGTCCTGATCCGACCGCTGATCCTGGCGGCCGTCACCGCCGTAATACCGCTGGCCGGCCCGCCTCCGGCAGTCGCCGACAGCGTTGTCGTCGGCGGGTTTCCCGTCGATGTCTCGCAGACTCCCTGGACGGTCGCGCTGTCCAGCCGTGACCGGTTCGGGGGTACCCGGGCCGGCCAGTTCTGCGGTGGGGTGGCGATCGGGCGGACCACGGTGCTGACCGCGGCCCACTGCCTGGCCGACGAGGTGATCGGGGGGCCTGCCGGCCGGGTGCGCGACCTCAAGGTCATCGCGGGGCGCACGGATCTCCTCTCGACGCGGGGCCAGGAGATCCCGGTGACCGTCGCACGGGTCAATCCGCGCTACGACGCCGATGCGAACACCGGCGACTTCGCCGTCCTCACCCTCGCGCAGCCCCTGCCGGCCGACGCCGTCGTCAAGATGGCCGCCAAGGGCGACGCCGCCTATCGGCCCGGCACCGGTGCCCTGGTCTCCGGATGGGGTGACATCACGGGAGGCGGCGACTACGCGCGCCGGCTGTACGCGGCGCAGGTCCACGTGCTGCCCGACCAGGCGTGCGAGCGGGCTTATCCCGGCGGCGTCGACGGCACCTACCGGGCGGATTCCATGGTGTGCGCGGGGGAGACCCCGGGCGGTCCCGACGCCTGTCAGGGGGACAGCGGAGGACCACTGGTGGCGGAGGGGCGGCTGATCGGACTCGTGTCGTGGGGCAGCGGCTGCGGCCGCCCGGGGAGTCCCGGCGTCTACACGCGCGTCTCCGAGGTCGTACGGGCCCTTGGGTCGGGCGGTGGCCTCAGTGGCTCACCAGGGCCGCACAAGCCCTCCTGAGGGCTGCTGTGGGCACATGACGACGGGCGGTCGCTCCCGAAGGAGCGGCCGCCCGTTCACCGGTCTGGGCCGGAGCTGGCTCGTCGTGTGTGCGAGAGGTCAGCGCTCATCTTCGGAGGCGGTGTTCGGAACGGACGTCAGCCGCTCCGTCTCGTCCTGTATCTCAGCGGCGATCTTCTTGAGTTCCGGCTCGAACTTGCGTCCGTGGTGGGCGCAGAAGAGCAGTTCTCCGCCGCTGAGCAGCACGACGCGCAGGTATGCCTGGGCGCCGCAGCGGTCGCAGCGATCGGCGGCCGTCAGGTGGCTCGCGGGGGTCAGAACAGTAGTCACGTCGCCTCTTCTCTAGCTCGACGAGCTGTCGTACCAGGGTCAACATCCAACCAGCCCGAAAACGTTCCCGCTCGGGGCTTCTCCTCGAAAAAAATCTTTCGAGGTGGCCGTCTGCTGCCGGTTGGCGGCGAATGTGCCGTAGTGCGTCGTCTTCGGTGCTTACGGGTTCGCGCGATTCATTCGGTCTCATCCTCCCGGCCGGGTTGCCGGTTGTTTGTGAGGACGTGCCCGGAGCCTAAATGGTTCATGCCTCGAAGGGAACGTGATATGTACTTCACTCCATCGAGGGATCGAACACGCATGCGACCCTGGACTAGGGTGAGTTCACGACGAGGGTGGCGTTACAACGGCTCTACCAGGCCTCGGTACCCTCTGAACGGCGACCGAAGCCGGCCCCTTACCCAAAAGGGGCTCCACTGAAATTCAGCGAGGAGCGAACCGCGTGACCGCCGATACGTCCGTGCCGTCCACAGCGCTGCTGGCAGGAGCAGACCGGGACGGCTCCAACTACACCGCGCGGCACCTGCTCGTCCTCGAGGGGCTCGAGGCAGTGCGCAAGCGCCCCGGTATGTACATCGGCTCGACAGACAGTCGCGGCCTGATGCACTGTCTGTGGGAGATCATCGACAACGCCGTGGACGAGGCCCTGGGCGGCTACGGCGACCACATCGAGGTCATCCTCCACGACGACGGCTCCGTCGAGGTCCGGGACAACGGCCGCGGCATCCCCGTGGACGTCGAGCCCAAGACCGGCCTGTCCGGCGTCGAGGTCGTGATGACCAAGCTGCACGCCGGCGGCAAGTTCGGCGGCGGCTCCTACGCGGCCTCCGGCGGTCTGCACGGCGTCGGCGCCTCGGTGGTCAACGCGCTCTCCGCGCGGCTCGACGTCGAGGTGGACCGCGGCGGCCATGTGCACGCGATCAGCTTCCGCCGCGGTGTCCCGGGCGTCTTCGCGGGTGACGGCCCGGACGCGAAGTTCGAGGCCAAGAGCGGTCTGCGCAAGACCAAGAAGATCCCCAGGACCCGCAACGGCACGCGCGTGCGTTACTGGGCCGACCGCCAGATCTTCCTCAAGGACGCCAAGCTCACCCTGGAGACCCTCCACCAGCGGGCCCGCCAGACCGCGTTCCTGGTGCCCGGCCTGACCATCGTCGTCCGTGACGAGTACGGCCTCGGCGCGGACGGCAGCAAGGGCGAGGAGTCCTTCCGCTTCGACGGCGGCATCAGCGAGTTCTGCGAGTACCTGGCCACCGACCGGCCGGTCTGCGATGTCCTCCGTTTCTCCGGACAGGGCACCTTCAAGGAGACCGTCCCGGTCCTGGACGACCACGGCCAGATGACCCCCACCGAGGTCACCCGCGAACTCGGCGTCGACGTGGCGCTGCGCTGGGGCACCGGTTACGACACGACCATGAGGTCGTTCGTCAACATCATCGCCACGCCCAAGGGCGGCACCCACATGGCCGGCTTCGAGCAGGCCGTCCGCGAGACCCTCAACGAGGTGCTGCGCGCCAAGAAGCTGCTGCGCGTCGCCGAGGACGACATCGTCAAGGACGACGCGCTGGAGGGCCTCACCGCCGTCGTCACCGTCCGTCTCGCCGAGCCGCAGTTCGAGGGCCAGACCAAGGAGGTCCTCGGCACCTCGGCGGCCCGCCGGATCGTGAACAACGTGGTCACCAAGGAACTGAAGGCGTTCCTCACCTCCACCAAGCGGGACTCGGCGGCCCAGGCCCGGGTGGTCCTGGAGAAGGTGGTCGCCGCCGCGCGGACCCGTATCGCCGCCCGTCAGCACAAGGACGCGCAGCGCCGGAAGACCGCCCTGGAGTCCTCGTCCCTGCCGGCCAAGCTCGCCGACTGCCGCAGTGACGACGTCGAGCGCAGCGAGCTCTTCATCGTCGAGGGAGACTCCGCGCTCGGTACGGCCAAGCTGGCCCGGAACTCGGAGTTCCAGGCGCTGCTGCCGATCCGGGGCAAGATCCTCAACGTGCAGCGGTCCTCGGTGACGGACATGCTCAAGAACGCCGAGTGCGGCGCGATCATCCAGGTCATAGGGGCGGGCTCCGGCCGCACCTTCGACATCGACGCGGCCCGTTACGGCAAGATCATCATGATGACCGACGCCGATGTCGACGGCTCCCACATCCGCTGCCTGCTGCTCACGCTGTTCCAGCGCTACATGCGGCCCATGGTCGAGGCCGGCCGGGTCTTCGCCGCGGTGCCGCCGCTGCACCGCATCGAGATCGTCCAGCCCAAGAAGGGCCAGGACAAGTACGTGTACACGTACTCGGACCGTGAGCTGCGCGACAAGCTCATGGAGTTCCAGAGCAAGGGCATCCGGTACAAGGACTCCATCCAGCGCTACAAGGGTCTCGGCGAGATGGACGCCGACCAGCTGGCCGAGACGACCATGGACCCGCGTCACCGCACCCTGCGTCGGATCAACCTCTCCGACCTCGAAGCGGCGGAGCAGGTCTTCGACCTGCTGATGGGCAACGACGTGGCTCCCCGAAAGGAGTTCATCTCCGGCTCGGCGGCGACGCTGGACCGCTCGCGGATCGACGCGTAGCCGCCGCGCTGGGCCTTGGCCGACGGGGCGGTGAGCTGGGCGCGGGCGAGTCGGATGAGTCGGACGGGGGCGACCGGGCGACGGTGGGTCGCGCGGTGGTGAGGCCTGCGGCCTGCGGCTCGTCTTCCCGCCCATCGTCGTCCCTGTGGGTTGTCCGTCCCTCGGCCGCTACACGGCCTTGCACGGCGGCGGCAGGGTCCGCGCAGCCGTGCGTAGGGATCTCTCCACCTGGGGGTGGAGAGATCCCGCTCGTTGGATTCCACCCGTGATCCACCCACACTCCGATTTGCTCACCTGCGCATTTCCGTAGCGTCGGGGGTGTCGGCAGCTCCCGCTCCCGGCACCGCCCCTTCCCGCTCACGGAGGCACTGATGGCCGGGCTCGTCAACGCGTTGCTGATCGTGGCAGTCGTCGTGGTGGTGATCGTGCGCCAGTTCCGCGCCCGCCCGATCGACACCGGTCGGCGCTGGTGGCTGCTGCCCGTGATCCTCGCGGTAGTCGCGCTGCGCGAACCCGGCATACTCGACGCCCATCACCGCACCGAATCCGCCTTGCTGCTCGGCACGGAGTTGCTGGTGGGACTGGGGATGGGTGCCGCCTGGGCCTGGACCACCCGGGTGTGGACGGAGCCCGACGGGGTCGTATGGACCAAGAGCACCAAGGCCAGCGCGATCGTCTGGTTCGCCGGGATAGCCGTGCGCGTCGGTCTCGTCGCCATCGGCGCCGTCGTCGGCGTCCACCAGGACAGCTCGGCTCTCATGCTCGGCCTGGCGGTCACTCTCCTGGTTCGCGCCGGCATCCTCGTCTGGCGTGCGCAGTCCCTCCCCTCCGCCCCGCCCGCGGGCGCTCACACCCGGGCGTACGGTGACGGCATGGCCCGGGTCACCAGGAAGGAAGGCGTGTGACGGAGAACGTCTGGACGCGCTGGCCGTCGCGCGAGGCGCTGGGCCGCGCGGGGGTCACCCTGCCCCGGCGCATGCTCGCCTGGGCCGTACGGCTGGTGCTCGTCGCCCTGCTGCTGTGGGGCGCCTTCAACCAGTCGCACGTCCACGGCTGGGGCATGGCCGCCGCGGTGGCCGGTGTCGTCGTGACCGCCGTCGCCTCCTGGGGCTTCTACCGGACCACGTACGCCCACCGGCTCGTGCCCTCCCTGCTCCTCATCGCTGTCCTCCTGGCCGTCGCGGTCGCGGCGGAAGCCAACGGATTCCGGGGACCGGCCCTCGTGATCTGGTGCGGTTGCGGCATCTCCGCCCTGGAGCGGCTGCCGATCGCGATCGCGGTGCCCGTCACATCCGTGGCCCTGGCCTCGTACTCCGCGTTCAACAACGATGTATGGCTGACCACCGCGGCCACCGTCGTCGGACTGGCACTCGCCGGCTACGTGATGAGACTCGATGCCGAGGCCCGAGGCCACGCTCAGCGACTGCTGGCCCAGGAGCGCGCGGCGAGAGCGGCCGAGGCGGAGTCGGCGGCGCTGGCGGAGCGGGCCAGGATCGCGCGGGAGATCCACGATGTGCTGGCCCACAGTCTCTCGGCCCAGATGGTGCACCTGGAGGCGGCGCGGCTGCTGATCGAGCGCGGAGCAGACCGGGCGCAGATCCTCGAACGGGTCGTGGCCGCCCGGGGAATGGCCCGGGACGGCCTGGCCGAGACCCGTCAGGCCCTGTCCGCCCTGCGCGGCGAGCTGACCCCGCTGGAGGAGTTCCTCACGGAGATCGTCGCTTCGACCGACGGTGCCGAGGTCACCGTCACGGGTGAACGCAGGGCCCTGCCCGCGGAGGCGTCGCAGACCGTACGACGCGTCGCCCAGGAGGCGCTGACGAACGTCCGCAAACATGCCTACGGCGCCAAGGTCAAGGTACGGCTGGAGTACCAGGAGCACGAAGTGACCCTGAACGTCAGGGATTCGGGCGGGCGTCCCGGCGACCTCACCGGCGCGGGCAGTGGGTACGGTCTGCTGGGTATGCGGGAGCGGGCCGAGTTGCTGGGTGGCTCGCTGGAGGCAGGGCGTGAGGACGAGGGGTTCGAGGTGACGTTGAGGGTGCCCGTATGACGGAGCTGGAGCAGAAGCCCGCGCGGGTGGTGGTCGCCGACGACCAGACAGTGGTCAGGGAGGGCATCGTGATGCTCCTCGGCCTGTTGCCCGGCGTGGAGGTGGTGGGAGCGGCGGCCGACGGGGAGGAAGCTGTGCGGCTGGTCGCCGAACTCGCCCCGGACGTGGTGCTGATGGATCTGCGGATGCCGCGTTGCGACGGTGTGGAGGCGACCCGGCGGATCAGGTCAGAGTACCCGGGGACACAGGTCGTGGTGCTCACCACGTTCGCGGACGACGAGTCGCTGTTCCCGGCGCTGAAAGCCGGTGCACGTGGCTATCTCACCAAGGACGCGGGCGGCGACGAGATCGTGCGGGCGGTGCAGAGCGTGCTCTCGGGAGACGCGGGACTGTCGCCGAGCATCCAACGGCGGCTGCTGGAAAGGCTGTCACAGCCCGAGCCGACTGACCTGGCCACGGAGGCGCCCGACGGGCTGACCGTGCGGGAGACGGAGGTCCTGGTGCTGATCGCCGAGGGGCTCACCAACCAGGAGATCGCCCGCAGACTGCATGTCTCCACCGCGACCGTGAAGACACACATCAACAACCTCTTCGCCAAGACGAGCCTCAAGGACCGGGCCCAGGCGGTGCGTTATGCCTATGCGAAGGGATTGGTGCGACCACCAGCGCATTGAGTCACCTGATGGGGTGAAGAGCCGCGGGAAGAAGTGTCGGGGATCTTCCCGGTCTGTCCATCCTTGGGCATGCAGTCAAGCAACGATCGTCACCGCGACGGCGGGGGCGGTCCCGAGAGTTCGGCCGAGCAGCACGAGGACCAGGGCGAGTACGGCGCGGCCTCCCGAGAAGTCAGGTACGAGGATCCCTGGTACGACGCGCTGGCCTCCGGCTGGGGTGAGCTGGACGGCACCGGGGTACCGGCTCCCGCCGTACCGGCCGCACGGGCGGAGCGGGACGGGGCGGCCGTTCGCGCCCGTGACGTGTATCTGGAAGTGCAGCGCAGTGCGGCCTTCCAGGAGGTGCGCAGCCGCTACCGCAGGTTCGTTGTGCCAGGAGTCGTCGTCTTCCTCACCTGGTACGTGGGGTATGTGGTGACCGCGACGACCGCGCCGGGGCTGATGGCCAGGCCCGTCGCCGGGGCGGTGAACGTGGCGATGGTCGCGGGCCTCGGGCAGTTCCTCACCACGTTCCTGCTCACCTGGGCCTACGCCCGGCACGCGCGATTGCGCAGGGACCGTGCCGCGCTGGAACTGCGCTGGGACACACAGGAACTGACCAGGGGCGCCCGGGGTGGTGAGTCATGACGGGGCAACATCAGACGTTGGCTCTGCTGCTGTTCAGCGTGTTCGTCGCGGTGACGCTCGGGATCACGACGTGGGTGAGCCGGCGACGGCATGGTTCGGCGGAGGAGTTCTATGCCGGCGGGCGGCTCTTCTCCCCGATGGAGAATGGTTTTGCCATCGCGGGCGACTACATGTCGGCGGCTTCCTTCCTCGGCGTGACCGGACTCATCGCGCTCTTCGGCTACGACGGGCTGCTGTACGTGGTGGGCTTCCTGGTCGCCTGGCTGGTCGTGTTGTTCCTGGTGGCCGAACTGGTACGCAACTGCGGGCGGTTCACGCTCGCCGATGTGATCGCGGCGCGGATGCGGGAGCGGCCGGTGCGGATCGCGGCGGGAACTTCCTCGATCACCGTGTCCGTTCTCTATTTGGTGGCGCAAATGGTCGGGGCGGGCAGCCTGGTGGCGCTGCTGCTGGGGCGGACGAGCCAGGCCGCGCAGGCGTGGACGGTCATCGGGGTCGGCGCGCTGATGGTGATCTATGTGTCGCTGGGAGGGATGCGGGCGACCACCTGGATCCAGATCGTGAAGGCGGTCCTGCTGCTCAGCGGCACGGTGGTGCTGACCGTGCTGGTGCTGTTGCGGTTCCACGGCGACATCGACCGCCTGCTGCTCACCGCGGCCGACCGCAGTGGGCACGGGAAGTCGTTCCTGGCGCCGGGCCTCAAGTACGGCGGCAGCTGGAGCGCCCGGCTGGACTTCATCAGTCTGGGGCTGGCGCTGGTGCTGGGCACGGCGGGGCTGCCGCACATCCTGTCCCGTTTCTACACGGTGCCCACGGCGCGGGCGGCACGGCGTTCGGCGGTCTGGTCGATCGGGCTGATCGGCGGCTTCTACCTGATGACGATCGTGCTCGGTTTCGGGGCGGCGGCCCTCGTCGGGCCGGACGCGGTGCGCGCCTCGAACGCGTCGGGGAACACGGCCGTTCCGCTGCTGGCGCTCGATCTGGGCGGCGGCGCGGGCTCCACAGGCGGAACGGTTTTGTTCGCGGTGGTCGCGGCCGTCGCCTTCGCGACGATCCTCGCGGTGGTCGCCGGGATCACCCTTGCCTCCTCCGCGTCCGTCGCCCATGACCTGTACGCCTCGCTGCGCAGACCGCACGCCAAGCAGCGCAGCGAGGTGGCGGTGGCGCGGACGGCCGCGGTCGGCATCGGGGTGGTGGCGATCGCCCTCGGCCTGCTGGCCCGCGACATGAACGTCGCCTTCCTGGTGGGGCTGGCCTTCGCGGTGGCCGCCTCGGCGAACCTGCCCGCGCTGCTGTACTCGCTGTTCTGGCGGGGTTTCACGACCCGCGGCGCGGTGTGGGCCGTATACGGCGGGCTGGTCCCGGCCCTGGGGCTGGTCGTGCTGTCCCCGGTGGTCTCGGGAAGCCCGGGCGCGTTGTTCCCGGGCGTGGACTTCCAGTACTTCCCGTTGCAGAACCCGGGGATCGTCTCCATCCCGCTGGGCTTCCTCGCCGGGTGGCTCGGCACGGTCACCTCGGACGAGGTCCCGGACGAGGCCAAGCAGGCGGAGACCGAGGTGCGGTCGCTGACCGGGGCGGGAGCCGTCTGACCCGTAGGGAGCCGCTATGGCGCCACCCAGGCGTACCGGTGCTCCGGGCGGCCCGTGTCGCCGTACTTCAGGGACAGGCGGAGCCGGCCCACCTGTTCCAGGTGACGGAGGTAGCGCTGGGCGGTGGAGCGGCTGAGGCCTGTCTCGGCGGCGACCTCGTGGGCGGAGAGCGGATGGTCGGCGCGGTGCAGGACGCCGCAGATGAGGTCCGTCGTGGGCTCGGACTGGCCGCTGGGCAGGCCGGGCATGGACGGTGCCGGTGAGGTGCGCAGGGCGCCGAAGATCCGGTCGACCTGCTCCTGGCCCGCCAGGCCCCGGCCGCCGACCCGGTCGACGGTACGGCGCAGGGCCGCGTAGGAGTCCAGGCGGGTGCGCAGCGCGGCGAAGGTGAACGGCTTGACCAGGTAGTGCAGGGCGCCCAGGCGCATCGCCTTCTGGACGGTCATCACATCGCTGGCCGCCGTGATCATGATGACGTCGGTGCCGTGGCCCTGCTCGCGCATCTGGTGGACGAGTTCGAGGCCGGTCCGGTCCGGCAGGTAGTGGTCCAGCAGGACCAGGTCGATGGTGCCTCGGTTCACGGCGGCCAGGGCCTGGGCGGCGCTGTGCGCGCGGGCGGCCACCCGGAAGCCGGGAACCTTCCCCACGTACTTGGCGTTTATCTCGGCGACACGGAAGTCGTCATCGACTACCAGGACGTCAATCATCAGGCCTCTCCTTCAAGGCCGGCGAGCGTTAAGCCCGTGTTTCGGCTCCGCAGTTGTAGCGCGAGCAAAAAGAGCACAACAGATGCTTGCGAGCAAAAGAACGGCTTGTGCCCAGAAGACTGCTGCTGTGGTCCGGGCCACACCTACCGTCCCGGCCCATGAGCGCAGACACCAGCCCCGCCATCGAGCTGCGGGGCGCGAGCAAGATCTTCAAGACCCCGTCGGGGGGTCTGCACACGGCTGTCCGCGACCTCGACCTCACCGTGGGGCGTGGTGAGTTCGTGGCCGTCGTAGGGCCGACGGGTTGTGGCAAGTCCACCACGCTGACCCTGGTCAGCGGGCTGGAGGAGCCCAGTGAGGGCGAGGTGCTGGTGGCCGGTGAGCCGGTGGCCGGCGTCGGCGACAAGGTCGGCTTCGTCTTCCAGCAGGACGCCACCTTCCCCTGGCGGACGGTGCTGTCCAACGTGATGGCCGGGCCCCGCTTCAGGGGCGTGCCCAAGGCGGAGGCCAGGGAGAAGGCCCGCGAATGGCTGGCTCGGGTCGGCCTCGCCGCCTTCGAGGACCGCTACCCGCACCAGCTCTCCGGCGGGCAGCGCAAGCGCGTGGCGCTCGCCGCGACCTTCGTGAACGACCCCGAGATTCTGCTCATGGACGAGCCGTTCTCCGCGCTCGACGTGCAGACCCGGGCCCTGATGTCGGACGAACTCCTTGAGCTGTGGGAGGGCACGGGCGCCTCGGTCGTCTTCGTCACCCACGACCTGGAGGAGTCGATCGCGCTGGCCGACAAGGTCGTCGTCATGACCGCCGGGCCCGCGACCGTCAAGCAGGTCTTCGACATCGACCTGCCCCGCCCCCGCAAGGTCGAGTCGGTGCGTCTGGAGCCGCGGTTCATCGAGATCTACCGCGAGATCTGGGAGTCCCTCGGCGAAGAGGTCCGCATCACCCGCGAGAGGGGTGCCGCTCATGTCGCCTGAGGTGCTCAGCACACCGGTCGTCGACACGGCCAAGACCAGCCCGGACCGCGCCCGGTCGCGGGCCCAGGCCGCCCGCAGACGCAAGGCGATCGTGCTCGCCGTGCGTGTGCTGCTGCTGGTGGCCGTGCTCGGCCTGTGGGAGGTCCTGTCCCGGGCCGCGGTCATCGACCCGTTCAACTTCTCGATGCCCTCCAAGATCTGGGACCAGATCTGGACCTGGGTGACCCACGGCACCGCCCTCGGCTCCCTGGGCGAGCAGATCTGGTACACGCTCTACGAGGCGCTGCTCGGCTGGGTCATCGGTGTCATCGCCGGTGTGGTCTGCGGTATCGCCCTGGGCCGCATCGCGTTCCTCGCCGATGTCCTCGGTCCCTACATCAAGGTGCTCAACTCGATCCCCAGGATCGTGCTCGCCCCGATCTTCGTGATCTGGTTCGGGCTCGGCGCCTCGTCCAAGGTCGCGTCCGCCGTCGTACTGGTCTTCTTCCCGGTGTTCTTCAACGCCTTCCAGGGGGCCCGTGAGGTCGACCGCAACCTGGTCGCCAACGCCCGGATCCTCGGCGCGAGCGACCGCAGGGTGACCCTCCAGGTCGTCATCCCCTCCGCCACCTCCTGGATCTTCACCAGCCTGCACGTCAGCTTCGGCTTCGCCCTGATCGGCGCCATCGTCGGCGAGTACATCGGTGCCACCAAGGGCATCGGCCTGCTCGTCGCGCAGTCGCAGGGCACTTTCAACGCGGCCGGCGTGTACGCCGCGATGGTCATCCTCGCCGTCGTCGCGCTCGCCGCCGAAGGACTGCTCACCTTCGCCGAGCGCCGCATCTTCCGATGGAAGCCGTCGGACTCCGACAGCTGACCACCCCTCTCGACTTCTCCCCGCACCGCCCTCTCACAAGGACGTGAACGTCATGCGCAAGTCCGTCAGATACTCCACCCTGGCCGCCGCCGGCCTGCTCGCCCTCTCCTCCCTCACCGCCTGCGCCAACGACGCGGCGAGCACCGCCTCCACCGGCTCCGGCAGCAAGGGTGACGGCAAGGGCACGAAGGTCAAGATCATGGTCGGTGGCCTGGACAAGGTCATCTACATGCCGGCCATGCTCACCCAGCGGCTCGGCTACTTCGACGCCGAGGGCCTCGACGTGGAACTGCTGACCGAGCCGGCCGGGGTGCAGGCCGAGACCGCGCTCGTCGCCGGGCAGGTCCAGGGGACGGTCGGCTTCTACGACCACACGCTGGACCTCCAGACCAAGGGCAAGGCGGTCGAGTCCGTGGTGCAGTTCTCACGCGCTCCCGGCGAGGTAGAGGTCGTCTCCACCAAGGCGGCCGGCGACATCACCTCGCCCAAGGACTTCAAGGGCAAGAAGCTCGGCATCACCAGCCTCGGGTCGTCGACCGACTTCCTCACCAAGTACCTCGCCGTCAAGAACGGGGTGAAGGTGAGCGACTTCTCGCCGGTCGCCGTCGGAGCGGGCGCGACCTTCATCTCGGCGCTCCAGCAGGGTTCCATCGACGGCGGCATGACGACCGATCCGACGGTGGCGACCATCCTGGACAAGAAGGCGGGCAAGGTCCTGCTGGACATGCGGACGCCGGAAGGCTCCCAGAAGGCGCTGGGCGGCCCGTACCCGTCGTCGAGCCTGTACATGCAGACGGACTGGGTCAACGGTCACAAGGACACCGTCCAGAAGTTGGTCAATGCATTCGTCAAGACACTCAAGTGGATGTCCACGCACAGCGCCGCCGAGATAGCGGCCAAGATGCCCGCCGACTACGCCCAGGGCGACAAGGCCCTCTACACGCAGTCCATCAAGAGCACGTTGCCGATGTTCACCGACGACGGCGTGATGCCGGAGAACGGCCCGGAGACCGTGGAGAAGGTGCTCAAGGCCTTCAACACGAACATCCAGAACGCCGATGTCGACCTCAGCAAGACGTACACGACCGAGTTCGTCGAGGCTGCCAAGTAGCGGCTGCCAAGTAGCTGCCGCCGAGTAGAGGCTGCTGAACAGAGGCCGTCAAGCGACGGCAGGGCCGAAGGCGTTCAGCCGCGGGTCGCCCACACGTAACGGTGTTCGGGGCGGCCCGCGTCGCCGTATTTGAGGGTCAGCCGGGCCCGTCCCGTGCGCTCCAGGAGCTTCAGATAGCGCTGGGCGGTCTGGCGGCTCACCCCGGTCCGGTCGGCGATCTCCTGGGCCGACAGCGGGCCCTGGGCGTTCATCAGCGACTGGCGCACCAGCTCGGCGGTGGTGGGGGAGTGTCCTTTGGGCAGGACCGGCTCGGACGCCGTGGACAGGGCGCCGAAGATGCGGTCCACCTGGGCCTGTTCGGCCTCGCCGCCGCCGTCCAGGGTGCGCCGCAGCTCGGCGTAGGCCTCCAGCTTGGCGCGCAGCCCGGCGAACGCGAACGGCTTGACGAGGTACTGCAGAGCGCCGTGCCGCATCGCCGCCTGCACGGTCGACACGTCCCGGGCCGCCGTCACCATGATCACGTCGGTCCGGTAGCCGCGCCGGCGCATCTCCTGGACCACCGCGAGACCCGTGTCGTCGGGCAGATAGTGGTCCATGAGGACCAGGTCGAGGCGGGGCAGCGTCTCCAACTGGCGCAGCGCCTCGGCCGCGTTGTGGGCCTCGCCGGCCATCCGGAAGCCGGGTACCTTCTCGACGTAGGCGGCGTTCACCCGGGCGACCCGGGTGTCGTCGTCCACTACCAGGACCTCGATCATCGCGTCTCCTCGCCGGCCGGGACGAGCGCCGGTTCCGGCTCCGGCTCGGTCAGTGCCTCGGGGAGCGCGACCGTGAACTGCGCGCCCCCGCCGTCCGCCTCGCCCACGTCCGCCCTGCCGCCCTGCCGTTCGGCGAGCCGGCGCACCAGCGAGAGCCCGATGCCGCGCTTGCCGTGCGCGGGCGGCTTCTTGGTGGACCACCCCTCGGTGAAGACCAGCTCCCGCTGCTCCGCCGGGATCCCGGGCCCGGTGTCGCGCACCCTGAGGACGACCGCGCGGCCCTCGGCGCACAACTCGACCTCCACGCGCGCGTGCGCGGTGCCGGCGACCGCGTCCAGGGCGTTGTCCACGAGATTGCCCACGACCGTGACCAGGCCCCTGGGGTCGATCAGCCGGTCCGGGAGCCAGGTGCGGTCCGACACCCACAGGGCGACCCCGCGCTCGGCCGCGACGGTGGCCTTGCCGACCAGCAGGGCGGCCAGCAGCGGGTCATGGATCTTCTCGGTGACCTGCTCGGCGGTGACCCGGTGGTCGCCCACCACCTCGCCCACGAAGTCCACGGCGTCGTCGTACATCTCCAGCTCCAGCAGCCCGAGCAGGGTGTGCATGCGATTGGCGTGCTCGTGGTCCTGGGCGCGCAGGGCGTCGATCAGTCCGCGCGTGGAGTCGAGTTCGCGGCCGAGCTGCTCCAGCTCGGTGCGGTCACGGAGGGTGGCGACCGCGCCGCCGTCGTCGGTGGGCATGCGGTTGGCGACCAGGACCCGCTGGCCGCGCACGGTGAGCAGATCGGTGCCGGTCACCCGGCCGGCCAGGACATCGGTCGTGCGGCCCCCGCCGAGCGCTTCGTCGGGAGACCGGCCGACGGCCTCGTCGCCGATGCCGAGCAGTCGTCTCGCCTCGTCGTTCAGCAGGCGGATACGGCCGCCGCGGTCGAGCGCGACGACGCCCTCCCGGATGCCGTGCAGCATCGCCTCGCGCTCCGCGAGCAGCGCCGAGATGTCGGAGAAGGCCAGGTCGCGGGTCTGCCGCTGGACCCGCCGGGAGATCAGCCAGGCGGCCAGCGCACCAACCGCGAGAGCGCCGCCGGCGTAGGCGAACAGCCCGGGGATCGCGCTGAGCAGGCGCGCCCGCACGCTGTCGTACGCGATGCCGACCGAGACCGCCCCGATGATCCGGTGCTTCGCGTCGTACAACGGCACCTTGCCGCGCGCGGAGCGGCCCAGGGTGCCGTTGTCGATCTGCATGACGTCCTTGCCGGCCAGCGCCTCCTTCGGGGAGGTCGAGACATGGCGGCCGATCTCCGAGAGCGTGGTGTGCGACCACCGGTACCCCCGCAGGTCCATCACCACGATGTACTCGGCGCGGGTGGCCTTCCGGATCCGCTCCGCCTCCCGCTGCACCGGGCCGGTCGTGCTCGGCCGCGTGGTGAGGACGCCCTCGGCGATCTGCGGGTCCTGGGCGGTGGTCTGGGCGATCGCCAGTGCCCGGCGCATGGCCTCCTGGTCCAGCTGTTTGCTCAGCGGTGCCAGGAAGAGCCCGGTGGCCAGCACCGCGACCCCGGCGGCGATCACCACCTGCATCAGCAGGACCTGCGAGAACGCCCGTCGGGGCAGGCCGAGACGCAGGCGGCGTGCGGGAGGAGTGGGGCTCATGCCCACGACGGTACGTGGGGGTGCGGGCCCGGCCGTAGGGGGTGTGGCGTGGATCTCTTGACTATTTCTTGGGGAAATCCGCCGTCGGGGGTCGCGTCGGCTCCCCCTTCGCGGCAGCGTCGGCTCCCCCTTCGCGGCCGCGTCAGCTCGCCAGAGCCGTCGTCGTCCGCAGTTCCCGCAGCGACACCACGTCCATCCGGGCCGGCGACCCCAGCACCGACACCCCGCAGCTCTCCGCGCGGGGCGGCAGGGAGGTGCCCTGGGCCACGCCGACCCGCCAGCGGCGGCCGTCGGCGTGGGCGACGGTGACGTCCCAGTGCGGGGCCGCGCCCTCGGTCCGTACGACGCTCAGCACGCCCGCCGCGTACTCGCCCGCCGCCTCGCGCACCGCCAGCTCGGCCGCCTGGCCGGGCCGTTCCCAGGCGGAGCACCCACGGCACCCCTCCAGCACCACACGGCCCTCCTGGGCGCCGTGCAGGACCTCCTTGACGGCATGGGCCTCGGCGCGGCCGTACGCGTAGCCGTACGGCAGCACGAGCACCGTCGGCGAGAAGCGATGACCACCCAGATGGGTGACCTCCCAGGTGCCCGTCACGCCGGACGCGGCCAGTTCGGCGGCCAGCGGGCGGCCGAGCAGGGCGCAGCAGCGGTCGCGCTTGCCGTTGGTGCAGACGAGTGCGAGAGGGCTGCCCGAGTGCGGCCGGCCGTCGAGCGCCGCACCGAAGGATCGGTGGTCGCCCGCACCGAGCGCGGCGAAGTCGAGGTCGAGCAGCCGCTCGGGGTCGCGGGTGGCGGCGCTGTGCAGCCAGATGTTCCCGGGAACCGTGTGGGCCGCGTACACCTGGCGCACGGCGGGGGTGCCCGGATCGGCGTGGCGGCCGGGGCGGCGGATGAGCGCGATCCGCACGCCGGTGTCCTTGGCGGCGGCCTCCAGGGCGCGGCCAAGGGCGGGGTCCAGATGGCTCGAAGTGAGCGCCTTGGCACCCCACGGGCCGGGCTGTTCCAGCAGCAGCCACGTCGTCGCGGTGGCCGCGGTGCCGGAAACGGGCTCGTCAAGCATCCGGGAGACGGTTGTGCACCTACTCACAGAGGTGAGCCTAACCTGACTTTGCTCCGGGGTGACTTCCGGCCCCGGCCCGTTCGCCTCTCCGGTGGGCTGCCCGGGTGGGCTACTCCGGCAGCGGCAGCGGCTGCGGCGGCTTCGGACCGACGTAGTGGCCGCTGGGACGCATCCGCAGCGGGCGTTCCCCGTACTCCTCCAGGGCGTGCGCGATCCAGCCCGCCGTTCGGGCGACGGCGAAGATCGTCTCGCCCGCGGTGGCGGGCATGCCGCAGGAGGCCGTGAACACGGCCAGCGCCAGGTCGACGTTGGCGTGCAGCGGAGCGTGCCGGGCGGTCGTGGCGACGACGTCCCGGGCCGCGAGCAGGGCGGGCTCCGCGCGGGGGACCTCCTCCAGGAGGCCGAACAGGACCCGCGCGCGTGGGTCCTCGCCCTGGTAGAGCCGGTGGCCGAGGCCGGGGATACGGCGGCCCGCGCGGAGTTCGTCCGCGATCACCGGGACGGCGGTGCCCTGGTCGAGGACGTCGAGCAGCATCCGGTGGGCGAGGCCGCTGGAGGCGCCGTGCAGAGGGCCTTCGAGGACGCCGAGCCCGGCCGACACGGCCGCGTAGGCGTGGGCGCGTGCGGAGGCGGCGAGCCGGACCGCGAGCGTGGAGGCGGCCAGGTCGTGGTCGACGAGCAGGGCGAGCGCCGTGTCCAGGACGCGCAGCGCGGCGTCGCTGGGGTCGATGCCGGTCAGCCGGCGCCACAGCCGGTGGGCCAGCGGGCCGTCGTCGTCCCGGCGCTCGCGCTGCACGGGCAACGCCGCGACCAGGGTGGGGATCAGCACGCGCGCGGTGCCGAGGACGGCGTCCTCGGACAGGTCGAAGCGCAGCGGATCCTCGGCGGCCGAGGCGATCGTGGCGACCCGCAGCCGGTCGGTGGGGGAGGTGTGCTCCGGCAGCGCGTCGACGGCCCGGCGCGTGATCGCGACGGTGTCCTGCGGGGCGGTGAGGGTCACGCCCGGAGTCATCCGGCCCGTCCACAGCCACTCGGCCACCTCCTCGTAGGAGTGGCGCGCGGCGAGTTCGGTGGCGTCGACGCCCCGGAAGAAGTAGCGGTCCTTCTCGATCAGTGTGATCCGGGTGCGCACCGACAGATCCACGCCGGACCCCGGACTCCCCGCGGCATCCCGCCTGTTGCGCCGGGCGAGCGCCGCCACCTCGCCGGCGTCGAAGGTGCTGGCGCGGCCGCCGGGCTCACGCCTGCTGCTCAGCTGGCCACGGCTCACATAGGCGTACACGGTCTCGGGTTTCACCCCGAGCAGCTCGGCGGTCTCCTTGGTGCTCAGCCGTCGCGCGGGACTGCCGGGAGCGGGTTGTTGATCGCGCATGGCGCCACCGTAGTCGGGTCCGACGTGTATTGATTCAATCAATATTGACAGACAATGAGTCAAGCATGGACAGTCGAATCAAGTTCAGGGAGGAAAGCGGAGGGCATGTCATGACCGTCAGCAGGAGCGCGTCGACCCTGGTCGACGCGCCGCGCGGGCTCGCCGGTGTCGTCGTCACCGACACCGAGGTGGGGGACGTCCGAGGAGCCGAGGGCTTCTACCACTACCGGCAGTACTCGGCCGTCGAACTCGCCCGCACCCGTGGCTTCGAGGACGTCTGGCACCTCCTGGTCCACGGCGAACTGCCGGACGCGACGCGCGCCGCCGCCTTCGCCGCCGAGACCGCCGCGCTGCGGCACCTGCCCGACCAGGTCCGGGCGGCGCTGCCCGCGGTGGCCGCGGCGAGCGGCGGGTCCGGACCGCTGGCCGGGATGCGCACCGCGCTCTCGCTGCTCGGCGCGGCGCGGGGGTTCCGGCCGGTGTACGACATCGACGCGGACCGGCGGCGGGCCGACACGGTCGTCGCCTGTGCTGCCGTACCGACACTGCTCACCGCGCTGTACCGGCTCGGACAGGGGCTCGACCCGGTGGAGCCGCGCGCGGACCTGTCGTACGCGGCCAACTACCTGTACATGTTGACGGGTTCGGAACCGGATACCCGGCGGGCGCGTGCGGTCGAGCAATACTTGATCTCAACCATTGATCACGGATTCAATGCGTCAACATTCACGGCGCGCGTCATCGCGTCGACCGGCGCGGACGTCGCGGCCTGCCTCGTGGGAGCGGTCGGTGCGCTGTCCGGGCCTCTGCACGGGGGCGCGCCCAGCCGGGCGCTGGACACCCTTGACGCGATCGGGACACCGGACCGGATCGACCCGTGGATCCGCGAACGAGTCCTGGCCGGCGACCGCGTGATGGGCTTCGGGCACGCGATCTACCGTACGGAGGACCCGCGTTCCCGCATGCTGCGCGAGATCGCACAGGACTTCGGCGGCCCCCGGGTCGCGTTCGCCGTCGAGGTCGAGCGCCATGTGGAGCGCATCCTCGCCGAACTGAAGCCCGGCCGCGAACTCCACACCAACGTCGAGTTCTACGCGGGCGTGGTCATGGAACTCTGCGGCCTGCCCCGGGAGATGTTCACCCCGACGTTCGCGGCGGCCCGCGCGGTCGGCTGGAGCGCCAACATCCTGGAACAGGCGGCCGACTCGAAGATCATCCGGCCGGTGGCACGCTATGTGGGACCGGAGCCGAGCGGGGCGGCCGCGGCCCGGTAGGCCTCTGCGGCGATCGTCACGAACCGTCGCCCCTCGGCCGGCGCGCTGCGGTGACGGGCGCGGTCTCCGGCGGCAGGTCGTTTCCTATCCTGGACCGATCACAGCCCCGCCCGCATGAAAGAGGCCCCCCGTTGGAGCACCACCGCAGCCCCCAGCAGATCCCGGTCGTCGTGCTCGCCGGATTCCTGGGCTCCGGGAAGACCACGCTCCTCAATCACCTGCTGCACCGCAGCGGAGGCAGCCGGATCGGGGCGATCGTCAACGACTTCGGGGCCATCGAGATCGACGCGATGGCCGTGGCCGGCGCCCTCGGCGACTCCACCGTCTCGCTCGGCAACGGCTGCCTGTGCTGTGCCGTCGACGCGAGCGAACTGGACCGGTACCTGGAACGGCTCGCCGACCCGGCCACCGGTATCGACGTGATCGTCATCGAGGCGAGCGGTCTCGCCGAGCCCCAGGAACTCGTCCGGATGCTGCTCGCCAGCGAGCACCCCGGCATCGTCTACGGCGGCCTCGTCGAGGTCGTGGACGCCGCCGAGTTCGCCGGCACGCGCGCCGAGCACCCCGAGATCGACCGGCACCTCGCCCTCGCCGACCTGGTCGTCGTGAACAAGCTCGACCGGGCCGGACAGGGCGGCGAACATGTCCTGGGGCTCGTGCGGTCGCTCAGCGACCACGGGGCCGCCGTCGTGCCGGCCACCTACGGCCGTATCGACCCGGAGTTCCTCTTCGACTGCCGGCCCGGCGAGGAGCGCGTCGGGCAGCTGTCCTTCGACGATCTGCACGGGCACGAGAGCGGCGCCGGGCACGAGGGACACCTGCACACCCGGTACGAAAGTCTCTCCTTCGCCACCGGCCGGCCACTCGATCCCCGCCGGCTCATGACCTTCCTCGACAGCCGACCCGAAGGGCTGTACCGGATCAAGGGGTACGTCGACTTCGGGCCGTACGACACCGGGAACCGGTACGCGGTGCATGCCGTGGGGCGGTTCCTGCGGTTCTACCCGGAGCCCTGGGGGCGGGACGAGGAGCGGCTGACCCAGCTCGTGCTCATCGGCTCCGGCATCGACGTGGCCGCCCTGCGCAAGGAACTGGACGCGTGCACGAACGACGCCCCACAGGCCGACGAGCACGGCATGTGGGGCGTCCTGCGCTATGTACAGGGCCTCGAGGAAGGCCCTGAGGAGGAGGGGTACGAGGCCTAGACGGGGCCCGCCACCACCGACACCGTCTTCGGCAGCGACACACCCGAGCCGTCCCGGCGCGGGTCGATCTCCGGGAGTTCGGCCGGCGTGCCGTTCTTCTGGGCCGCCTTCGCCGGCACCGGGCCCGCCCAGGCGAAGGCCAGGCAGTCCTCGCCCTTCAGGAACCGCTGGCAGCGCACCCCGCCGGTGGCGCGGCCCTTGCGCGGGTACTGGTCGAACGGGGTCAGCTTGGCCGTCGTCTGCACCGAGTCGTCGAGCGTGCCGCGCGAACCGGCAACCGTGAAGACCACCGCGTCGGCCGCCGGGTCCACCGCGGTGAAGGAGATGACCTTCGCGCCCTCCGTGAGCTTGACGCCGGTCATACCGCCCGCCGGCCGGCCCTGCGGGCGCACCTGGGAGGCCTGGTAGCGCAGCAACTGCGCGTCGTCCGTGATGAACACCAGGTCCTCCTCGCCGGTGCGCAGCTCCATGGCGCCGACGATCCGGTCGCCCTCCTTGAGGGTGATGACCTCCAACTCGTCCTTGTTGGACGGGTAGTCGGGGACCACGCGCTTGACCACGCCCTGCTCGGTGCCGAGGGCGAGACCCGGTGAGGACTCGTCCAGCGTGGTCAGGCAGACCACCGACTCGCCGTCCTCCAGGGAGAGGAACTCGGACAGGGGCGCGCCGCCCGCCAGGGTCGGGGCGGTCGCCGTCTCCGGGAGCTGCGGCAGGTCGACCACGTTGACGCGGAGCAGACGGCCGGACGAGGTCACCGCGCCGACCTCGCCACGGGCGGTCGCCGGGACCGCCGAGACGATCACGTCGTGCTTGGCCCGCTTGCCGTCGGCGTCCTCCGGGAACGGCTCGCCGTTCGTCGTACGCGCCAGCAGGCCGGTCGAGGAGAGCAGCACCCGGCACGGGTCGTCGGCCACCTGGAGCGGCACCACGGCCGCCGGGGCGCCCGAGGCCTCCAGCAGCACCGTGCGCCGCTCGGTGCCGAACTTCTTCGCCACCGCGGCCAGTTCGGCCGAGACCAGCTTGCGCAGCTCCGTGTCCGAGTCCAGGATCCGGGTCAGCTCGGCGATCTCCGCGGTGAGCTTCTCCTGCTCCGCCTCCAGCTCGATGCGGTCGTACCTGGTCAGGCGCCGCAGGGGGGTGTCCAGGATGTACTGCGTCTGGATCTCCGACAGCGAGAAGCGCTCCATCAGGCGCTGCTTGGCCTCCGCGCTGTTGTCGCTGGAGCGGATCAGCCGGATGACCTCGTCGATGTCGACCAGGGCCGTGAGCAGACCCTCGACCAGGTGGAGGCGGTCCCGGCGCTTGGTGCGGCGGAACTCGCTGCGGCGGCGGACCACGTCGAAGCGGTGGTCGAGGTAGACCTCGAGCAGTTCCTTCAGGCCCAGGGTGAGCGGTTGGCCGTCCACCAGGGCGACGTTGTTGATGCCGAAGGACTCCTCCATCGGCGTCAGCTTGTAGAGCTGTTCCAGGACCGCCTCGGGCACGAAGCCGTTCTTGATCTCGACGACCAGACGCAGCCCGTGCTCGCGGTCGGTGAGGTCCTTGACGTCGGCGATGCCCTGCAGCTTCTTGGAGTTGACCAGGTCCTTGATCTTGGCGATGACCTTCTCGGGGCCGACCGTGAAGGGCAGTTCCGTGATGACCAGCCCCTTGCGGCGGGCCGTGACCGTCTCCACCGCGACCGTGGCGCGGATCTTGAAGGTGCCGCGGCCCGTCTCGTACGCGTCCCGGACGCCCTCCAGGCCGACGATCCGGCCACCGGTGGGCAGATCGGGGCCCGGGACGTGCTTCATCAGCGTGTCCAGGTCCGCGTTCGGGAACCGGATCAGATGGCGGGCGGCCGCGATCACCTCGCCGAGGTTGTGCGGCGGCATGTTCGTCGCCATGCCGACCGCGATGCCCGACGAGCCGTTGACCAGGAGGTTGGGGAACGCGGCGGGCAGCGCCACCGGTTCCTGCTCCTGGCCGTCGTAGTTCGGCGTGAAGTCGACCGTGTCCTCGTCGATCGACTCGGTCATCAGGCTGGTCGCCTCGGCCATCCGGCACTCGGTGTACCGCATGGCGGCCGGCGGGTCGTCGTTGCCCAGCGAGCCGAAGTTGCCGTGGCCGTCGACCAGCGGGACGCGCATCGAGAACGGCTGGGCCATCCGCACCAGCGCGTCGTAGATCGACGCGTCGCCGTGCGGGTGCAGCTTGCCCATCACCTCGCCGACCACGCGCGCGCACTTCACATAGGCGCGGTCGGGGCGCACACCCATCTCGTTCATCTGGTAGACGATGCGGCGGTGCACCGGCTTCAGGCCGTCGCGGGCGTCCGGCAGGGCGCGCGAGTAGATGACCGAGTACGCGTACTCGAGGTAGGAGCCGCGCATCTCGTCCACGACGTCGATGTCGAGGATCCTCTCCTCGTACGAGTCGTCGGGCGGCGGGGTCTTCGTGCTGCGGCGGGCCATCGCTGCCGGCTCCTTGCTCATGCGTGAACGGGATCTGACGCTGACCATTGTGGACCGCGGCACCGACAACCCGGGCCAGGCCCCGGTCTCCGCGGCCCGCCCCGGTGCCTCGGAGGCGTTCGGGAGCGAGTCGGACGCAGGCTACGCGATCCGCTGTGGGCGTACGTGGTGCGGGAACTTCGCCGGGTCCGGGCACGCTTGCATACAGTGGCAGGACCGGCAGGAAAACCGCGGTTCGAGACCGCTTCCGCGAGTGAGTGACGCGAGTGAAGGGACGTACATGCCCATGGGTCACACGACCACGGCCGAGACAGGCTCCGGAGGCCTGACAGCGACCGAGCACCGCTTGGCCAACGGTCTGCGCGTGGTGCTCTCCGAGGACCACCTGACCCCGGTCGCGGCGGTCTGCCTCTGGTACGACGTCGGCTCCCGGCACGAAGTCAAGGGACGTACCGGCCTGGCTCACCTTTTCGAGCACTTGATGTTCCAGGGCTCCGCCCAGGTGACGGGCAACGGCCACTTCGAGCTCGTCCAGGGCGCCGGCGGCTCGCTCAACGGCACCACCAGCTTCGAGCGCACCAACTACTTCGAGACCATGCCCGCCCACCAGCTGGAGCTCGCCCTCTGGCTGGAGGCCGACCGCATGGGCTCCCTGCTCGCCGCCCTGGACGACGAGTCCATGGAGAACCAGCGGGACGTCGTCAAGAACGAGCGCCGCCAGCGCTACGACAACGTCCCCTACGGCACCGCCTTCGAGAAGCTGACCGCGCTCGCCTACCCGGAGGGCCACCCCTACCACCACACGCCGATCGGCTCGATGGCGGACCTGGACGCGGCCACCCTGGAGGACGCCCGGGCGTTCTTCCGTACCTACTACGCGCCCAACAACGCGGTTCTGTCGATCGTCGGCGACATCGACCCCCAGCAGACCCTCGCCTGGGTCGAGAAGTACTTCGGCTCCATCCAGGCACACGACGGCAAGCCCGCCCCGCGCGACGGCTCGCTGCCCGACATCATGGGCGAGCAGCTGCGCGAGGTCGTCGTGGAGGAGGTGCCCGCGCGCGCGTTGATGGCCGCCTACCGGCTCCCGGAGGACGGCACGCGCGCGTCCGACGCGGCCGACCTGGCCCTCACCGTCCTCGGCGGCGGCGAGTCCTCCCGCCTCTACAACCGCCTCGTACGGCGCGACCGTACGGCCGTTGCCGCCGGCTTCGGCCTGCTGCGCCTGGCCGGCGCGCCCTCCCTTGGCTGGCTGGACGTGAAGACCTCCGGTGACGTCGAGGTACCGGTCATCGAGACCGCCATCGACGAGGAGCTCGCCCGGTTCGCCGAGGAGGGCCCCACGCCCGAGGAGATGGAGCGCGCCCAGGCCCAGTTGGAGCGCGAGTGGCTGGACCGGCTGGGGACCGTCGCGGGCCGCGCGGACGAACTGTGCCGGTTCGCCGTCCTGTTCGGTGACCCGCAGCTCGCCCTGACCGCCGTCCAGCGCGTCCTCGCGGTGTCCCCGGAAGAGGTCCAGGAGGTCGCCAAGGCCCGCCTGCGGCCGGACAACCGCGCGGTGCTCGTCTACGAGCCCAAGTCCCCGGAGGCGGTCGCGGACGCCGACGTACCCGAGGACCCCGAGGCCGAGGCCACGGTCGAGGCCGCCACCGCCGAGCACGACGAGGAGACGGCCAAGTGACCGAGCTCGCCACCATGGACTTCCACCCGCAGCCCCAGCCGGGCGACGCCCGGCCCTGGGCCTTCCCGGCCCCCGAGCGCGGCACCCTGGACAACGGGCTCACCGTGCTGCGCTGCCACCGCCCCGGCCAGCAGGTGGTCGCCGTCGAGGTGCTCCTGGACGCGCCCCTGGACGCCGAGCCGGCCGGCCTGGACGGCGTCGCCACGATCATGGCGCGCGCCTTCTCCGAGGGCACCGACAAGCACTCCGCCGAGGAGTACGCCGCCGAGCTGGAGCGGGCCGGCGCCACCCTGGACGCCCACGCCGACCACCCCGGTGTCCGGCTCAGCCTGGAGGTCCCGGCCTCCCGCCTGGCCAAGGGACTCGGGCTGCTCTCCGACGCGCTCAGGGCACCCGCCTTCGCCGACAGCGAGGTCGAGCGGCTGGTCCGCAACCGCCTCGACGAGATCCCGCACGAGCTGGCCAACCCCAGCCGCCGGGCCGCCAAGCAGCTCTACAAGGAGCTCTTCCCGTCGACCGCGCGGATGTCCCGACCGCGCCAGGGCACCGAGGACACCGTCGAGAAGATCGACGCGGCCGCCGTACGCGCGTTCTACGACCGGCATGTCCGCCCTGCCACCGCCACCGCGGTCGTCGTCGGCGACCTGACCGGCATCGACCTGGACGAACTGCTCGGCGAGACCCTGGGCGCCTGGCGCGGCTCCACCGCCCAGCCCCGGCCGGTGCCCCCGGTCTCCGCCGACGACACCGGCCGTGTCGTCATCGTGGACCGCCCCGGAGCCGTCCAGACGCAGCTGCTCATCGGCCGCGTCGGCGCCGACCGGCACGACCGCGTCTGGCCCGCCCAGGTGCTCGGCACCTACTGCCTGGGCGGCACCCTCACCTCCCGTCTGGACCGCGTCCTGCGCGAGGAGAAGGGCTACACCTACGGCGTCCGCGCCTTCGGGCAGGTCCTGCGGTCCGCCCCCGACGGCAGCGGCGCCGCGATGCTCGCCATCAGCGGCTCCGTGGACACCCCGAACACCAGCCCGGCCCTCCAGGACCTGTGGACGGTGCTGCGCACCCTCGCCTCCGGGGGCCTCACGGACGCCGAGCGCGACGTCGCCGTGCAGAACCTGGTGGGCGTGGCGCCGCTCAAGTACGAGACGGCGGCGGCCGTCGCCGGCACCCTGGCCGACCAGGTCGAGCAGTATCTGCCCGACGACTTCCAGGCCACGCTCTACCGGCAACTGGCCGCCACCGGCACCGTGGAGGCCACCGCGGCCGTCGTGAACGCCTTCCCGGTCGACCACCTGGTGACCGTCCTCGTCGGCGACGCGGCGCAGATCAAGGAGCCGGTCGAGGCCCTCGGCATCGGCGAAGTGACGGTCGTCGCCGCGGAGTAACGCGACGAGCGGCACGCGCGCGTGAGGCGGCCCTGGTGACTGTCAGGTCACCAGGGCCGCCGAATGTCCGAATTGGGGCGGAGGTTGCCTGTCTGCCCTGTGGGATGCGCGACAAAAGCCGTGATCCGTTTGAGCATCGCGAGGACGTCCTCGTAGGTTCTTCCGGACTGTCCGTCAGGCAGTGCGCCGCGCCCGCGGCACCGGACAGTCATCGCCGAGTCCCCGTACGGCGCGAGCCAGGGGAGCCGGGGACCCATGCGTCCCTGGGGTGAATCGGGCGCCCGCGCGAGCCGCGAGGGGGCCCGTAGGAGACCTTCCTGCTCCGAACCCGTCAGCTAACCCGGTAGGCGAGAGGGAAGGAAAGGACCAGCCTCTACATGGCGTTCATGTGCGCCCCCGGGAAGCATCGTCGCCCCGGCCGGGTGAAGCGCACCACCGCGCAGGCCGCCGGCATCGCGGCCCTCACCACCACGGGTGTCATCGGCACCGTCTCGGCCGCCCCGGCGCTCGCCGCGGAGAACTCCGTCGAGCAGACCGGCCTCACCCCGGTGATCACGGTCAGCGACTCGGTCGCCGACCAGATCGACGCCCAGGCCGCCGCGCAGACGGCCGCCGCCGAGCGCAAGGCGGCCGAGGAGGCCGCGCGCAAGAAGGCCGCGGAGAAGGCCAAGAAGGAGCGCGAGGCCGCGGCGCGCGCCGCGCGGGCGGCCGAGCGCAAGCGCCTCAACGCCTTCGTCGCGCCCATCTCCGACTCGTACGTCTCCACCGGGTACAAGACCGGCGGCTCCCTGTGGTCCTCCGGCGCCCACACCGGCATCGACTTCCACGCCGCCACCGGCACGGTGGTGCACGCGGTCGGCACCGGCACGGTGGTCTCCACCGGCTGGGGCGGGTCCTACGGCAACCAGATCGTCATCAAGATGGCCGACGGCATGTACACCCAGTACGGTCACCTCTCGTCGATCGGCGTCTCGGTGGGCCAGAAGGTCACCCCGGGCCTGCAGATCGGCCTCTCCGGCGCGACCGGCAACGTGACCGGCCCCCACCTCCACTTCGAGGCCCGCACGACCCCGGAGTACGGCTCGGACGTCGACCCGGTCGCCTATCTCCGCAAGCACGGCGTGCACGTCTGACCCGAGCACGGGGACGAACATGTGACGTCGCATGGCGAGAGCCCAGAAGCCCCGGCCCCCGAGCCGGGGCTTTCGTCGTTTTCGTGACCCCGGTGTCCAAAAAATATGCATGGATTCAGGGCCGCCTTCGGAAATTCCCGCTCATTGCAATAGAGTCACGGAACGGACGCCACTCGGCGGCGTTTCACGGGGATTAAGGCGGAGGTCGGACATGCGTATTCCGGCGCACTCGGTATGCACAGCGATCCGGGACGACATCGTCGCGGGTGTCTACGAGCGCGGCAGCCGGCTCACCGAGGAACTCCTGGCCCGTCGCTACGGCGTCTCGCGCGTCCCCGTCCGCGAGGCCCTGCGCACCCTGGAGGCCGAGGGCTTCGTGGTGACGCGCCGGCACGCGGGCGCGTGCGTCGCGGAACCGACCGAGCAGGAGGCCGCCGACCTGCTGGAGATGCGCCTGCTCCTGGAGCCGCTCGGCGCCTCCCGGGCCGCCCAGCGCCGTACCGAGGCCCACCTCAAGGTGCTGCGCGGACTGGTCAGGCTGGGCCAGGAACGGGCCCGCCGGGGCGGCAGTGAGGACCTGCGCTCCCTGGGCGGCTGGTTCCACGAGACACTCGCCCAGGCCACCGGCAGCCACGCCCTGACCTCGACACTGACCCAGCTGCGGCACAAGATCGCCTGGATGTACGCCGTGGACGCGCCCGCCAACCCCGTGGAGTCCTGGGCCGAGCACGGCGCCATCGTGGACGCGGTGACGCGCGGCGACAGCGAGCGCGCGCGGGCGATCACCGCGCTGCACACCGAGCGATCCGCGGTCTCCCACCGGCTGCGCTTTTCCGGCGGCACGGACCGGGCCAACGGTGTGAGGACTTCGCAACATCCCGTAAACATGTCGGGCCTGCGGCATTAACACGGGCGCCGTATACAAAGAGGTGTTATTCGGTGGAGCAGTATTTCCGTTGCCCTCTGTCGGCCTCTACTGCCCTTATTTCGTGCGCGCCCGGAATTTCCGATGGCGCGCCTTCGGTGCGCCCGGTGCGGAATTAACTATGCCCGGTGCAAAGGCCCGCCCCCGATAAAAGGCGGCCGTGCATGAAGACCGGCTCCGGGTGGCGCCATGGCGGATCTCCGGATGACGTCACGGCGGGAACGGCGAGGCCGCGCCGCCCCCGGAGGGGTGGCGCGGCCTCGGTCGTGCGGGCGCTGTGGCGCTCAGACGGTCTCGGGGAGCTCCTCGAGACCCTCGGCGACCAGCTTGGCCAGGCGGTCGAGGGCGGCGTCCGCGCCCTCGGCGTCGGAGGCGAGGACGAGCTCCTCGCCGCCCTGGGCGCCCAGGCCCAGGACAGCCAGCATGGAGGCCGCGTTGACGGGGTCGCCCCCGGCCTTGGCGATCGTCACCGGGACGCCTGTGGCCGTGGCGGCTCGGACGAAGATGGAAGCGGGGCGGGCGTGGAGGCCCTCGGCCCAGCCGACGTTGACGCGGCGCTCAGCCATGTGATGCTGCCCTTCGGTGTTCAGGGTTGTCTAGACCAGTTTCCCATATCGTGAAGCATGCCCGGAGCGGACGTAAGTCCCTCCGGGTGTGTCGTCGGACCGCGGCCTCGGTCCGACTCCCGTCCTCCACAGACTGCCTCGCGCCACTGTCGGACGCGAGCCGTACTCTGGGGCCCATGCAGACCCCGGCGGACCGACAGGACGGGCACGCGTACCCCTCCCACTGGGAGGCGGACGTGGTGCTGCGCGACGGTGGTACCGCGCGCGTCCGGCCCATCACCGTTGATGACGCCGACCGCCTGGTCAGCTTCTACGAGCAGGTCTCGGACGAGTCGAAGTACTACCGCTTCTTCGCGCCCTACCCCAGGCTCTCCGCCAAGGACGTCCACCGCTTCACGCACCACGACTTTGTGGACAGGGTGGGACTCGCGGCCACCATCGGCGGCGAGTTCATCGCAACCGTACGCTATGACCGCATTGGCGCCGACGGTATGCCCGCCTCCGCGCCCGCCGACGAGGCCGAGGTCGCCTTCCTCGTCCAGGACGCCCACCAGGGCCGGGGCGTCGCCTCCGCCCTCCTGGAGCACATCGCGGCCGTCGCGCGGGAGCGCGGCATCCGCCGGTTCGCCGCCGAGGTGCTGCCCGCCAACAGCAAGATGATCAAGGTGTTCACGGACGCCGGCTACACCCAGCAGCGCAGCTTCGAGGACGGCGTGGTCCGTCTGGAGTTCGACCTGGAGCCCACCGACCGCTCGGTCGCCGTCCAGCGCGCACGGGAACAGCGGGCGGAGGCCCGTTCGGTACGACGGCTCCTGACCCCCGGTTCGGTGGCCGTGATCGGCGTCGGCCGGGTGCCCGGCGGTGTCGGCCGCGGCGTCCTCGGCAACCTCCGGGACGCCGGCTTCACCGGCCGTCTGCACGCGGTGAACCAGGCCTTCCCCGAGGACCTCAAGGAGGTCGACGGGGTGCCCGCGCACCGCTCTGTGCGCGACATCGACGGGCCGGTCGACCTCGCCGTGGTCGCCGTACCCGCCGAGCAGGTCCCGGACGCCGTCACCGACTGCGGCGAACACGGCGTCCAGGGGCTCGTCGTCCTGTCCGCCGGATACGCGGAGAGCGGCCCGGACGGCCGCGAACGCCAGCGCGAACTCGTCCGGCACGCGCGCACGTACGGCATGCGGATCATCGGGCCGAACGCCTTCGGGATCATCAACACCGCCGACGGCGTACGGCTGAACGCCTCCCTCGCGCCCGAGATGCCCCGCCCCGGCCGGATCGGCCTCTTCGCCCAGTCCGGTGCCATCGGGATCGCCCTGCTGTCCCGGCTGCACCGGCGCGGCGGCGGCGTCACCGGCACCACGGGTGTGTCGACCTTCGTGTCGTCCGGCAACCGCGCCGACGTCTCCGGCAACGACGTCCTCCAGTACTGGTACGACGACGCCGAGACCGATGTCGTCCTCATGTACCTGGAGTCCATCGGCAACCCGCGCAAGTTCACCCGGCTCTCGCGGCGTACGGCGGCGGCGAAGCCGCTGGTCGTGGTGCAGAGTGCCGGTTCGGCGCCGCAGGGGCACGCGGTACGGGCCACGCGGCTGCCGCACTCCACGGTGTCCGCGCTGCTCCGGCAGGCCGGGGTGATCCGCGTCGACACGATCACGGAGCTGGTCGACGCGGGGCTGCTGCTCGCCCGGCAGCCGCTGCCGGCCGGGCCCCGGGTGGCGATCCTCGGGAACTCCGAGTCGCTCGGACTGCTGACGTACGACCGCTGTCTGGCGGAGGGGCTGCGACCGGCGCCGCCGCTGGACCTGACGACCATGGCGACCCCCGCGGACTTCCACCGGGCGCTGTCCCGGGCGCTGGCGGACGAGTCGTGCGACGCGGTGGTCGTCACGGCCATTCCGACGATCGGGGAAGGGGCGGTCGGGGACGCGGAGCTGGCGGAGGCCCTGCGGTCGGCGGCCGAGGGGGCGCACGGGAAGCCGGTGCTGGTGGTGCACGTGGAGCTAGGGGGGCTGGCGGAGGCGCTCTCGGCCGCGGGCCGCACCGCACCGCAGACGCAGGTCATGGCCCCCGGCGCATCCGGCGGCGCCCACCGGTTCCGCCCCGCACCGGGGGAGGCGGGAGCCGAACCGCCGCCCACCGAGCCGCCGCCCGCCGCGGTCACGGCACGACCGGGCACGCCGCCCACCGAGGCAACGGCCCGACCGAGCACACCGCCCGCCGCGGTCACGGCACGACCGGGCACGCCGGCGTCCGCCGCGGGAGCCGTCCGGACACCCCCCGCCGCGGTCACCGAGGCTGTGCCGCCGCCCACCCCTCACCCCTGCTCCCGGCTGATCCCCGCGTACCCCGCCGCCGAGCGTGCCGTCCGGGCCCTCTCCGAAGCCGTGAAGTACGCGCAGTGGCGGCGGGAGGCCGCCGATCCCGGGAAGGTGCCCGAGTACGACGACATCGACGAGAAGGGGGCCGCCGAGCTGATCGGCGCGCTGCTGGAGCGCGGGGAGGGGCTCAACCTCGGGACCGAGGAGACCTGTGCGCTCCTCGGCCGGTACGGCGTCGCCGTGCACCGCGCGCTGCCCGCCCCCACCCCTGAGGCCGCCGCCGTGGCCGCCCGCGACCTCGGCTACCCGGTCGCCCTCAAGGCCACCGCCCCGCACCTGCGCCACCGCGCCGACCTGGGCGGGGTACGGCTCGACCTGGCGGACGAGGAGCAACTGCGCCGGGCGTACGCCGAGTTGACCGAGCTGTTCGGGCCGCCGCAGGAGCTGCGCCCGGTGGTGCAGCGGATGGCACCCCGGGGTGTCGACACCGTCGTGCGGGCGGTGATCGACCCGGCGGCCGGGGCCGTGCTGTCCTTCGGACTGGCCGGGGCCGCCTCGCAGCTGCTCGGGGACACGGCCCACCGGCTGGTCCCGGTGACGGACCGGGACGCGACCTCGCTGGTGCGGTCGATCAGGACCGCCCCCCTGCTGTTCGGCTGGCGCGGCTCGGCCCCCGTCGACACGCCCGCCCTGGAGGAACTGCTGCTGCGCGTCTCCAGACTGGTCGACGACCATCCCGAGGTGGTCGCGGTCACCCTGGAACCGGTCGTGGTCGCCCGGCACGGCGTCAGCGTCCTCGGCGCCACCGTCCGCCTCGCGCCGCCGCCCGCCCGCGACGACCTGGGCCCGCGGACCCTGCCCGCCTACTGACCGCCGCGAACACCCGCCCCCGTGGTGGCTTTCCACCGGGGTGCGTCGACTGGCCCGGACCCCCCTTGCCCACGGATTAGGATGGACGCCATGGCCAAGACCAGTACGACGACCCAGGGGCTGCGCGTCGCGATCGAGCGCAGCGGCTACTACCCGGCCCTCGTGGCCGAGGCGGTGGAGGCTGCCGTGGGCGGTGAGCCGATCCGGTCGTACCTGGTCCACCAGGAGACGACGTTCGACCAGAACGAGGTGCGGCGGCATGTGACCGTGCTCGTCCTCACCGGCAACCGCTTCATCGTCAGTCACACCGACGAGCAGGCCGCCGACACCACCTCCCCGACGCCGTACGCCACCACCTCGACGGAGTCGGTCAAGCTCGGCCGGATCTCGTCGGTCGTGGTCAGCCGGGTGGTGGCGAACCCGGAGCAGTACACGCCGGGCACCCTGCCCCGCGAGATCGTGCTGACCATCGGCTGGGGCGCGGTCTCCCGTATCGACCTGGAGCCCGCCGCCTGCGGCGACCCCAACTGCGAGGCCGACCACGGCTACACGGGCAACTCCACGGCGGACGACCTGAGCCTGCGCGTCAGCGAGGCGGGGGACGGCCCGGAGACGGTGCGCCAGGCGCTCGCCTTCGCCCAGGCCATCTCCGAGGCGACCGCGGACGTCACGCACTGATGGCGTACGCCGCCTGGGACCATCCGGAACCGCTCGCCCTCGGCTCCGCGCCGCTGCCCGAGTACGGCAGCGGTTCCCTCGCCGACCTGCTGCCCACCCTGGCCGCCGGGATGGCCGTACCCGGAATGACCGCGTCGATCACGGAATTGACCCCGGCCGACCGCAACTGCGTCTTCCTGGTCGACGGTCTGGGCTGGGAGCAGCTCAGGGCCCACCCGGACGAGGCGCCCTTCCTGGCCTCGCTGCTCGGCAGTTCACGCGGCGGCACCGGACGGCCGATCACCGCCGGCTACCCGGCGACCACCGCCACCTCCCTCGCCTCCGTCGGCACCGGCCTGCCGCCCGGCGCGCACGGCCTGCCCGGCTACACCGTCCGCAACCCCGCCACCGGCGAGCTGATGAACCAGCTGCGCTGGCAGCCGTGGACCGACCCGGCCGCCTGGCAGCCGTACCCCACCGTCTTCCAGCGTGCCGCCGACGCCGGCGTGCACTCGGCCCAGGTGTCCTCCCCGACCTTCGAGCGCACCCCGCTCACCAAGGTCGCGCTCAGCGGCGGAACGTTTCACGGCCGGCTGACCGGCGAGGAACGGATGGACTTCGCGGCGGAGCAACTGGCCGCCGCCGACCGTTCCCTGGTGTACACGTACTACGCCGAGCTGGACGGAGCCGGGCACCGCTACGGCGTCGACTCCGACACCTGGCGCGGCCAGCTGATGCACGTCGACCGGCTGGTGCAGCGGCTCGCCGAGCAGCTCCCGCCGCGCAGCGCGCTGTACGTCACCGCCGACCACGGCATGCTCGACGTGCCGTTCGACGAGCAGCACCGCATCGACTTCGACGAGGACTGGGAGCTGCGGGCCGGGGTCGCCCTGCTCGGCGGCGAGGGCCGGGCACGGCATGTGTACGCGGTCCCCGGTGCCGCGAGCGACGTGCTGACCTGCTGGCGCGAGGTGCTCGGCGAGCAGTTCTGGGTGGCCTCCCGGGACGAGGCGATCGCGGCCGGCTGGTTCGGCCCGTCGGACCGGTTCGACCAACGGGTCTACGAGCGGATCGGTGATGTGGTCGCGGCCGCGCACGACGACGTCCTGATCATCGCCTCCGAGCGGGAGCCCAAGGAGTCGGCGATGGTCGGCAACCACGGTTCGATGACCCCCGTCGAGCAGCTCGTCCCGCTGCTCGAAGTACGCTCCTAGCGCCCCTGATCCCACCCCCGAAAGGTGCTCAACTCCCCATGCCCGAGCTGGTCTTCTTCTCCGGAACGATGGACTGCGGGAAGTCGACCCTGGCTCTGCAGATCGAGCACAACCGGTCGGCCCGCGGTCTCGTCGGCATGATCTTCAGCCGTGACGACCGCGCCGGCCACGGCAAGCTGTCCTCCCGCCTCGGCCTGGTCACCGACGCCGTGGAGGTCGAGGACGGCCAGGACCTGTACGCGTACCTGGTCGACCATCTCTCGCAGGGCGGCCGCGCGGACTACGTCATCGCCGACGAGGCGCAGTTCCTGGTGCCGAAGCAGATCGACCAGCTCGCGCGCGTGGTCGACGATCTGGGCCTGGACGTCTACGCGTTCGGCATCACCACCGACTTCCGCTCCAAGCTGTTCCCCGGCTCCCAGCGGCTGGTGGAGCTGGCCGACCGGGTCGAGGTGCTCCAGGTCGAGGCCCTGTGCTGGTGCGGCGCCCGTGCCACCCACAACGCCCGCACGGTGGGCGGCGAGATGGTCGTCGAGGGTGCCCAGGTGGTCGTCGGCGATGTCAACGAGTCGGCCGGGAAGGTCGGTTACGAGGTGCTGTGCCGCCGCCACCACCGGCGCCGGATGACCGCCGCGTCGGCCCGCGCGGCGGCCCTCTCCCCGGACGTCCTGCCCGTCACGACCTGACCCGGCGCGGGCTCTCGATCACCGAGAAGACCGCGCCCTCCGGGTCGGCCACCGTGGCGACCCGGCCGTGTGCGCCGTCCCGGGCCGGCTGCAGCACCTGCCCGCCCAGCTCGGCGACCTCGCGCAGGGCCGCGTCCGCGTCGGCCACCTCGAAGTACGTCAGCCAGTGCGGCCCCCGGTCCCGCGGCAGCGAGAGACCGACCCCGTGGATGCCGGCCACCGGGCGTCCCTCGACGTGCAGGGTCACGTAGTCGAAGTCGGCGGACACCACCGGCTCCTCCTCGTACCCGAACACCGCCTCGTAGAACTTGGCGACGCTCGCGGTCTCGAAGGTGAGCAGCTCGTTCCAGGCGGGCGTGCCGGGGACACCGGTGACGGCCGTGCCGAGGTGGGCAGAGGCCTGCCAGATGCCGAACACGGCGCCCGACGGGTCGGAGCCGATGGCCATCCGCCCGGCCTCGGCCGCGTCCAGCGGGCCGACGCCCACCGTGCCGCCGCACAGCCGGGCCGTCTCGGCCGTCAGGTCCACGTCCTCCGAGGCGAAGTACGGCGTCCAGGCGATCGGCAGCCGGCGGTCCGGCGGCAGCTGCCCGATACCCGCGACCTCCTGCCCGTCGAGCAGCGCCCGGACGTAGGGTCCGAGCTGCTGCGGTCCGGGCTGGAACTCCCAGCCGAACAGGGCCTCGTAGAACTCCTCGATCGCGGTCAAGCCGTGCACCATCAGACTCACCCAGCAGGGGGTGCCGGGCGTGCGCCGAGCGTGTGTACCGCCGTTCAGGCCGGCCGATCCCCGTACCTCGGTCATCGTCACTCTCTCCTCGGCCCCCTCACGGTGGCCGTGTCGCTTCCGCTCTCCGGACCGGCTGTGCCGCAGCCGCGGGCACGCCCCGTGCCGATGCTCGCACCCTCCGTGGCGTCCTGCGTCCAGGCGGGGGTGGCGGCCTTCGCCGCGAGGATGCCTGATCTGCCGTTTCCCGCCCGTTACCGGGCGATTGCTGCCGAGTGTCCATCAGCTGTACAGCATGTGCCCGATCCCGTACGCCCGGTGATCGTGCCTGTCCGGCCGAGCAGAGTAGTCGTACCTGGACGATGCGGCCACCCCTGGCGTAAGGATGGGGCCATGGAAGCCATCATCAACGCAACCGAACTCGCCGCCGACCTGGCCGGGCCGAACCCGCCCGTGCTGCTGGACGTGCGCTGGCAGCTGACCACGCTGGGCGGCGCGGCCTTCGACGGCCGGGCCGAGTACGCCGCCGGGCACCTTCCGGGCGCCCGTTACGTGGACCTCGACACGGAGCTGGCCGGCGCGCCCGGCGAGCGCGGCCGCCATCCCCTGCCCGACCTGGCCGTCTTCGGGGCCGCGATGCGCCGGGCGGGTGTGTCGGCGGGCCGGCCGGTGGTCGTGTACGACGGCGGACACGGCTGGGCGGCGGCGCGCGCCTGGTGGCTGCTGCGCTGGACGGGTCACCCGGATGTGCGGGTCCTGGACGGCGGGTTGCCGTCCTGGGAAGGCGCTCTTTCGGCTGACGCGGCCGAGCCGGCCGAGGGTGACTTCGAACCGGCGCCCGGCGCGCTGGAGTTGCTCGACGCGGACGGGGCGGCCGCGCTGGCCCGCGCGGGTGTGTTGCTCGACGCCCGCGCGGGGGAGCGGTACCGGGGCGAGGTGGAGCCGATCGACCGGATCGGCGGCCACATCCCGGGCGCGGTCTCCGCGCCGACCACCGAGAACGTCGGCCCGGACGGCCGTTTCCTGTCCGCCGGGGAGCTGAGCGACCGTTTCAAGGCCCTGGGCACCTCCGCGGCGGCCCCGGTGGGCGTCTACTGCGGCTCGGGTGTCTCGGCCGCCCACGAGGTGCTGGCGCTGGCCGTGGCGGGCATCCCGGCGGCGCTGTACGTCGGTTCATGGTCGGAGTGGTCCGCGGACCAGTCCCGTCCGGTCGCGGTCGGCCCCGACCCGCAGTAGGACAGCGAGAAGAGGGGGCACGCGCGCGTGCCCCCTCTTCGTACGGCCGTACGAGTCCTGCTACTCCTTGCTATTCCTGCTTCTTGCGCCGCGTTCCGAAGACGATCTCGTCCCAGCTCGGCACCGCGGCCCGGCGGCCGGGGCGGACGCCGTCGGCCTCGGCCTGGCGGTCGGTGGCGCCGATCAGCCGGTCGCGGTGGCTGCCGACGGAGCGGGGCATGAGGACGTCCGCGTAGGCGGAGCCGGCCGAGGCCGCGGGTGCCGGGGGCTCCTCCGCCGCCGGTTCCGGAGCGGGCTCCTCCGGTGCGACCTCCGCCGGGCGCTCCGGGACCACCATGTCGCCCCGGAAGCTCGGTACCGCCTCCAGCAGGCTGGTCAGCGAGTCCCGCTCGCCGGCCGTCTCCTCGACCGGTTCGGCCGTCTGCGCGGGCAGGCTCGGCCGGTCCCGGTCGCCGGAACGGTCCAACGGGCGGTCACGCGGCAGCCGCGCGATCCGCGGCACGAACGGAAAGCTGGGCTCCGGTACGGCGAGGTCGTCGGACTCGCCGATCAGCGAGCGCGCCTCGTCGTCGACGGCCTGGACCAGCCGCCGGGGCGGGTCGTAGGTCCAGCTCGCCGAGTGCGGTTCGCTCGCGACGCGGTAGACGAGGAGGACTTCCCAGGTGCCGTCGTCGCGCCGCCAGGAGTCCCACTGCACGGTGTCCTTGTCGGCACCACGCAGCACCAACCGCTCCTGGACGGCCTCGCCGAGCAGCGGCCCGGAGTTCTCGCCGGGCCGGCGGACCGGCGTCTTGCGGGCTCGCTCGGCCATGAAGGCGCGCTCGGCCAGTACCGGACCCTCGAAGCGCCGCACCCGGTCGACGGGGATCCCGGCGAGCTGGGCGACCTCTTCCGCGGTCGCACCCGCCCGTATCCGCGCCTGGATGTCTCGGGGCCGGAGATGGCTCTCGACCTCGATCTCGATCTGGCCGAGCCGGGGCCGGTCGCCGCGTACGGCGGCACGGAGCCGTTCGTCGATCGGAAGCGTGTACTCCGTAGAGTCGGCAGCCTTGAGCACCAGCCGTGTGCCGTCATTGGAGACGGCCACGACACGCAGTTCGGGCATGGGGACCTCCCGGGTGGTGCCTGCCGACGTCACGTGCGTCGCTGCTTCCGCTAGTCGAGTGTGGCCTGCCCGGGTGCAGCCTGCCACAACCTTGCCGAGTTGCCCGGCGTGTCGGGCACAGGCCCGGGTACGCCGTTATGGCACGGTTACCTATTCGCAACGCTAAGTGACCAACTCCGTCACCCTGTGCAACTAGCCCCCTCCCGGCGGTCCTGCAAGGCCCCGGACGCCCTGGCGGGAGACCGGACCCAGGGCTCGCAACAGTACTCCATTCGGGCCACGTGCGTGGATTGGCGCGCCGCCCAACTTCTGGCAACGAGCCGCCCCTGGCCGCCGGTTGCCCACTTCGGGCGATCTTGAACGTGGCGTACTTCACGCAATCCGCAGAAACGGAACTATTGGTTTCGTTCGTACGTCCCTTTCTTATGCAGTCGATCGAACAAGTACCGGAAGGGCAGGCAAGGTTCGGGAATGCGTGAAAGGCCCGGTTCCGGTGACCAGACCAGTGCGGGGGAGGAGGTGAAGGGGAGTTCGAAGCGGATCGACCTCAGCGTGCCCCAGGTCGCGGGCAGCGCGGTGGCCGCGGTCGTGGCCGCCAAACTCGCGTCCTATGCGGGGGTGTACGGCACGATCCTCGGCGCCGGAGTCGTCAGCGTGATCGCCACCTGCGGCGGCACCCTGTTCCAGCACTTCTTCAAGCACACCGGTGAACAGCTGCGCGACGCGACGGTGGCCCCCCGGCTCCAGGAGCAAGCGCCCCCGGCGCCCGGCGAGTTCACCGCGGGCACCGTCTACCGCGCCCGGGTGCGGACCTGGCGCCGCCCGGTGTTCGCGGCGGCCCTGGTGTTCGTGGTGGCCATGGCCGGTGTCACGACCTACGAACTGGTCTCCGGCAGCAGCTTCAGCGGCGGCTCCGGTACGACGGTCAGCGGCGCCGTCACCGGCGACACCGGGTCCTCGAAGTCGTCGGCCCCCGCCGATCCTGCGGACCCCTCGGGCTCCGCCGACCCGAACTCCGTTGAGGGCACGGGCACTTCGCCGACCCCGACCCCGACACCGTCGCCGCCGTCGTCCTCGGACGCGTCACGGACACCGGCGAGCGGGGGTGCCACGACGCCGGCACCGTCCCCGAGCGAGTCCGCGAGCGGGGAGCCGAGTACGGCCCCCTCGCCCGCCGGGCCGCCGGCTACTGACCCAGAACCCTCCGCAAGTAGTCGTTCTGGAACAGCCGGTCCGGATCGAGCCGATCCCGCAGTGCGGTGAACTCGCCGAACCGCGGGTAGGCCTTGGCGAAGTACTCCGCGTCCCTGGTGTGCACCTTGCCCCAGTGCGGACGGCCCTCGTGCGCGGTGAAGATGCGCTCGGCGGCGGTGAAGTACGCCTGGTACGGGGTGCCCCGGAACATGTGCACCGCGACGTAGGCGCTGTCCCGGGCGGAGGCGGTGGACAGGGCGATGTCGTCGGCCGGGGCGGTACGGACCTCGACCGGGAAGTTGATCCTGAGACCGGAACGGTCGACCATCGCCTTCAGTTCCCGCAGCGTGTCCACCAGGGCCTCGCGCGGCACGGCGTACTCCATCTCCACGAAGCGCACCCGGCGCGGGGATGTGAAGACCTTGTAGGGGATGTCCGTGTACGACCGCGCGGACAGTGCCCTGCTGGAGATCCGGGCGGCCGTCGGTACGACGGCGGGCACCGCGCGGCCGAGCAACTGCACGCCGTGGAAGAGGCCGTTGGAGAGGAACTCGTCCTCGAACCAGCCGGCCAGCTGCCCCACCGGCTGCGGCGGGCCCGCGCTGCGGTTGTTGCGCTTGGTGTTGGTGTTGCCGGTGTGCGGGAACCAGTAGAACTCGAAGTGCTCGTTCTCGGTCCAGAGCTGGTCGAACTCGGCGAGGACCCGGTCCAGGGGCATCGGCTCCTCCCGCGCGGTGAGCAGGAAGAGCGGCTCCACGGCGAACGTGATCGCGGTGACGATCCCGAGCGCGCCGAGACCGATCCGCGCGGCCGCGAAGATCGCGCGTTCTTCCTCGGTCCCCTTCCCGGAGCAGGTGAGCACCGAGCCGTCGGCGGTGACCAGTTCGAGTTCCCGGATCTGGGCGGCGAGCGAGGCGGACTCGCGGCCCGTGCCGTGGGTGCCGGTGCTGGTGGCCCCGGAGACCGTCTGCTCCATGATGTCGCCCATGTTGGTCAGCGACAGGCCCTCGCGGGCCAGGGCCACGTTGAGTCTCTTGAGCGGGGTGCCGGCCTCGACCGTGACGGTCATGGCCTTCCGGTCGATATCGCGGATCCCGGTCAACAGTTGAGGGCGGATCGAGACACCGTCGGTCGCGGCGATCGAGGTGAAGGAGTGGCCGCTGCCGACCGCCTTCACCTTCAGTCCGTCCTGGGCCGCCTGCCGTACCGCCGCCGCCAGTTCGTCCACGGAGGCGGGCGTGACCTCCCGCGCGGGACTGACGGTGACGGTCCCTCCCCAGTTACGCCACGTGCCGCTCTTCCCGCTCGCTGTACTGCTCAACGGTGCCTCCCCGACCCGTGACCGGCCTGTTGAGCCGGCGGTACCCGAGGAAACCGACCGCGACCGCGACGGCCCCGGACACGGCCGGAACCCCGTACCCGGCACGGGCCCCGGCCGCGTCGATCACCCAGCCGGCGACCGAGGAGCCGAGCGCCACCCCGACCGCGAGGCCGGTGCTCACCCAGGTCATGCCCTCGGTGAGCTTCGCGCGAGGTACGTGCTTTTCGATGAGGGACATCGCCGTGATCATCGTCGGCGCGATGGACAGGCCCGCAACGAACAGCGCCACGGCCAGAAGCGGCAAGTTTCCGACCAGTAGGAGGGGGATCATACTCACGGCCATCGCACATATGCCCAGCAGCCACCTGCGTTCCGGCTTCCCCCCGAACCGCATCAGGCCGAAGACCACCCCGGCCAGACAGGAGCCCGCCGCGTACAGCGCCAGGACCACGCTCGCGGCGCCCTTGTGGCCGCGTTCGTCGGCGAAGGCGACGGTCACCACGTCCACCGCCCCGAAGATCGCTCCGGTGGCCACGAAGGTCGCCACCAACACCTGGAGGCCGGGCGCGCGCAGCGCCGAACCGCGGGTGTCGTGCTCGCGCGGGTGCGGCGCGGGTTCCGTGGCGCGCTGGGCGGTCAGCCAGAAGACGCCGGCGGCCAGGAAGCACCCGGCCAGCAGCGGTCCCGCCTCCGGGAACCAGACCGTGGACAGGCCGATGGAGATGATCGGCCCGAAGATGAAGCAGACCTCGTCGACGACGGACTCGAACGAGTAGGCGGTGTGCAGCTGCGGGGTGCCCCGGTAGAGGGCGGCCCAGCGGGCCCTGACCATCGCGCCCAGGCTCGGCACCGCGCCGATCCCGGCGGCGCAGACGAACAGCACCCAGTCCGGCCACCCGTAGTGCGCGGCGAGGAGCAGCCCGGCCGCCGCCGCCAGCGCGAGCAGCGTCGCGGGACGCAGCACCCGGCGCTGGCCGTACTGGTCGACCAGCCGGGACACCTGCGGGCCGACCGCGGCGGCGGCGAGCGCGATGGTGGCCGAGAGCGCGCCCGCGAGGCCGTAGCGCCCGGTGAGCTGGGAGATCATCGTGACCACGCCGATGCCCATCATGGACAGCGGCATCCGGCCGACGAAGCCCGCGGCGGAGAAGCCCTTGGTGCCGGGGAGGGCGAACAGGGCGCGATAGGGGCTGGGCACGGAGGTCTCCGACGGCTGGGTAAGGCGTGACAGCGGTTGGTACAGCTTACGAGTTAGGGGACCCTAATGCACCTTGTCGGCACTGGGGATAAATCTCCCGAATCCGACTCTTCACTCTCCTGTTTCCGGGGTGTCAGCGCCGGGTGGCAGGATCGGCACATGTCAGACGCGCTCGATGCCACCCCCTACGACGCCCTGCTCCTGCTCTCCTTCGGCGGCCCGGAAGGCCCGGACGACGTGGTCCCGTTCCTGGAGAACGTGACGCGCGGGCGCGGTATCCCGAAGGAACGTCTCAAGGAAGTCGGGCAGCACTACTTCCTGTTCGGCGGGGTCAGTCCGATCAACGACCAGAACCGCGCCCTGCTGGACGCCCTCCGCAAGGACTTCGCCGAGCACGGCCTGGACCTGCCGATCTACTGGGGCAACCGCAACTGGGCGCCGTATCTGACGGACACCCTGCGCGAGATGGTCGCCGACGGCCGCCGCCGCATCCTGGTGCTCGCCACCAGCGCCTACGCCTCCTACTCGGGCTGCCGTCAGTACCGCGAGAACCTCGCGGACTCGCTGGCCGAGCTGGCGGCCGAGGGCCTCGAACTGCCGAAGATCGACAAGCTGCGGCACTACTTCAACCACCCCGGCTTCCTCGACCCGATGATCGACGGGGTGCTGCGGTCCCTCGCCGACCTCCCCGAGGACGTCCGAGCGGGCGCCCACATCGCCTTCACCACCCACTCCATCCCGACCGCGAGCGCCGACACCTCGGGGCCGGTCGAGACCCACGGGGAGGGCGGCGCGTACGTCGAGGAGCACCTGGACGTGGCCCAGCTGATCGCCGACGCGGTCCGCGAGCGCACCGGCGTCGACCACCCCTGGCGGCTCGTCTACCAGTCCCGCTCCGGCGCCCCGCACATCCCCTGGCTGGAGCCCGACATCTGCGACCACCTGGAGACACTGCACGGCGCCGGGGTCCCGGCCGTCGTCATGGCCCCCATCGGCTTCGTCTCCGACCACATGGAGGTCCTCTACGACCTCGACACGGAGGCCACCGCCAAGGCCGAGGAGCTCGGCCTGCCGGTACGGCGGTCCGCGACCGTCGGGTCCGACCCGCGGTTCGCCGCCGCGATCCGTGAGCTGGTCCTGGAGCGCGCGGGCGTGGAGAGCGGGCGCGAGGTCACACCGTGCGCGCTGGGCGCGCTGGGCGCGAGCCACAACCTGTGCCCGGTCGGCTGCTGCCCCGCCCGCGCCCCTCGCCCGGCCGCGGCCGGTGCCGACAGCCCGTACGCGTGAGGAGCCCCGTGACCGACGCCCTGCACACCGACCTGCTCAAGCTCGCCAAGGAGGCGGCCGCCCGCGCGGGCGAGCTGCTGCGGGACGGCCGCCCGGCCGACCTCGCCGTGGCCCGGACCAAGTCCAGCCCGATCGACGTCGTGACCGAGATGGACATCGCGGCCGAGAAGCTGATCACCGACCTGATCTCCGGACACCGTCCCGACGACGGCTTCCTCGGCGAGGAGGGCGCGTCGACGCCGGGCACGAGCGGGATCCGCTGGGTGATCGACCCGCTCGACGGCACGGTCAACTACCTGTACGGGTTGCCGACCTGGGCGGTCTCCATCGCCGCCGAGCAGGACGGCGAGACGGTGGCCGGTGTCGTGGCGGCGCCGATGCGCGGCGAGACGTACCACGCGGTACGGGGCGGCGGAGCCTGGGCGACCGGGGCGTGGGAGGGCGAGCGGGAGCTGCGCTGCCGCCCGGCGCCGCCGCTGGACCAGGCGCTGGTGTCGACCGGCTTCAACTACGTGACGGAGGTCCGCACCCACCAGGCCGAGGTCGCCGCCCGGCTGATCCCGCTGCTCCGCGACGTACGCCGGAGCGGGTCGGCGGCGATCGACCTGTGCGATGTCGCCTGCGGCCGGCTGGACGGGTACTTCGAGCGTGGGCTGAACGCGTGGGACTGGGGCGCGGGCGACCTGATCGCGCGGGAGGCCGGCGCGTTGACCGGTGGCCGCCCCGGAGAACGCCCCTCCCGGGACCTGACGATCGCCGGCACCCCGGGTGTCTTCGAGCCGCTCCAGCGGCTGCTGGACGACTTCGGGGCCTGGCACGACTGAGCGCCGGACGTCGGGAAGAGGGCCCGGTTTCTTCTGATGCCGGTGAATCGAACGTTGTTGCGGTGGGTAGGGGGCAAGGTATGAGCAGGGCCCCGGCGCTGGATTCGCCGGGGCCCTGCTCCTGTGCCGGTGAGTTGCTGCTGCGGGACTGTCAGACGCTGGTCATGCCGACTTCCACGCCGTGTTCGGCGGCGAGGCGGCGCAGGTCGTCGAGCTCGGCCTGTTCCACTTCGACAAGGAAGTCGTCGCCCTCGTCACGAGCCCGGGTGATGTCGGACTCGGTCGCCTTTATGCGCTGCAGAAGTCCTGTGGTGAATGCGTCCATGCTGCGCCCCCTCGTCCTGGGTCGTGGGTCGGTGGCACGGGGGTGTGCCGTTGAAGGGGCGATCACGTCTCTCGCGGGTGCCCAGCGCTGCCCAGCTGGGCGGCGACGGTGCCGGACACCCCCATCGTCCACTCTGCTGTAGCGGCGACGTACGTACCGCATGGTGCTGCGGCACATGCAGAGCGTGATCGCGGGGTGTACATGCCGTCCTCCCCCCGCTCCCCTCCGTGGAAACCTCAACCGGAAGAGAAAATCTCGCATTCCCGCCCAGCGCCGCCGATCCTGCTGCCCAGCCCCCGTCTTACTGCCGACTTATGGCCGAAAAGGGCAGGATGGAGGTCACACACCCCATGGAGACCCCTGCCCACGTGCGCCGGTGCGCGCTACGCGGGTGGACAGCGGAAGGACAAGCGACGTGCGCGTACTCGTCGTCGAGGACGAGCAACTGCTCGCCGATGCGGTGGCCACCGGACTGCGCCGGGAGGCCATGGCCGTCGACGTCGTGTACGACGGTGCGGCCGCCCTGGAGCGCATCGGCGTCAACGACTACGACGTGGTCGTCCTCGACCGCGACCTCCCCCTCGTGCACGGCGACGACGTCTGCCGCAAGATCGTCGAGCTCGGCATGCCCACCCGCGTGCTGATGCTCACCGCGTCCGGCGACGTCAGCGACCGCGTGGAGGGCCTGGAGATCGGGGCCGACGACTACCTTCCCAAGCCCTTCGCGTTCAGCGAGCTCATCGCCCGAGTACGCGCCCTCGGCCGCCGTACCAGCGTGCCACTGCCCCCCGTCCTGGAGCGCGCCGGCATCAAGCTCGACCCGAACCGCCGCGAGGTCTTCCGTGACGGCAAGGAGGTCCAGCTCGCGCCCAAGGAGTTCGCGGTCCTGGAGGTCCTGATGCGCAGCGAGGGCGCGGTGGTCTCCGCCGAGCAGCTCCTGGAGAAGGCCTGGGACGAGAACACGGACCCCTTCACCAACGTCGTACGGGTGACCGTGATGACGCTGCGCCGCAAGCTGGGCGAGCCCGCCGTGATCGTCACCGTCCCCGGCTCGGGCTACCGGATCTGATGACTGTGGCCACCACTCCCGCACCTCCGCAGGCACCCCCCAAGCCCACCTGGGACCCCCGCAGACCGCAGCCGGTCTTCCCGTGGCTGCGCCCGACGATCCGGATACGGCTCACGCTGCTGTACGGCGGCATGTTCCTGATCGCCGGCATCCTGCTGCTGTCGATCATCTACCTGCTCGCCGCGCAGGCGATCAGCACCGGCAACCAGCCGCTGTTCAAGATCGTCGCTTTCCAGAAGCTGCAGGTGTCCAGTGACAACTGCCCCGCGATCAACATGGCCGGCACCACGTCCACCGTGCCGCTGCAGGACTTCAACAACGCCATCGCCCTGTGCGTGGACCACCAGCGCCAGGCGGCCCTGGACGACCTGCTGAGCCGTTCGCTGCTGGCCCTGCTGGGCCTCGCCGTGATCGCCTTCGCGTTCGGCTACGCGATGGCCGGCCGGGTGCTGTCCCCGCTCGGCCGGATCACCCGCACCGCCCGCGCGGTGGCCGGCTCGGACCTGTCCCGCCGGATCGAGCTGGACGGCCCGGACGACGAGCTCAAGGAGCTCGCGGACACCTTCGACGACATGCTGGAGCGGCTGCAGCGGGCCTTCACCGCCCAGCAGCGCTTCGTCGGCAACGCCTCCCACGAACTGCGCACGCCTCTGGCGATCAACCGCACGCTCCTGGAGGTGCATCTGTCGGACCCGGGCGCGCCCATGGAGCTGCAACAGCTCGGCAAGACCCTGCTGGCCACCAACGAACGCAGCGAGCAGCTCGTGGAGGGCCTGCTGCTGCTCGCCCGCAGCGACAACCAGATCGTCGAGCGCAAACCCGTGGACCTGGCCGAGGTGGCCACCCAGGCCGTCGACCAGGTGCACGCCGAGGCGGCGGCCAAGGGCGTGACCATCCGGGGCGTACGGAAGCCGGCCGTGGTGCAGGGCAACGGCGTCCTGCTGGAGCGGATCGCGCTGAACCTGGTGCAGAACGCGGTGCGCTACAACGTGCCCGAGGACGGCTGGGTCGAGGTCGACACCGAGATCCAGCACGGCCAGGCGGTAATGTCGGTCTCGAACACCGGTCCGGTGGTGCCCGCGTATGAGATCGACAACCTCTTCGAGCCCTTCCGGCGACTCCGTACCGAGCGCACAGGCAGCGACAAGGGCGTCGGCCTGGGTCTGTCCATCGTCCGGTCCGTGGCCCGGGCGCACGGCGGCCACATCGCGGCCCAGCCCCGCGAGGGCGGTGGTCTGGTGATGAGGGTCACCTTGCCGGTCTGATGCCGTTACAAGATCACGACACACGCGGAGGATGTTCGCTTTGCGCGGAATTTTCTGTCGGCGTGGCGTGGTACCCCATGTGTGATCGATCACAAGGGCGGATTTCCGGCCATCTACTCTCCGTGATCATGGCTGGGGGAATAAAGCCGGGAAAATCCCTGTTTTCACGGGTCTTGATCACGGGAAGTACAGGGTGAGGCGCCTTTGAGGTGTCTCGTGAGAACCGTGTACGGTCCCCATCGCCATTCAACCCGATCGCTCTCGAGGGATCCGGTTGGGTGTCGATTGAGTAACAGACCTTGATGTGAGGCAAAATCTCCGCCTCAGGTCGGGCACAAGTCCGGCCTCTCACGCGTTACGTGCGCTGGAGACACCGCAGACACCCAGAGGGGGAGAGCGACAATGGCAACCGATTACGACACTCCACGCAAGACCGACGATGACGTCGACTCGGACAGCCTTGAAGAGCTGAAGGCTCGGAGGAACGACAAGTCCACGTCCTCGGTGGACGTAGACGAGTTCGAGGCCGCCGAAGGCCTGGAGCTGCCCGGCGCGGACCTCTCGAACGAGGAGCTGGCCGTCCGGGTGCTGCCCAAGCAGCAGGACGAGTTCACCTGCATGAGCTGCTTCCTGGTGCACCACCGCAGCCAGCTGGCCCGGGAGAAGAACGGTCAGCCGATCTGCCGCGACTGCGACTGAGGAGGGGTCGGGCATGACTGGCTCGACCCCACCCCGGAAGCGCCGCTTCCCCCTGCCGGGAGCGGACTCGGGGCCGTCCGACGGCCCACGCGCGCGTGACGACGGGCGAGGCTCATCCGATCCGGGAGCCTCGCTCGAACCGGCGGCCGACCGGGGTGACCTCCCGGCGCCGGCGGACCGACCCGCGCCCGTCGCCAGGCGACGGGCCGGGGTCATCCGTGACAAGGCCGTGAATCTGGCCCGGGAAGGCGCCCGCAAGGGCGGCAGCCGGGCGAGAGCGGGGCTGGCCTACCTCGCGGACCGGATCATCGAGATCGCCCCTCGTGTCCCCGTACGCGACCTCGCGACCCTGCGTCGGCAGTTCCCGGACCTCGGGCCCGAGCAGCTCGCCGACAAACTGGTGGCGGGCGCGGCGGGCGCGACCTCGGCGGTCGGGGCCGGGGTCGGCGCGGCGGCGATGCTGCCGGTGCCGCCGGCGATGCCGACCGAGCTGGCCGCGGAGATCACCGGGGTCGCGGCGATCGAGCTGAAGCTGATCGCCGAACTCCACGAGGTCTACGGCGTGCGGCCGCCGGGGAACCTGAAGGCCCGCAGCACCGCGTATCTGTCCTCCTGGTCGGGGGAGCGCGGGATCGACGTGATGAAGCCGTCGACCGTCAACAACGCCCTCGGCGGGCACATGAAGCGCGAGTTGCGCCAGCAGATCATGAAGCGGATGGTGCGGGACCTGCCCAACCTGATGCCGTTCATGGTGGGTGCGGCGGTGGGCGCGGTCATGAACCGCCGCGACACCAAGAAGCTCGCGGCGCGGATCCGGGCGGACCTGAGAAAGATCCAGGTGCCGTGGGAGGAACTGCCGGAGCTGCCGCCGCTGGAGAAACCGGCGGAGCCGCTGCCGATCGCCGAACTGCCGGAGGACCTCGGGGGCTGACGGCCGGCGGCCGGAACCGGGCGAGACCTACTGGGCCTTCTTCGCCGCCTCGATCGCCGCCGCCAGAGCCTCCGGCTCACGCGTCGACAGGTACAGGTACGGCGTCGGGTCCGCGGGGTCGGTGACCTCCACGCGCAGGGCCCTGGGGATGTAGGCGCGCAGCAGGAGGAAGGCGCGGACGTCGGCCTTGTACGTGCGCCAGGCGCGCGCCTCCTCCGGGTCCAGGACCTCTGAGGCGCCCAGGGCGGACACCGGGATCTTCGCCTCGCCCGCGATCAGCGAGTCGCCCACCACCCGGATGCGCGGGGAGCCGTACGAACTGGCCACCACCGCTGCCGCCGCCGTGCCGCCCACCAGGCCGCCCAGCGTCGGCAGAGTGCCGAAGGGAAGCAGGACCAGGGCGCACGAGACGCCGATCAGGAAGCTGAGGAACCACCACGACCAGGGGGCCGTGAGGCGTTCTTCGTACGGGGTGGTGGAGAGCTGCATGGCGTCAAGCTTGGCACGGTGTCCGGATTCACCGGACGCGCGGGTAAGGTCTGCGGCTGTGAGTGGTAGTTCCGCAGCTCTTCAGCCTCCCGCCAGTGCCCGGAAACCGGTGCGGCATCCCGATGCTCCCGCGCCCGGCGAGCTCATCGGCGCCCACTACGAACAGTGTTTCGGGTGCGGCCACGAGCAGTCGCACGGGCTGCATCTGGAGGTGCGGGCGGGCGAGGGGGTCTCCCTCACCGCCGAGTTCACCGTGCGGGCCGCCCATCAGGGCGCCCCGGGCCTCGCGCACGGCGGTGTCCTCGCCACCGCCCTCGACGAGACGCTCGGTTCGCTGAACTGGCTGCTGCGGAAGATCGCCGTCACCGGACGGCTGGAGACCGACTTCGTACGGCCGGTGCCGGTGGGCACCACGCTGTATCTGGCGGCCGAGGTCGCCGCGGTGGCCGGCCGGAAGATCTACTCGACCGCCACCGGGCGCCTGGACGGCCCCGACGGACCCGTCGCCGTCCGTGCCGACGCCCTCTTCGTGGAGGTACCGGTCGAGCACTTCGTCGACAACGGCCGCGAGGAAGAGATCAAGGCCGTCATGAACGACCCGGACCAGATCCGGCGCAGCCGCGCCTTCGAGGTGAACCCGTGAACCCCGCATCCTGTGTGAGCCCTCTCGACGTCCTCATCCGGCGCGTTGACCCGGACGTACCGCTTCCGGCGTACGAGCACCCCGGTGACGCGGGAGCCGATCTGCGGACCACGGAGGCGTGCGAGCTGAAGCCCGGCGAACGGGCCGTTCTGCCCACAGGGGTGTCGATCGCCCTCCCGGACGGGTACGCGGCCTTCGTGCACCCTCGTTCGGGGCTCGCCGCCCGGTGCGGTGTGGCCCTCGTGAATGCCCCGGGGACGATTGATGCCGGGTACCGTGGGGAGATCAAGGTGATCGTGGTGAATCTCGATCCGCGCGAGGTCGTGCGGTTCGAGCGCTTCGACCGGATTGCCCAACTGGTCGTCCAGCAGGTCGAGAGGGTCCGCTTCCAGGAGGTGGCGGAACTTCCCGGCTCGGCACGGGCCGAGGGGGGCTTCGGGTCCACCGGCGGGCATGCCGCGGTGGGTGACGGGAGCGGCACAAGCGGTCAGGCCGCCGACGGTGGCCGGACGGGTGGGAATCGATACGCTTCGGTCGTATCCGACCGGGAAGGACAGTGACGTGTTCGGACGTCGCAACAAGAAGGGTGCCGCCGAGGACGCGGCCGGCGAGGCCGAGCAGGTCGTCGACAGCATCGGCACCGAGGCGGACGAGGAAGAGGGCGAGCGCGAGCGCGTACGCCTGGAACCGGAGCCCCGGCCCGACGGGCCGTGGGACGACTCCGAGGTGCGGGAGCCGGGCGAGGGCCGGGTGGACCTCGGCGGGCTGTTTGTGCCCGGCGTCGACGGCATGGAGCTGCGGGTCGAGGTCGCGGGTGACGCGATCGTCGCGGCGACCGTGGTGCTCAAGGACAGCGCCGTGCAGTTGCAGGCCTTCGCCGCACCCAAGCGCGAGGGCATCTGGGGCGAGGTGCGTGAGGAGATCGGCTCCGGCATCACCCAGCAGGGCGGCATCGTAGACGAGGTGGAGGGCCCGCTGGGCTGGGAGCTGCGCGCCCAGGTGCCGGTGCAGCTGCCGGACGGCACGGGCGGCTTCCAGGTCGTGCGGTTCGTCGGTGTGGACGGTCCGCGCTGGTTCCTGCGCGGGGTGATCTCCGGGCAGGGCGCGGTGCAGCCGCAGGCCGCCGGGCTCCTGGAGCAGATCTTCCGTGACACCGTCGTGGTCCGCGGCGAGGGTCCGATGGCCCCCCGTGACCCGATCGTCCTGAAGCTGCCGAACGACGCCCAGATGGTCCCCGAGGGTGTCCAGCAGGAGGAGTCCTCGCGCTTCTCAGGCGGCATGGGCCAGCTCCAGCGCGGGCCGGAGATCACCGAGGTCCGCTGACGCAACAGGTGGCGACAAGGGCCGTACCCCGCACCGGGGTGCGGCCCTTTCACATGCGCGGGCTTCGGGTGTGAATGGCTCCGGCTTACTTCACACCTTGACGGAAGCTTGGTCCGTACCTACGGTCTCGGCACGCCTATGTTCACAGAGGCGCTCCAGGTTCACATACGAGAACGTACGAGAACGGAGTCGCTGTGCGTCGCATCCCCCTGCTCGCGGTCGTGGGAGCCCTGCTCCTGGGCGTCTTCACGGCCCCCGTCGCCCACTCGGCCCCCAGCACCTTCGTGCACCCCGGAGTCACCGTCTCCAAGGCCCAGCTGGACTTCGCCCGCACCGAGGTACTGGCCGGCGCCCAGCCCTGGAAGGCGGCCTACGACCAGATGATGGCGAGCAAGTACGCCGACCTGAACCGGACGCCCGCGCCCAGGGCGACGGTCGAGTGCGGGTCGTACTCGAACCCCAACTACGGCTGCACCGACGAGCGCGAGGACGCGATCGCCGCCTACACCGACGCCCTCGCCTGGTACATCACCAAGGACGCCCGCTACGCCCAGAAGGCGATCCAGATCATGGACGCCTGGTCGGCCACGATCACCAGTCACACCAACAGCAACGCGCCCCTGCAGACCGGCTGGGCCGGCTCCTCCTGGCCCAAGGCCGCCGAGATCATCAGGTACACGTACACCGGCACCTGGGCGAACGAGGCCCGCTTCGCCACCATGCTGCGCAACGTCTACCTCCCGACCGTCATCAAGGGCTCCAACTCCAACGGCAACTGGGAGCTGACGATGATGGAGGCCGCCGTCGGCATCTCCGTCTTCCTGGAGGACAAGACGTCGTACGACACGGCCATGGCCAAGTTCCGCACCCGCACGGCCGCTTACGTGTACCTGGCCTCCGACGGGTCGGTGCCGAAGACCGTGCCCAGCCAGAACCTCGACACCACCGCCAAGATCGTCTCCTACTGGCAGGGCCAGTCCACCTTCGTCACCGGACTCACCCAGGAGACCTGCCGGGACTTCACGCACACCGGCTACGGCATCTCCTCGATCTCGCACGTCGCCGAGACCAGCCGGATCCAGGGCCAGGACCTCTACGGCACGGACGTCGGCGAACGGCTGCGGCAGGCGCTCGGCTTCCAGTCCAAGTACCAGCTGGGCACCGCCGTCCCCAGCTGGCTCTGCGGCGGCTCCCTGACCCTCGGCCTCGGGCCCGTCACCGAGGTCGGCTACAACGCCCTCCACAACCGGCTGGGCATCGCCATGACCAACACCCAGACGCTCACCCAGAACAACCGTCCCGCGGGCACCAACAACCTCTTCGTCGCCTGGGAGACCCTCACCCACGGCGACAACCCCAACTGAGCCTCCTGTGCCCCGTGACCTCCTCGGAGAGGCCCGCGGGGCACATCAGGGTTGCGTCAAAGATGCCCGCCGCCGAACCACCTGACCAGTTCGCCCGGATTGTTGGCCGTAAGGTCGACGCTGCGTAGGCGGCGGTAAGCGGAAGACAATGGGACCATGGCACGCGGCAAGCTTCGGATCTATCTCGGTGCGGCACCGGGCGTGGGCAAGACCTACGCCATGCTCTCCGAGGCCCACCGGCGCGTGGAGCGCGGCACCGACTGTGTGGTCGCCTTCGTCGAGCACCACAACCGGCAGCGCACCGAGGTGATGCTGCACGGCCTGGAGCAGGTCCCCCGCAAGGAGCTGGAGTACCGGGACGCCACCTTCACGGAGATGGACGTGGACGCGGTGCTGCACCGCGCCCCCGCCGTCGCCCTGGTGGACGAACTCGCCCACACCAACATCCCCGGCTCCCGCAACGCCAAGCGCTGGCAGGACGTCGAGGAACTGCTGGCGGCCGGGATCGACGTCGTCTCCACCGTCAACATCCAGCACCTGGAGTCCCTCGGCGACGTCGTCGAGTCCATCACGGGGGTGCGCCAGCGCGAGACCGTGCCCGACGAGGTGGTACGGCGCGCGGACCAGATAGAGCTGGTCGACATGTCGCCCCAGGCGCTGCGCCGGCGCATGGCGCACGGCAACATCTACAAGCCGGACAAGGTCGACGCGGCCCTGTCCAACTACTTCCGCCCCGGCAACCTGACCGCCCTGCGCGAACTGGCGCTGCTGTGGGTGGCCGACCGGGTCGACGAGTACCTGAAGCAGTACCGCAGCGAGCACCGGGTCTCGGCGATCTGGGGCTCGCGGGAGCGGATCGTCGTCGGGCTGACCGGCGGGCCCGAGGGGCGCACGCTGATCCGGCGGGCCGCGCGGCTCGCCGAGAAGGGCGCGGGCGGCGAGGTCCTCGCCGTCTACATATCCCGCAGCGACGGCCTGACCTCGGCCTCCCCGAAGGAACTCGCCGTCCAGCGCACCCTGGTCGAGGACCTCGGCGGCACCTTCCACCAGGTCGTCGGCGAGGACATCCCCGCGGCCCTGCTCGACTTCGCGCGCGGGGTCAACGCCACCCAGATCGTGCTCGGCTCCTCCCGCCGCAAGGCCTGGCAGTACGTGCTCGGGCCCGGCGTCGGCGCCACGGTCGCCCGCGAGTCGGGACCCGATCTGGACGTCCACATCGTCACCCACGAAGCGGTGGCCAAGGGACGCGGGCTGCCGGTGGCCCGGGGTGCCCGGCTCGGACGCGGCCGGATCATCGCGGGCTGGCTGGTCGGCCTGGCCGGCCCGGCCGTCATGGCGGTGCTGCTGAACACCGTCGACCTCGGCCTGGCCAACGACATGCTGCTCTTCCTGACCCTCACGGTCGCGGCGGCGCTGCTCGGCGGGCTCTTCCCGGCGCTGGCCTCGGCGGCCTTCGGGTCGCTGCTGCTGAACTACTTCTACACCCCGCCCCTGCACCGGCTCACCATCGCCGATCCGAAGAACATCGTGGCCATCGTGATCTTCTTCGGGGTCGCGCTGTCCGTCGCCTCGGTCGTGGACCTCGCCGCCCGCCGCACCCACCAGGCCGCCCGGCTGCGCGCCGAGTCGGAGATCCTCTCCTTCCTCGCCGGCAACGTGCTGCGCGGCGAGACCAGCCTGGAGGAGCTGCTCGAACGGGTCCGGGAGACCTTCGGCATGGAGTCCGCCGCCCTTCTGGAGCGGGCGGGCGACGTCCAGCCGTGGAGCTGCGCGGGCCGGGCCGGCGTCGGACCCGCCCTGGCGCGGCCCGAGGACGCCGACGTCGACGTGCCCATAGGCGACCACATGGCCCTCGCGCTGACCGGCCGGGTGCTGCCCGCCGAGAACCGCCGGGTGCTCGCCGCCTTCGCCGCCCAGGCAGCCGTCGTACTGGACCGCAGGCGGCTCCAGGAGGAGGCCGAGCAGGCCCGCACGCTCGCCGAGGGCAACCGGATCCGGACGGCCCTCCTGGCCGCCGTCAGCCATGATCTGCGCACCCCGCTCGCCGGGATCAAGGCGGCGGTGTCGTCGCTGCGCTCCGACGACGTGGCATGGTCCGAGGAGGACCAGGCCGAGCTGCTGCAGGGCATCGAGGAGGGCGCCGACCGCCTCGACCACCTGGTCGGCAACCTGCTCGACATGTCCCGCCTGCAGACCGGCACCGTCACCCCGATCGTCCGGGAGATCGACCTCGACGAGGTGGTCCCGATGGCGCTGGTCGGGGTGGACGAGGGCAGCGTCGAGCTGGACGTCCCCGAGACCCTGCCCATGGTCGAGGCCGACGGCGGGCTCCTGGAGCGGTCGGTGGCCAACCTGGTCGAGAACGCCGTCAAGTACAGCCCGCCCGACCGGACCGGCCCTGTGGTCGTCGTGTCCGCCAGCGCCATCGCGGACCGCGTGGAGCTGCGGATCGTGGACCGCGGGCCCGGCGTGCCCGACGACGCCAAAGAGCGCATATTCGAGCCCTTCCAGCGCTACGGTGACGCTCCGCGCGGCGCCGGGGTCGGACTGGGGCTCGCGGTCGCCCGGGGCTTCACCGAGGCGATGGGCGGCACGCTCAACGCCGAGGACACGCCCGGTGGCGGCCTCACCATGGTCCTCACCCTTCGCGCGGCAGGATCGGTCACCGCAGCAGCAGAACCCGTGGCGGAAGCAGCAGCACAGGCCGCGGCAGAACCGGAAAGGCAGGCCTCATGACCCGTGTGCTCGTGGTCGACGACGAGCCGCAGATCGTGCGCGCCCTCGTGATCAACCTCAAGGCGCGCAAGTACGAGGTCGACGCGGCCCCCGACGGCCGTACCGCCCTCGAACTGGCCGCCTCCCGCCACCCCGACGTGGTCGTCCTCGACCTCGGCCTGCCCGACATGGACGGCGTCGAGGTGATCAGGGGGCTGCGCGGCTGGACCCGGGTGCCGATCCTGGTGCTGTCCGCCCGTCACTCCTCCGACGAGAAGGTCGAGGCGCTCGACGCGGGCGCCGACGACTATGTCACCAAGCCCTTCGGCATGGACGAGCTGCTGGCCCGGCTGCGGGCCGCCGTCCGCCGCGCCGAGCCGGTCGCCGGGGGCGGCGAGGACGACGTGCTGGTGGAGACCGAGGGGTTCACCGTCGACCTGGCCGCGAAGAAGGTCAACCGGGCCGGCCGGGACGTCCGGCTGACCCCCACCGAGTGGCATCTGCTGGAGGTGCTGGTCCGCAACACCGGCCGGCTGGTCAGCCAGAAGCAGCTGCTGCAGGAGGTGTGGGGGCCGTCGTACGGGACGGAGACCAACTATCTGCGCGTGTACATGGCACAGCTGCGCCGGAAGCTGGAGGCGGACCCCTCGCACCCCAAGCACTTCATCACGGAGCCGGGGATGGGGTACCGGTTCGAGAAGTGAACCGGGCGTCGGTTCGAGAGGTGAACCGGGCGGTCGGTTCGGGAAACGAGCCGGGGCGTGAGCTGGACTACGGCAGTGACGGTGAGCCCCGGTACGCTTCAGACATGAGTGCTGTTCCTCGTTCCGAAAAGCCGGCCGGCCGGTTCCGGCGCATGCTGGGCCGGCTGTCCTCGTCGCAGGAGGACCTGGAGTCGGAGGAGCTGCGCGAGGACGCCGACACGGCGGGCTGCATCCGGATCGGCGACTGCCAGGACCGGCAGATCGTCACCGTTACTGGTACCTTGCGCACGGTCACCCTGCGGCCGCGCGCCGGAGTTCCGGCCCTGGAAGCCGAGCTGTTCGACGGCTCCGCGGCGCTGGACGTGGTGTGGCTCGGCAGGCGCTCCATCGTGGGCATAGAACCGGGGCGCAGGCTGATCGCATCGGGCCGGATCTCGCTGAGCCGGGGCCGCCGGGTGCTTTTCAACCCCAAGTACGAACTGAGACCCCTCGGTAGGGAGTAGCCGGTGACGTCGCTCGACAAGCCGACCGAAGACACTCAGGCCAAGGACGATGCGCGGGCGGTGACCGAGGCCGCGCTGTTCGAGGCCTTCGGCGGCGTGCGCGGCATGGTCGAGACGGTGCTGCCCGGCCTGCTGTTCGTCACGATCTTCACCATCAACAAGGACCTGCACTGGTCGGCGATCGCCGCCCTCGCGGTCTCCGTGGTGCTGGTCGTGGTCCGCCTGGCGATGAGGGACACGGTCAAGCACGCCTTCAGCGGAGTCTTCGGCGTCGCCTTCGGTGTCGTCTTCGCGATGATGACCGGCAACGCCAAGGACTTCTACCTGCCCGGCATGCTCTACACGCTGGGCCTGGCGGTGGCCTACATCGTCACCACGCTGTGCGGGGTGCCGCTGATCGGCCTGATCCTCGGCCCGGTCTTCAAGGAGAACCTCTCCTGGCGCACCCGCAACCCCGGCCGCAAGAAGGCGTACGCCAAGGCCAGCTGGGCCTGGGGCCTGATCCTGCTCGCCAAGTGCGCGATCCTCTTCCCGCTCTACTGGTGGGCCAACACGGCCCAGCTCGGCTGGGTGCTGGTCGCCCTGAAGATCCCGCCGTTCCTGCTCGCGGTCTGGCTCACCTGGGTCTTCCTGGCGAAGGCGCCGGCGCCGATCGACGTCTTCGCCGAGATGGAGGCGGAGGAGAAGGCCGAGGAGGAGCGCAAGGCCGCGCTGGCCGCGGAGAGCGGTGAGCCCACCGGCGGACGCCACCGCAAGTAGACGGCCGCACGCGTACGACAGAAGGGCGCCCTCCGTGACGGAGGGCGCCCTTCTTCCTGCGCTGCGTCAGACGTCTTCCCGCCGAACCGACAGCAGGTCCTCCAGCTGTTCCTCGCGGGCCTGGGCCGCCACGAACAGGAGTTCGTCGCCGGCCTCCAGGGAGTCCTCGCGGGAGGGGGTGAGGACCCGGGTGCCGCGGATGATCGTGACCAGCGAGGTGTCCTCGGGCCACTCCACGTCGCCGACCTGGGTGCCGGCCAGGGCCGACTCCTCGGGCAGGGTCAGCTCCACCAGGTTGGCGTCGCCGTGGCTGAAGCGGAGCAGCCGGACCAGGTCGCCGACGCTCACCGCCTCCTCGACCAGGGCGGACATCAGACGGGGCGTCGATACGGCCACGTCCACCCCCCAGGCCTCGTTGAACAGCCACTCGTTCTTGGGGTTGTTGACCCGTGCGACGACGCGCGGAACGCCGTACTCCGTCTTCGCGAGGAGCGAGACGACCAGGTTCACCTTGTCGTCGCCCGTCGCGGCGATCACGACGTTGCAGCGCTGCAGCGCCGCCTCGTCCAGGGAGGTGATCTCACAGGCGTCGGCGAGCAGCCACTCCGCCTGCGGGACCCGCTCCACCGAGATGGCGGTCGGGGCCTTGTCGATCAGCAGGACCTCGTGGCCGTTCTCCAGCAGCTCGCCCGCGATCGAGCGGCCGACGGCGCCGGCTCCGGCAATGGCGACCCTCATCAGTGACCGCTCTCCTCTTCCGGACCCCCGGCGAAGGCGGCCTCGACCTTGTCGACGTCGTCCGTGCGCATCATCACATGCACCAGGTCGCCCTCCTGCAGCACCGTCTGCGAGGTGGGCAGCATCGCCTCACCGAGCCGGGTGAGGAACGCGACCCGGACGCCGGTCTCCTCCTGCAGCGTGCTGATCTTGTGGCCGACCCACTTCGGGGAGGCGTGCACCTCGGCGAGCTGGACCCCGCCGGTGGGGTCCCGCCACAGCGGCTCCGCGCCCGAGGGCAGCAGTCGGCGCAGCATCTGGTCGGCGGTCCAGCGGACCGTGGCGACGGTCGGGATGCCGAGGCGCTGGTAGACCTCGGCACGGCGCGGGTCGTAGATGCGGGCCGCGACGTTCTCCACACCGAACATCTCGCGGGCCACCCGGGCCGAGATGATGTTCGAGTTGTCGCCGCTGGAGACGGCGGCGAAGGCGCCCGCCTCCTCGATGCCCGCTTCGCGCAGGGTGTCCTGGTCGAAGCCGACCCCGGTGACCCGGCGACCGCCGAATCCCGGGCCCAGCCTGCGGAAGGCGGTGGGGTCCTGGTCGATCACGGCGACCGTGTGCCCCTGTTGCTCCAGGGTCTGGGCGAGAGCGGAACCCACTCTGCCGCAGCCCATGATGACGATGTGCACGACCGTCCTTCCGGTGTCCAAAAGTTACTGCTCAGCCCCATCAGGGTCTCAGACCGAGGCCCAAGCTACACACGCACCGTCCGGGCTGGGCACCCCTCGGTCATGCTCATCGGCGAGTGATGCTGCGCACGCTCCAGGCAGTGAGGATTCCGAGGCCGACGAGGGTCACCGTGGCACCGATCAATTCTGCGGTCGCGGGCATGGGACCTCCGAAGTGCGACGACGGGCGGGGTCTGTCATCTAGGCACGGATCGGACGTAAGCTGCGGAATCCGCAGTTCCAGCCGTCACTTTTTTCACTCGGGAGGCAGATCCCGTACTTCGGCTGGAGGCCTGCCAGGTGGAAGGCCTACGATCCTCTCTCGTGTCCAAACTGACCGACGTGCCCAAACGGATCCTGATCGGGCGCGCTCTGCGCAGTGACCGGCTGGGCGAAACGCTCCTGCCGAAGCGCATCGCACTCCCCGTCTTCGCCTCCGACCCGCTGTCCTCCGTCGCCTACGCGCCGGGGGAGGTCCTGCTGGTCCTGTCCATCGCGGGCGTGTCGGCGTACCACTTCAGCCCCTGGATCGCCGTCGCGGTCGTCGTGCTGATGTTCACGGTGGTCGCCTCCTACCGGCAGAACGTGCACGCCTACCCGAGCGGCGGCGGCGACTACGAGGTCGCCACCACCAACCTCGGCCCCAAGGCCGGCCTCACCGTCGCCAGCGCGCTGCTCGTCGACTACGTCCTGACCGTCGCCGTCTCCATCGCCTCCGGCATCGAGAACCTCGGCTCGGCGATCCCCTTCGTGGTCGAGCACAAGGTGCTCTGCGCGGTCACCGTGATCGTGCTGCTGACGCTGATGAACCTGCGCGGCGTGAAGGAGTCCGGCAAGCTCTTCGCGATCCCGACGTACGTGTTCGTCGGTGGCGTCTTCATCATGATCGTGTGGGGTGCGTTCCGGGGCCTGGTCCTCGGCGACACGATGCGCGCGCCGACCGCGGCCTATCACATCAAGGCCGAGCACCAGGGCCTGGCGGGCTTCGCCCTGGTCTTCCTCCTCCTGCGCGCCTTCTCCTCCGGCTGTGCCGCGCTCACCGGTGTCGAGGCGATCTCCAACGGCGTCCCGGCCTTCCGCAAGCCGAAGTCGAAGAACGCGGCGAGCACGCTGGCCGCGATGGGGCTGCTGGCGGTCACCATGTTCTGCGGCATCATCGCGCTCGCCATGGTCACCAAGGTCCGCATGGCCGAGAACCCGGCCACCGACCTGCTCCACAACGGCGTCGCGATCGGCTCCGGCTACGTCCAGAACCCGGTGATCTCCCAGGTCGCCGAGGCCGTCTTCGGCAAGGGCAGCTTCCTGTTCATCGTGCTCGCCGCGGCCACCGCCCTGGTCCTCTTCCTGGCGGCGAACACGGCGTACAACGGCTTCCCGCTCCTCGGCTCGATCCTCGCCCAGGACCGCTACCTGCCGCGCCAGCTGCACACCCGCGGCGACCGCCTCGCCTTCTCCAACGGCATCGTGCTGCTCGCCGGCGCCGCCGCCCTGCTGACGGTGATCTACGGCGCCGACTCGACCCGCCTCATCCAGCTCTACATCGTCGGAGTGTTCGTCTCCTTCACGCTCAGCCAGACCGGCATGGTCCGGCACTGGAACCGCCACCTGGCGACCGAGAAGGACCCGGCCAAGCGCAGCCACATGATCCGCTCCCGCGCGATCAACACCTTCGGCGCCTTCTTCACCGGCCTGGTGCTGGTCGTCGTCCTGGTCACGAAGTTCACGCACGGCGCCTGGGTGGCGCTGCTCGGCATGTGCATCTTCTACGCGACGATGACCGCGATCCGTAAGCACTACGACCGGGTCTCCGAGGAGATCTCGGCCCCCGAGGAGCCGGACGACGACCTGGTACGGCCGTCCCGCGTGCACTCGGTCGTCCTGATCTCCAAGATCCACCGCCCCACCCTGCGCGCCCTCGCCTACGCCAAGCTGATGCGCTCGGACACCCTGGAGGCGCTCACCGTCAACGTCGACCCGGCCGAGACGAAGGCGCTGCGCGAGGAGTGGGAGCGGCGCGGGATAGACGTCCCGCTGAAGGTCCTCGACTCGCCCTACCGCGAGATCACCCGGCCGATCATCGAGTACGTCAAGGGCCTGCGCGCCCAGTCCCCGCGGGACGCCGTCTCCGTGATCATCCCGGAGTACGTGGTCGGCCACTGGTACGAGCATCTGCTGCACAACCAGAGCGCCCTGCGCCTCAAGGGCCGGCTGCTGTTCACACCCGGTGTCATGGTGACCTCGGTGCCCTACCAGCTGGTGTCCTCGGAGGCGGCCAGGAACCGGGCCCGCAAGCGGCAGGACTGGAACGCACCGGGCGCGGTCCGGCGCGGGCCGGCCGAACACCGGCCGAAGGAGCACAGCGGGGGGTGACCGCGAGGGGGCGCCCTGTGTGGGGGGCGCCTTGTGTGGGGGCGCCGTGAGGGGGGCGTCGTGAGTGAGGGCGTCGTGTCTGGGGCCCCCGTGTGTCGGGACCTCGCGTGTCTGAGGCCCCGTTTGTGTGGGGCCCCGTGCGCGTGCGTGTGGGGCAGGTGCCTTCGGCAACCGTGTGTCGGCGGGAGGTCTCGGCGAGCACGTAGACTGGTGGGCTGTCGTCGGCCCATGCGCGGTCGAGCCCCCTCTCGTTGATCTGGAGTCACCCCGCCATGCAGGCAGAACCGAAGAAATCTCTGGTGGGGACGGAGTACGAGGTAGAGGTGGGCCCGGTCGCGCACGGCGGGCACTGCATCGCCCGCACCGCCGAGGGCCAGGTGCTGTTCGTCCGGCACGCGCTGCCCGGCGAGCGGGTGGTGGCCCGGGTGACCGAGGGCGAGGAGGGGGCCCGCTTCCTGCGCGCCGACGCGGTCGACATCTTGGACGCGTCCAAGGACCGCGTCGAGGCCCCCTGCCCCTACGCCGGCCCCGGCCGCTGCGGCGGCTGCGACTGGCAGCACGCCAAGCCGGGCGCCCAGCGTCGGCTCAAGGGCGAGGTGATCGCCGAGCAGCTGCGGCGGCTGGCCGGCCTGACGCCGGAGGAGGTGGGCTGGGACGGCACGGTGATGCCCGCCGAGGGCGACAAGCTGCCGGCGGGCGAGGTGCCGCAGTGGCGCACGCGCGTGCAGTACGCGGTCGACGCCGACGGCAACGCGGGACTGCGCCGGCACCGCTCGCACGAGGTGGAGCCGATCGAGCACTGCATGATCGCGGCGCCGGGCGTCAGCGAACTCGGCATCGAGGAGCGCGACTGGTCGGGCATGGTGGCGGTGGACGCGATCGCCGCGACCGGTTCCCAGGACCGCATGGTGATCCTGGAGCCCCGCCCCGGCGCCCGCCTGCCCCTCGTCGAACTCGACAAGCCGGTGTCCGTCCTGCGGGTGGACGAGAACGACGGTGGCATCCACCGCGTCCACGGCCGTGCCTTCGTCCGCGAACGGGCCGACGGCCGCACCCACCGCGTGGGCAACGGCGGCTTCTGGCAGGTCCACCCGAAGGCGGCGGACACCCTGGTGACGGCGGTGATGCAGGGCCTGCTGCCGCGCAAGGGCGAGATGGCGCTGGACCTCTACTGCGGTGTCGGCCTGTTCGCCGGCGCCCTCGCCGACCGCCTCGGCGAGAAGGGCGCGGTGCTGGGCATCGAGTCCGGCAAGCGAGCGGTGGAGGACGCCCGCCACAACCTCGCCGGCTTCCCGCGGGTCCGTGTCGAGCAGGGCAAGGTCGAGTCGGTCCTCCCGCGCACCGGCATCACCGAGGTCGACCTCATCGTCCTCGACCCGCCCCGCGCGGGCGCGGGCCGCAAGACGGTGGAGCACCTGGTGTCCCTGGCCGCCCGCAGAATCGCCTACGTCGCCTGCGACCCGGCGGCACTGGCCCGCGACCTGGCGTACTTCCGGGACGGCGGGTACCGGGTACGCACACTGCGGGCGTTCGATCTGTTTCCGATGACGCATCATGTGGAGTGCGTGGCGATCCTTGAGCGTGCTGGAAAAGGCTCCTGACCTCCGCTTCTTCGGTTCCTGTTGGTTGCGTGCGGGGTGGCCGAGGTCGCGTCCAGGGAGATGGTGTCGCTGCTTCCGGCGGAGCGTCAGGTGGGTGGCCCGCTGGTCTGCCTGGTCATGGCTCGCTCCCACCTACGCGTCTGCGACTGCTCTGTCCCGCGTCGGGACAGCCGATCCTCTCCTCACCGGGACGGCCTCCGCCTGCCACAGGACGCGGGCGAGATCCACGGGCCGCCTCCAGGAGGCGGCCCGTCGCCGTCCCTCGCTCCCTGAGCTCGCCCTCCCCCTAAACGTGAGTCAGCATGGGCGCCACTACGGGAGGACACCTGCTCGGTCGCATGAGCTCCACCAGCTCGCCTCACCGGGACCCGTACAGGCACGGCCGCCGGGCTGCGTGGGATTGGGCGGGCGGCGGCCGGCTAGGGGATCGGTCAGCCGTCCGCCGTCGTGGACCTCGCAGACGATCCGGTCGCTCTCGGCCCAGATCCGCAGTGTCCCCGAGCCGTCGCCGTGGATGACGCTGTTGGTGGTCAGCTCCGCCACCGCGAGTTCCAGATCTCCCAGGCTCACGCCGGACACGCCCAGGGACCGCGCCTGGGACACGGCGAAGTCGCGGGTGTCGGGCAGTGTCTGGGCGGCGAACGGGCGGGCCGAGGCTTCGAGGGGGGCGAGCAGTGGCGGGCCGCTCAACACAGCACAGGTATAGGTAGGGGAGTACCGGGTATGCGCTGTGCCGTCGGCCGTTTTTGCTGGCGGAAGCGGTCGGGCTCGAACTTCGGGAGGGCACAGCATGGCGGTCATGACCATTCCGGCGGCACTGGACGCACGAACGAGCGAGCTGCCGGAGGTCGCCGACCCCTCCCGGGTGGCGCCCAAGGACGCTCGCCAGCTCTCCCGGCTCTTCTTCGAACAACTGACGGTCCTGGAAGAGGGCACCCCCGAGTACAGCTACGCCCGCGGAACGCTGATCGAGATGAACATGTCCCTGGTCCGCTACGCGGCCGGCCGTTTCCGCAGCCGCGGCGCGGAGGAGATGGAGGACATCGTCCAGGTCGGCATGATCGGCCTGATCAAGGCCATCGACCGGTTCGAGCTGACGCGCGAAGTGGAGTTCACCTCGTTCGCGATCCCCTACATCGTGGGCGAGATCAAGCGGTTCTTCCGCGACACCACCTGGGCCGTGCACGTGCCGCGCCGGCTGCAGGAAGCCCGCGTCGAACTCGCCCGCGCCACCGAGGAACTGGGAAGCCGGCTCGGCCGCACGCCCACGGTCCAGGAGCTGTCGGAGCTGATGAGCCTGTCCGAGGAAGAGGTGCGGGAGGCTCGTCTGGCCGCCAACGGCTACAACTCCTCCTCTCTGGACGCCGCGATCGGCGGGAGCGAAGACGGCGAGAGCGCCCTGCAGGACTTCATCGGTGCCGAAGACCAGGCGCTGGAACTGGTGGAGGACTTCCACACCCTGGCCCCGCTGCTCGCCGAACTCGATGAGCGGGACCGGCAGATCATCCACATGCGGTTCGTGGAAGAACTCACCCAGGCCCAGATCGGCGAACACCTGGGCGTGTCCCAGATGCACGTCTCCCGACTCCTGTCACGGACCCTGAGCCGCCTGCGTGAAGGTATGCTCACCCACCGCTGAGGCCCGCCGGCAACGCGATGCCGGGTCCGCAAGGTCCGTCGGCGGATGCCGTCCAGAACCGGGCGACCGCGCTGCCGTCGAGGTGGGCTGCACGCGTCGGTCATGAAGGCGTCGGACGACATGTGGATGACTCTGGGCCCCAGTAGGAGTGGCTCCTTGCCGTCGCTGCCTGCGATGTAGGCGATGGCCCATTTGTAGAGCAGGGCTTCGCGTAAGTCGTCCGACGGGGCGCGCCTGGACGGACGACGGATGTGTGGTCGTGCGGATCGGGCCCGACCTACAAGCCCACGGCGCCCGTCTTCCGCGGCGAACCGTCACGCGGACACCGCGTTCTGGCCCCGATCACCGGCGGGGCAGTGCGGGGCACGTACAGCGCGAAGTTCTCGCGCGGCGGAGAGAGGCGTTCGAAGCCTCAGCCCACCGGCTCGGGAGCTTCGACAGTCTCCCGTTCAGCCCACTCGATCTGACTCGCGCGCGAGTCAGGCGGGTCCTACGGGAGGGGGTGTGCGCAGCGCGATCATGGCGACGTCGTCATCGTTGTCGCTGGGGCGGACCTGGTCCAGCAGCAAGTCGCAGAAGGAGTCGAGGGGGCGGTGGGCGAGGGAGGCCGCGTGTCGGCGCAGCCGGTCAAGCCCGTGATCGATGGAGTGGTGCGGGGATTCGACCAGTCCGTCGGTGTAGAGCAGGAGCGTGGCCTGGGGTGGCAGGACGGTGACGGCGTCGGGGCGAGGTCTGGTGACTCCGGTTCCGAGGAGTATGCCGTGAGCCTCGTCGAGGTAGCGGGTCTGACCGTCGTGGGTGATGAGCAGGGGCGGCGGGTGGCCGGCGTTCGTCCAGCGTAGGCGCCACAGTGTGTCATTCCCGAGGGTGAGCCTGGCGAGGATCATGGTGGCCATGGGTACCTCGGCTATGTGCATCACGGCATCGTCGAGCCGTGTGACGACGGCGCTGGGTGCGGCCTCGGGGTGGGACCAGGCGAAGGCGCGCAGCATGTTGCGGACCTGTGCCATGCCGGCTGCGGCGTCGAGATCGTGTCCGACGACGTCGCCGATGGCCAGTGCGTGGGCGTGGGCGGCCAGAGCGAAGGCGTCGTACCAGTCACCGCCCACGGATGAGGCGTCCGGAGCGGGTACGTAGCGCGCGGTCATCTCCAGCCCGGGCAGGACGGGCAGCTGGGGCAGCAGGTGGCGTTGCATGGTCTCGGCGACTTTGCGCTGGCGCTGGTACAGGCGTGCGTTGTCCAGCGCCAGGCCCGCCCGGCGGGTGAGGTCCTCCAGCAGCGGCAGGTCGGCAGGGGTGAAGGCGTCATGACGCTGGGCGCGGCCCAGGGTCAGGGCGCCGAGTACGTCCCGCAGTCCGCGAATCGGTGCGATGACGGCGGAGTGCATACCTGTCGCGGTGAACAGGCGCTGCTGCTCGACCGCTATGCCGGAGTCGGGCGGACCTTGGTAGGTGGCGGGGCCGGCGAGGGAGGAGGCGGCGCCGCGCAGGGCCCGTGACAGGGGCATCGGTGACTCTGCCGGCACGGGAGGCATCGGGCCCTGCAGGTCGTCCCGCTCGACGAGAATGCCGTCCTTGTGCTCCATCACGAGAACGCGTCGTACTTCGTCACGTTCGGTGAGCAGGTCGAACACGGCCCAGTCCGCGAGCCGGGGCACGGTCAGGGCCGCCAGTCGGTGCAGCGCCTCGTCCGCGTCCAGGGTGGATGTGAGCTGCGTGGTCGTCTCCGCCAGCAGGGACAGGCGGTCCAGTTCCGTCAGCGGTGCGGAGTGCCCGCCGTCGGTGTGGCGCACGTCCCCTGGCTTCGGCTCGTACAGCATCGCCAGCGCACCTGTCCCGCCCGGACCGGGTGAGTAGGGCGTGACCAGCCAGGACAACTGGACGAGAGTGCCGTCCCCGCAGGCGAACCACTCGGCGTCGCCATGTCTGGTGTCCCCCGTGAGGATGGCCTTCCTCATCAGGCTGCGCGTGCGCGGTACCGAGTGCCCGTATCTGTCCCGGTGCAGCAGGTCGTGGAAGTCCTGACCGACGAGTTCTGAGGCTTCCCTGCCCAGCAGGCTTTGGGCCGCGCTGTTGACCGCGACGATGAGGCCATCGTCATCGATCGCGATGGCGGACGCCCGCAGGTTTTCCAGCGTTCCGTCGAGCAGGGCGCCAGAACGCGCCGGATGCCCGGACGGGGGAACACTTTCCCTGCTGGCAGCGGCGACAATGTCCCTCCTCTGTTCAAGCATGTCCCTCCTCTGTTTCAAGCCCGAATCGCGTCGAGTACCCCAACCGGATTCCGGCATGCATGGAAGGCTCGTCTTTCCTGCTGCGACTGCTCGACATCCTGGTGGTGAAGCTGTCCGTGAAGTCCCGAATGCCGGTCGCGAGTGACGAGGAGGAATGGACTGTTGCTCTTGACGCCCGCCTGACGCTCTCGGCGCACGCACGCGGAGTAATGAGCCGGAAAACAGTGCCTGAGCTGGTGTTGTGCTGCTGACCTGCTGGAGGCCAGCCGGGCTGCCGGCCCGACGACCGTCGAAACCTCGGTTCGGTCCCATCTCCGCGCCGAGTAGGAGGTCAGGTTGCCGCCCGGGTCTTGCCCATGCGGTACGGGCTGGGACTGATGGCGTGTTCCCGTGTGGACTCGGCGCTGAGGGCGCGGGCGTTGGAGAAGCCCATGCGGTCCACCACCCTGACGAGCGTGGCCGGGGGCTCCCGGCCCGTCCGGCGGCCACGGCGACTGGGAGCGTCCAGTGCCCGGCTGTCGCGCATGGCGATCGATAACCGGGCAACACGCCAGGTGTGACACGCATTGGAATCGTCCTCCTGACTCTCGTGGCCGCTCTCGGGGCTTTGGCCGCGGCGCTCTGGATCTCGCCCTACTGGTGGTTCGCGGCCGTTCCGCTCATGTGCACGGGGGTGCTGGGCGCCTGGGACCTGGTGCAGCGGCGGCACTCGGTGCTGCGCAACTATCCCGTCCTCGGCCATGCCCGCTACCTCCTGGAGCGCGTACGCCCGGAGCTGCAGCAGTACTTCATCGAGCGGAACTATGACGGGCGCCCCTTCGACCGGGATGTGCGCAGCATCGTCTACGAGCGCGCCAAGGGCACCGACGCGGAGGAGCCGTACGGCACCGAGCGGGACGTGTACCAGCCCGGTTACGAGTTCCTGGTCCCGTCGATGGCGCCGTGCCCGGTGCCGAAGGACCCGCCGCGCGTGAGGATCGGCGGCCCGGACTGCAGCCGTCCGTACGACATGGCACTGCTGAACGTCTCGGCGATGAGCTTCGGCTCGCTCTCCGCCAATGCGGTCCTCGCGCTCAACGGGGGTGCCGCGGCCGGGGGTTTCGCCCAGGACACCGGTGAGGGCGGGCTGTCCGAGTATCACCTCCGTCCGGGAGGCGACCTCGTTTGGGAGATCGGCACAGGGTACTTCGGCTGCCGTACCGTGGAAGGCGATTTCGACGCGGCCGAGTTCGCCGACAAGGCCGCACACGATCACGTCAGGTGTGTGTCCCTGAAACTGTCGCAGGGCGCGAAGCCCGGCATCGGCGGTGTTCTGCCGGGAGCCAAGGTGAACGCCGAGATAGCCCGGGTCCGCGACGTGCCCGAGGGGCGGACGGTCGTCTCCCCGCCGTACCACCGCGTGTTCTCCACCCCGCGCGAACTCGTGCGCTTCATCGCTCGCATGCGCGAGTTGTCCGGTGGCAAGCCTGCCGGGTTCAAGCTGTGTGTGGGCTCCCGCCGGCAGTTCCTGGCCGTGTGCAAGGCCATGCTGGAGGAGGGCACTGCGCCTGATTTCATCGTGGTGGACGGCGGCGAGGGTGGGACCGGTGCGGCGCCGCTGGAGTTCGCGGACCATGTGGGCACCCCGCTCACCGAGGGTTTGCACACCGTTCACAACGCCCTCGTGGGCGTGGGCCTGCGCGATCGGATCAGGATCGGGGCGAGCGGCAAGATCGCCACTGGTACTGACCTGGTCAAACGCATGGTGCAGGGCGCCGACTACGGCAACGCTGCGCGGGCGATGATGTTCGCCGTCGGGTGCATCCAAGCGCAGAGGTGCCATACCAACACCTGCCCCACGGGTGTCACGACCCAGGACCCACGGCGTGCCCGCGCCCTCGACGTAGGTGACAAGACGACGCGCGTCCAGCGTTTCCAGCAAGCGACCGTGGCCAGCGCGTTGCAGATCATGGCGTCCATGGGGGTCACCGATCCCGCGGAACTGCGTCCGCACATGCTCCGTCGGCGCGTCGACCCCTGCACCGAGCGCTCCTTCGAGGAGCTGTACGAGTGGCTTGCGCCAGGGCAGCTGCTCGCCGAGCCGCCCGCCTCCTGGGCGGCCGACTGGCAGGCCGCCGACCCCGACCGTTTCACCGTGTGACCTGGAGGACTACGTGACCCGTACTGTTGCCCGCGTCATCGTGGACGCGTTGAGCGAGCTCGGCGTGCGCCAGGTGTTCGGCGTCGTGGGAGACGCGCTCAATCCCCTGACCGACGCCATCCGCACCACCGAGGGCCTGGAATGGGTGGGCTGCCGGCACGAGGAGGCGGCGGCTTTCGCCGCGAGCGCCCAGTCGCAGCTCACCGGCACCCTCGGCGTGTGCATGGGTACGGTCGGACCCGGTTCCGTCCACCTCCTCAACGGGCTGTACGACGCGGCCAAGAGCCACGCCCCGGTCCTGGCCATCGCCGGCCAGGTGCCGCTCGCGGAACTCGGCAGCGACTACTTCCAGGAGGTGGACAACGACGCCCTCTTCAGGGACGTGGCCGTGTTCCGCGCGACCATCACCTCTTCCGACCAGCTTCCGCAGATGCTGGAGACGGCGGTGCGTCACGCACTGGGCCGCAGGGGTGTCGCCGTTCTCACGGTGCCGGGTGACCTGGGCGAGCGGGAACTGACCGCCGACCGGCCGGCCCGGTTGTCCCTGAACGCCCCGGTGAGCCGGCCGGACGGGTCGGCCGTCCACCGCGCCGCGGAACTCCTCGACCGCTCCGAACGGGTCACCCTGCTCGTCGGTGAGGGCGCCCGCGCCGCTCGCGAGGACGTCCTCACCCTCGCCGACCGCCTGGCCGCACCGATGGTGCTCACCCTGAAGGCCAAGGCGGGATTCGAAGGCGACGACAACCCCTTCCAGGTCGGCCAGACGGGGCTGATCGGCAACCCCGCCGCCGCTGCGGCCCTCCAGGACGCGGACACCCTGCTGCTGCTCGGCACGGACTTCCCCTACCGGGACTGGTATCCCCAGGGCCGGACCGTGATCCAGGTGGACACCGAGGCCACCCATATCGGACGCCGGGTACCGGTCGACGTCGGGCTCGTGGGAGACACCGGCGCCACCGTACGCGACCTCCTGGACGACCTCGCCGCCGCGTCCGCCGGGTTCGAGGGCGCACGTGACCGCTCGCACCTGGAGAAGGCGCGTGAACGCTTCGACCAGTGGCGCACCGGTCAGGCCCGGCTCGCCGATCCGTCGCACGACAAGGGCGTGGTGGGCCGTATCCGCTCCGCGCTGGACAACCGCGCCCATGACATCCGCCCCGAGGCGCTGGCCGCGGCCGTCGACCGGATCGCGGCCGATGACGCCGTCTTCACCTCTGACACGGGCATGGCCACCGTGTGGCTCTCGCGCTTCGTCGAGATGCGCGGCGAGCGGCGCCTCATCGGCTCCTACAACCTCGGCTCGATGGCCAACGCCATGCCCCAGGCCCTGGGCGCCCAGTGCCTGGACCGCGAGCGCCAGGTCGTGGCCTTCTGCGGCGACGGCGGACTGAGCATGCTCCTCGGCGACCTCATGACCCTGAAGACGTACCGCCTTCCCGTCAAGCTCGTCGTCTTCGACAACCGCCGGCTGGGCATGGTGAAACTCGAACAGGAGCAGTCCGGCCTGCCCGAGTTCGGCACCGTGCTCGACAACCCCGACTTCGCCGCCGTAGCCGAAGCCATGGGCATCACCGGCATCCGTGTGACCGACCCGGCCGACGTGGAGGGTGCCGTGCGACGCGCCTTGGACAGTCCGGGCCCGGTCCTGCTGGACGTCCTCACCAACCCCGACGAGGTCGCCGTCCCGGCCAAGCCGACCGTCGAGCAGGGCTGGGGTTTCGCGGTCGCCAAGATGAAGGAAATCGTACGCAGCCATGGAGAGTCCGGCAGGGACTGACAACAGTTCGAGGAATGCCGGTCGGCGCACGGGGTAGGCGCGTGCCTGCCGGACGATGGACCGGCGAGGACGAGGCTGATCGACTGGGAGGGCGCCATGATGCCGACGACGACCGTGCCGACCGCCGAGCAGACGGTGGATGTGCCGGAGATCACGGACCCTTCCAAGGTCGCGCCGAAGGACGCGCGGGAGCTGTCGAAGCCGTTCTTCGACCGGCTGGCCGTCCTGGAGGAGGGAACGCCCGAGTATCAGTACGCGCGCAACACGCTGATCGAGATGAACATGTCCCTGGTCCGCTACGCGGCCGGCCGGTTCCGCAGCCGCGGGCCGGAGGAGATGGAGGACATCGTCCAGGTCGGCATGATCGGCCTCATCAAGGCGATCGACCGCTTCGAGCTGACCCGCGAGGTCGAGTTCACCTCCTTCGCCGTGCCGTACATCGTCGGCGAGATCAAGCGGTTCTTCCGCGATACCTCCTGGGCCGTACATGTCCCGCGCCGGCTCCAGGAAGCCCGCGTCCAACTCGCCCGCGCCAGCGAGGAACTGCGCAGCCGACTGGGCCGGACACCGACCACCAAAGAGCTTTCCGAGCTGATGAGCCTTCCGGAGGACGAGGTCGTCGAGGCCCAATTGGCCTCCAACGGCTACAAGTCCGCCTCCCTGGACGCGGCGATCAACGGCAGCGAGGACGGCGAGGCCGCGCTGGCGGACTTCATCGGCGACGAGGACGCCGCCCTCGGCCTGATCGAGGACTTCCACGCCCTCGCCCCGATGCTCGCCGAACTCGACGAACGCGACCGCAAGATCATCCACTGGCGGTTCGTGGAGGAACTCACCCAGGCCCAGATCGGTGAACGTCTCGGTGTCTCCCAGATGCACGTCTCCCGGCTGATCTCCCGTCTCCTGGCCCGCCTGCGTGAAGGCATGCTCAGCACCGTCTGACGGTCGGGGGCCCCGGCGGCCGGACGGCAGCCGGGCGTCCTGCGGAGCGGGGGAGATATCGGGTGTAGTGCCTCGCTCTTGCGAGGGTGACCGTCTGCACCATCCATGATGCGGACGCTCTCACCCCCGTCCTCCGGCCGTCTCATCCGGCACCACGGTGCGACACCACCCGGCCGCGTGTGTCGCGTACCGCACCAAGTGCCTGCGGCACGGGACACTCTGGCCCTCACTGTGCGCATGCCCGGCTCGCTTTTCGAGCAGCCGCTCTGGCCGGCGGACGGCCACAGGGGGCCACGGTCCCTCGCCTCTCTCAGCCACCGTGTGGTGAACAGAGCCGTCGGCACGTTCCCGTGTCCGCCGGGGACCCGCGGGTGCGGGCCTGGTGGCGACCTGGGCGACGGCCATGGACGGGAAATCGTCGGCATGGTGGCGGGCGAGAAGGCCGATGAGCGGTTGAGACGAGACTCAGTGCCTGCTTGTTCTGCTTCTTGCACTGCTCCTCTTCGGTGCCGGCTTCGCCATCAAGATCCTCTGGTGGGTCGCCGTCGCCGTCCTGGTGCTGTGGCTTCTCGGCTTCGTCATGCGCTCCACCACCGCCGGTGGCGGCCGAGGTCGTTGGTACCGATGGTGATCTGACCCGCAGTGCGCCTTCATCACGGGGTCCGACCGATATGACGGCCGGACCCCGTGCGCATGCCGGACGTGAGGCGACCTGGTACGTAGGGGGCCGTACGGCCCGTAGGTGTCCCAAACGGCAGCAGGGTAGGCGTGTTGCAGTCGGGGGCGGGACACGCACGCGCGAGGGAACCCGCGCGACCTCCTGCCGTGTCCCCGCCCCCGGCCTTACCGGCGGCCGTGCGCCCGGCCGGGCTGCGGCGGCGTGCGGAGGTTCCGCGGCGCGACTCGCGGACGCAGTGGCCGGCGACCGGGACGCGGCTACCGAAGTGGCCAGGTAGAAAGCGACCACCGCCGAGCTGATCCGTCGCAGCCCCGACCACGCCCGTACGGACCTCCCGTTGCCTTTCAGCGTCGGCTTGCGTTCGTAGCCTGACCCTGGGGAGATGTAACAGTGGCTTCGATACCTGGATGCGGAGAGCGGCTCAGGGCCGGGCAGGGGCGGGGCCTTCTCTTTCCGGACTCCTGTACCACGAGGCCGGTTTCTTGTACGCGCCCCGCCCTCAACGCCGCCCGTGCGGCGCTGGCCGGCTCGCGCGGATCCTGCGGTTCGCCCTTGTGCCAGGGTGCCGGTCGGCTCACAGGAAGCGCCGGATCGGGGTGACGGCGGCTTCCTTGGCGCGTTGCAGCACTGCCCGTCGTCTCCATCGAGTGAGCTCGATGCCCACGCTGTGGCGCAGGTCCGCCTCGTAGTCGCGGTCGAGGGAGGCAGTGAACTCCTCGTCCAGGACGGCGAGCATCACTTCTTCGTCGTGGTCCATGGACCGGCGGTTGAAATTGGTGGATCCGATGAGAGAGGCGACCGAGTCCACGGTGATGATCTTGGCGTGCATCATGGTCGGCTGGTACTGGCGAATGTGCACGCCGGCCTGCAGCAGACGCGTGTAGTGGTGTTGACCGGCGAGCTGGCAGGCGCGCTGGTCGGTGTGGGGGCCGGGCAGCAGGATCTCGACCTGCACGCCGCGACGTGCGGTCTGGCACAGCAGGTCGATGAAGTAGGCGTCAGGGGCGAAGTAGGCGGTGGCCAGCCGGAAGCGTTCCTCGGCGGAGGTGAGCATGACCCGGATGAGGGTTTGCATGTCCTGCCAGCCGATGCTTGCGGAGCCGCGCACGACCTGCACCACCGACGAGCCGGCCTGCTGGTGTTCCGTGAAACGGTCGCGGTCATCGAAGAGTTCGTCATGACACTCGGCCCAGTTCTGCGCGAACGCGGCGGCGATGCCGTCCACGGCCGGGCCGCGCACCTGGACGTGGGTGTCGCGCCACTCGGCAGGGTTGCGGGCATTGCCGCTCCATTCCTCCGCGATGCCGACGCCCCCGGTGAAGGCGGTGTGTTCGTCGACGATGAGGGCCTTGCGGTGGCAACGGTGGTTCTGTTTGAACGGTGACAGCCACACGGGTTTGCGGAACCAGGCCACCTGCACGCCCGCGGCACTCATGAGGTCCAGCAGCCGCCGCTCGATCTCCTTGGCGCCGAAGCCGTCGAGCAGCAGTCGCACGCGCACCCCCGCGCGGGCTCGGTCGGCCAAGGCGACGGCGAAGTCGTGGGCGATCTGACCCCGCCAATACACGAACGTCATCATGTCGACGGTGTGCCGAGCCGAGCGGATCGCCCCGAGCATCGCGGGGAAGATCTCATCACCGTTGCGCAGGGGCACCAGGTCATTGCCTTCGGTGGCGGCCACGCCGATCAGTCGCTCCAGGCGACGGCGCAGGCGCTGCTTGCGCGCTGCCGCGTCAGGCGCGGTGTCGCGCGCAGGGGATGCCGGTATGCCGTCGAGTATCACGCCGAATCTCCCACTGGACCATGAAGACAGAAAACATCACGGGCGCTGGCGAGCCCGAACAACCACATTCCCGGCCGGCACCGCGGTACTCCAGCAGGCTGCCTGGACCGAGCCCACCGACACCGCGACGCCGGCCGCACAGTCTTTGCTGAGGACGTCAGTCAGACGATCACCGTCGTGTCGTCACGACGCCCGTTTGACGCTCCAGACGTCCGCAAGGGCGGTCAGCGCAGCCGCAAACCCGATCTGACCTGCGGTTGTTTCGGCTCCGGGTTCCTGTGACGTGATTTCGATGACGCATCATGTGGAGCGTGTGGCGATGAAGTTGAGGGTGGGCCGACAGGTGCAGGTGCACCCTGACTCCGAACGTTGGCTGCTCGATGTCGGCTCCGGCCCGGTCGTCGTCCCGATCGCGGTCAGCTCTTGACGCCGAAGACGCGGAGCTCGTAGGTGGTGGGGGTCGGGCCACCGCCGTACTCCAGGAGTTCGGTGGCTGCCGGTCCCGCCCGGTACAGCGGGCTGACCGTCGTCACGCCGGCCTCGCGGAACTTCCGGTCCGTGGGCCCGGTGATGCTGTCGACCCAGCGGACAGCCGCGGCCGGGTCTGCGCCGGGGTGGTCCAGACGGACGCAGGCGTGCAGGAAGGCCGCCCGGCCGGGTGCCTTCACGGTGGCCCCGCAGGACAGGGACTCCAGATCGCCGGCCAGGTCCCACACCACGGAAACCCCGAGTTCGGTGCCCTTGGTCGGATGCGTGGTCCCCTCGGCATGCCATACGGCGGGCTTGTCGTCCTTCGTGGAGTCGAACTTTGTCCGAGCGTCGAGGTCGATGTGCCACTGCCGGGTCAGGGCGTCGATGAAACTCTTGCCCGTGTAGTTCCGCGAAAGAATCTCGGAGTCGACCTTCGGGACCTCGGTCTCGTCGACGTCGGTCGGCACGGTCGGCCAGGCCGAGATGTCGGGAGAGGCGGAGGCCGACGTGGACGCGGACGGCTCACCGGAGGCGGGGGTGGCCGGGTGCGTGGTACCGGCGGAGGTGGTGTGGTGCGAGGACGAACACCCGGTGAGAGGCAGGGCCAACGCCAGTGCTGCTGCGGCGAGATGGCGGGGGTGGATGGAGGGCAGGGGCATGGGCGGGGCTCCGGGGCGTGGGGCGGGGTCGTGGGCGGCGGTGCGCCGTGCGGCCTGGCCGGAGCCCGGTCACGCGACGCACCGCCGTGGTGGGCGAGGCGGGAAGGGGCAGGAGTCGGTGAAGCAGTGGTCCGAGGTGGCGACGGTGGTGGTCGGCTGGAAGACCACGGCGTCATAGGCGACGTCCTGGTCGCCGGTGTAGTCGCTGCGGCTGACGTTGTCGAGCTGGATGCCGGCGCCCTGCCAGAGCCTGAGGGTGCCGAGATCCCCCCAGACGTCGTTGCCGTTGCTCTTGGTGGCCTGGTTGACGTTGCACACGTGGGTGGGCTTCGCGTTGGCGTTGTTCACGCCGACGTGGACGGTGTAGGGCACGACGGCCTGCGCGCCGTGGTTGGGCAGGTGGACGAAGAGTCGTACAGGACGCCTGTGGTGCCGTAATCCGCCATCAGGGCCGGGTCGGGGGTCCAGGTGGCCAGGACCTTGTGCCCCTGGTCACCCGCTTCGGCGACGGAGCTGCCGGTGATGCTGCCGGGGTAGGCGTGGGTGAACCAGGTGTGTCCGTCGTAGCCGGCGCCCAGCTGGTGCAGATCGATGGGGGCGATGTCGCCGGTGGCCCGCCAACTGCCGTCCGAGCGCTGGTAGGTGAAGTTGTCTCCCAGCTGGAGGGTGAACTTAACCGTTGCGGATCCAGCGGTACCGAGGGGGAAGGGTGGTGCGAGGCGCGACGAAGGACCATGCTCCGTGGCCTATAGGACCGATGACGGGGCGGCGTACGATTTCCTCGAACCAGTCGGCGGCAATGCGGCCCAGCTCCGTCAGCGATCCGGTCGCCTCCAGCGATTCCACGTCGTCGCTGGGCTCGGGCCGGTAGGTGGTGGTGTGTCGTTGGCTGCAGAAGAGGTGGTCGCCGGCCACGGTCGCGCCCAAGGTCCTGAATACGCGATTTTTCTCCAGATCGAGAAGGTCGACGGCCAGCAGTAGCACCTGTTCTCCGTCGGCCAGTGCCTCGTCGATCGCGATGTCATAGGGGTCGCGATCGCGCTCACCATCGCCGCCTTGGCTTTCCCCGCCAGTCTCGTCCGGCTCGCTCACCAGCACAGAGGTTGCACTGGGCGGGCATTCCGGCCAGAAGCGTGCTGATTCCCGTACCACGGCAACCAGTTTCTGATTCCGGTCGTTCACATCGTCGTCTACGTCGAACCAGTCTTCATCCACCGCATCAGATTACTTAGGTTGAATTCGCGGAGTCCGTGGCCCGTGACGTTTCTTGATCGTTGCGGTACGACGTGGTCCTGCCGTACGCGCATGGTGGCGGGCTGACGCTCAGGCAGCAGGAGGAGCTGGAGCGGGTGCGCTTTGAGGCGACCGAGCGGTTCGCTCGTGGTGAGAAGACCGAGGCCGTCGCAAGGAAGCTTCGGGTGACGCCGCGGTCGGTGCGACGTCGGCGGCGGGAGTGGGGGGATGGCGGTGCGGACGCTCTGCGCTCGAAGGGGCCGGCCTCGGTGGAGCGGCTGAGCCCCAGCCAGTGGGATTGGCTGGAGCGGGAGTTGCAGCAGGGCCCGCTCGTGCACGGCTGGGACGACGAGTACCGTGCGGTCCGGCTCACTCAGTGACGGAGCCGCCGCGCCCCCGAACCAGGGGCCGCGACGGTACACGCCGACGGCGATCACAGCGGCGACGGTGCGAGCGTCGGCGCGCTCCCACCCGCCCCGATCCCGCACCCGGGCCCGGCGCGAGGAGGACCCGCATCACCGGATCCGGCCGGGAGCGTCGATGTCAGTGGTGGCCACTAGTTTGGAGTCGCTGGAGGTCGGCCGCACCGGCCGAACCGGACCTTTGGGGAGGGGTGGGCTGTGTCCGCTGCGCAGACACGACAGTCGGGGAACACGACGTATCTGGAGCTGTCCCAGGAGAGCGGCGGTGCCCACAAGTTCTATGAGGTGACCGTCCAGGGGACCACTGTCTCCGTGCGGTACGGACGGATCGGCGTGGACGGGCAGCGCCAGACCTCCACCTTTCCGACCGTCGACAAGGCGGAGACAGCGGCGGCGAAGAAGATAGCCGAGAAGGTGCGGAAGGGATACGCGCCCGCCGTTCAGGGGCAGCGCGCAGCCCGCCCGGTGACGCGCCGTCAGGTGACCTCCGCCCCGTCCACGGCACGGGCGACGGCGCCGGTCCTGTGGCGGTTCTCCACGGGCGCCTCCGCGTTCGGTATCCACGTGGACGAGGACCGCTGCTGGGTCGGCAACCAGCACGGCAGCGTCTACAACTTGAGCCATGACGGCGAGGTGCTGGCTCACTACTCCCTGCCTGACGGTGTGAAGTGCCTGGTGGCGGACGACTTCTGGATCTACGCGGGCTGTGACGACGGCCGGGTGTACGACCTCTCGGCGAAGGTGCCGTTCGCCGCGTACGAGATAGCGGCAGAGGTGGACATCTTCTGGCTGGACATCCACGCCGGCGTGCTGAACGTCTCCGACCGCAACGGCGGTCTGACGGTCATCGACCACGAGGACGAACTTCAGTGGTCACGCAACTCGTCCGGGGAACACGGGTGGATGGTGCGGGCCGACGACCGCGCCGTGTACCACGGGCACAGCCGCGGTGTGACCGCCTACGCGGCGGACGGCACCAGCCAGCTCTGGCACACCGCGACCAGCGGCAACGTGCTCTTCGGATGGCAGGAGGAGAACGCGGTCTACGCCGGGACGGGACGCCGGGTCGTCCAGCGGCTCGCCAAGTCCTCCGGGCGGATCGAGGCCTCCTACCAGTGCGATGCCGCGGTCTACTCGTGTGCCACGTCCCCCGGCGGACGGTATGTCTTCGCGGGCGACTCCGCTTCCTCCGTCTACTGCTTCACCGCCGATGGCGCCCGGCTGTGGAAGCTCGGCACGGGTGGCGGCTCGGCGCTCTCCATGCAGTACCACGACGAAAGGCTGTACATCGTCTCCACCGACGGCTCGCTCGCCTGCATCGACGCGAGCGAGGCCGCGATCAACGCTGCTCAGTCGGGCACCGTCCCGGTCGCCGCGGACATCAAGCTGGCGGCTGCCCTGCCGACGTACGCACCCCTGACCACCGCCGCCTCCGTCGCCACGGTCAGTGCTGTCCCCGCGGCGGGGAGCGGAGTCGTCGTGGAGTGCTTCGACCAAGGAGGCCGGGTCCGCGTGCGGGTGCTCTCCGAGGGCTATGAACCGGATTGGAACGTCCAGTTCCCGCGTGCGATACGTCAGCCCGGCGCACGCTATGTGGTGGATGCGTTGCACTCCTCCTCGGGTGGCTTCTACCGAGTGCGCGGCGAGATCAGACGTCTGGTGTGACCGGCGCCATCGCCGGCCACCGCGCAGCCTGATGCCGCTGGTCGGCGGCGACAGAGCGGGGAGTACGCGTCCCGGACGGAGGTGCGGGTCCGGGGGGAGTGCGGGTCCGGGCCGGCCGTCCTTGAGTCGTCCTTGGCGCCTTCTCGGGGCCTGGGAACCCCGCCCCGGCCCCCTTGCCCCTGCTCCTGCTCCTGCCCTGTGCTCCTGCTCCTGTCACAGAGTCGGCAGGCGCAGGGCGAGGAGGGCCACGTCGTCGGTGCTGCCGGGCGGCATGCGGGCGAGCAGTTGGTCGCACAGCGTGTCCAGCGGTGCCTGGGCGAGTGCGAGAGCGTGGCGGCGCAGCCCGCCCAGGCCGGTGCTGAGGTCGCTGCCGGGGACCTCGACCAGCCCGTCGGTGTAGAGCAGCAGCGTGGATCCCGGCGGCAGGGACTCCGTGGCGTCGGGTCGGCTCGCTTCGCTGCCCAGGCGGGCGCCGAGGAGGATTCCCTGTCCGGCCTCCAGGTAGCGCGCGTGTCCGCCCGGGGTGAGGAGGAGGGGCGGCGGATGTCCGGCGCTGGTCCAGCGCAGTGTCCACGGCCCGGTGTCCGGGTGGCCTTCGACCCGGGCGAGGACGAGGGTGGCCATGGAGACGGTGGAGATGGCGGACATGGCGTCGTCGAGACGGTCGACGACGGCGCTCGGCGGCCCGGTGTGGTCCCAGGCCAGTGAGCGCAGGATGCCGTGCAATTGAGCCATCCCGGCCGCCGCGGTCAGGTCGTGGCCGACGACGTCGCCGATGACCACCGCGAGCGTGCCGTCCTTCAACTCGAACGCGTCGTACCAGTCACCGCCGACCTGGGAGCCGGCCGGGGCGGGCTGGTAGCGGGCGGCCAGCCGCAGGCGGCCGGGCTGGGGGAGCGGTGCGAGCAGGTTGCGCTGCATGGCCTCGGCGACGGCGCGCTGGCGGCCGAACCGCCGCGCGTTGTCGATGACCAGGCCGACCCGGCGGCCGATGTCGCTCACCACCGCCAGGTCGGCGGTGTCGAAGGGGTGTGCCGGGTCGGTGCGTACCAGCGTCAGGGCGCCGGTGATCTGGCGTCCGGAGCCCAGCGGCACCGTGATGACGGACCTCGCGCCCACCCTCCGCAGAAACCCGCTGTGCGCCGCGGCCAGGGGAGAGCCGGGCGGCCCTGCCGTCCGGGCCTCGTCCTGGAGTACGGGATCACCGCTGTTCAGCACGCGGACGAGAGGTGAGGGGTCCCCCTCCCCGGGATCGGGAAGCCGCTCGCGCTCGCCCTCCAGCGCGACATCCCGGCCCGTGGGACCGGTCACCGCCACGCGGTGGACCTGCCCGGAACGGGTCAGGAGGTCGACCGCCGCCCAGTCGGCCAGACGGGGAACCAGCAGGCGGCCCAGCCGGGCGAGGGCCTCGTCCGTCTCCAGGGTCTGGCCCAGTACGTCGGTGATCTCCGCGACCAGCGTCAGCCGCTCGTTGAGGTCCTCCAGGGCGCTCGTATAGGCCGCACGTTCCCGGCGCGCGCCGTGGTCGCCCGTGACGTCGGTGAACATCACGGCGATGCCCTTGAAGGAGCCGCCGTCCCTCAGGGGGGAAGCGGACCAGGAGATCGTGATCAGGCGGCCGTCGCCGCGCAGGTAGCTGGCGCCCTCCCCACGCGCGGCGGCCTCGTCGGCCACCGCCTGGAGCAGCGGGCACCGCTCCCGGAGGAGTGGGCGGCCGCCCGCGTCCCGGTGCAGCAGATCGTGGGCGTCCCTTCCGCGCATCTCGGTCTCGGCACGGCCCAGCAGCCGCTCGGCGGCCGGGTTGAGGGCGACGATCCGTCCGGCCGGATCCACCACCATCAGGGCGGTGCTCAGCTGGGCGACGACCTGTCGCCAGAAACCCGGCCCGGCCGCCGGCCCCGCCCGCCCCTCATCTCCCGCACCGGGCACCGCACCTGGACCACGCACCCTCGACCACGCACCCTCCAGCCGTCGCGGCCCCGCACTGGAGACCGCGGGCACGTCAGGGAAACCGACACACCAGTGTCCGATGGTCTCCCGGCCGGAGCCTGCCCGCACGGCCGACACGACGATCCGGTCCCGCACCTCCTGAGCGCCCGCCCCTCCGGACGTCCCCTGATGCCGCGGCATGACCGTCGCCGGTGTGTTCTCCCCGAGGCCGCTCCTCCGTCAGGGGCAGAGCAGGAGGGCCGCGGGGGCGCCGCCGATCTCGTGCTTCCCGGGCTCCGGGGTTGCGATGCGGGCTCGTTCCGCCGTCATGAGCATGGCCGCGGTCCTCGACGGGCCGGTGTCCGCACTCGCGGCGGCCATCAGCCGGGCGGCCGCGAGGGCGCCGGTTTCCGGGGGGATCACGAGGAGGTCCCAGCGGCCGGCGGTGTAGGACTGCAGCAGGATCTCGTGCGGATCCAGCTCGGAGGTGGACCAACCGACCTTCACCTCATGGCCGTTGGCGGACATCCTGGGTGGCAGGACCGGCCAGTGGCGGGGGTTGACCGCGATACGGGTGATCCGTCCCCACAGCGGATCCAGCACATCCGCCAAGGCGGGGAGCTCGCTCGGCAGGTCACGTGACCGGGGCCACCAGGCGCCGTCCAGGCCGGCGGCCCCTCGGGAACGGCTCTCGGACTTCAGCGCGAGGCGCGCGGTCGGCACCCTGAACGGACTGGACGGACCAGACGGAGCAGACGGACCAGACGAAGCAATGGGACTGGCGGGAACGGGTCGTGGAGAGACACGAGGCGTGCTGGCGGACATTGCGCGGACCCGTCTCCGGACCCTGCGCAAGGGCAGCCGCCCGGTGTCGTCGCTCACCGGGAACGGCACCGGCATCGGAGTCGGTGTGCGAAATGCTCCCGGTGACTCAACGCTACTCCGCGGCGGCTTCGGCCGGGCCGTTCCCGGACGCCGTCCCACCTCCGCCGGCGGCCCGCTGCCCGGACCGGCTGGTTTCGAGCCAGGACCGTGCGGGTTCTGCCGCGCGGGTGGTGTCCACGGTGAGGTCCAGGAGGGTTCCTCCGTCGGGGCCCGCGGGATAGCTGCGCTGCTCCGTGGCGGCGAAGCAGTGGCGCAGTACCTCCGCCACCCTGCGGGCGACCTCGGGCGAGGCGGCGACGATACGGACCGCGGCATGCCCGTCCGAGGGTGTTTGCATGGACTGCACGGCGACCTCGGAGTTCGGTGTCCCGGTATGAGAGGGACTCGGACTGGATCTTCCACTCTACTCCGGCGTGTCCCGCGGCCCCACGGGTGACCGACGGAGTCCCAGGCCCTAGGTCCGCAGCAGCCGTTGGGTGATCTCCCGGTACTGCCTCAGAGCGTCCCGGAGTTCGGCGGAGTCCGTCTCGGGCGCGTGGTCGTGCCAGCCCGCGCGCAGGACCTGCCGCAGCTCCGCAAGGGCCTTCGTGAGCTGGGCGGCGGCTTCGTCGAAGGCGCCCTCGGCCTCCTCCAGTGCCTCGCGCGGGGTGTCCGCGAAGGTGTTGACGGCGTGTCCGAGGCGGCGCACGATCTCGTCCCGTTCTTCCGGGGGGAGCAGCGGCTCCGGGCCCGTGGTGCGGCGTCCGTCGGGGCCCGGGGGCCGGCCTGCGGGCTGCTGGGCGCGTGTCTGGTCGTACATCGTCGTGTGTACCGCTTCCGTTGCGATGGGGGGCACCGTCTGGAGACGCCCTTCGCGTCACCTTCTCGACGGCCTGCTCCAGGCTTCCGGGGACCCGGTCGACCCTGCCCTTCATGGCCCGGCCCTCGGTCGTCCTGCCAGTCAATGTCCGGCGACGACCGGTGTCAACGCGATGCCGCCCCGGGCGCGTCCCGGCGGTGGCCGTCGGTCGACGCACTCCCGGCATCCCGCGCAGACGGAGTACGGGGGAGTACGTTGGGGGGAGCGAGGGTGTGTCGTGCCTACCGTCAGGTCGTTTCCAGCACACCACCCATCCCCCAGGGGCAGTCCGTGACCCCGGCCGCACCTTCTTCCCGGCGGCCTTCGCCCAGGTCAAGGAGCCCCACCATGCCATCCACCCCGATAGCCCCCACCACTCCTGTCACGCCGAGTCCGCCGGACGCCGCCGCGCCGCCCCGGGCCTACGACGGCGTCTCGCCCTTCCCGCCGGACGGACCGGCGCCCGCGCGCGACGGCGGGGAGCGGCTGTACGTGACCGTGACGGCGGTGATCGTCGTCCTGCCGTTCGTGGCTCTCGGCCTGGTCGGCTGGCTGCTGTGGGGCCGTCTCGTCCACCCCGTCGACATCCTGCTCGCGGCCGTCTTCTACACGGTCACCGGCCTGGGCGTCACGGTCGGCTTCCACCGCGGTCTCACCCACGGCAGCTACCGTGCGACACGTCCCGTGCGCGTCGCGCTCGCGGTGGCCGGTTCGATGAGCTTCCAGGGCGACGTCATCGGCTGGGTCGCCACCCACCGCCGCCATCACGCCTTCACCGACCGGCCCGGCGACCCGCACTCCCCGTACCGCTACGGCACACACCTGCGCGGCCAGCTGCGCGGGCTCCTGCACGCCCACATCGGCTGGCTGTTCCGCAACGACCGGACTCCCGCCGACCGTTACGCCCCGGACCTGCTCGCCGACCCCGACATCCGGGCCGTCTCGCGCGCCTTCCCGCTGCTGTGCGTCCTCACCCTGGCCCTGCCGTTCGGGGCGGGCTGGGCCATCGGCGGCAGCTGGGTGTACGGCCTGACCGCCCTGCTGTGGGCGGGACTTGTCCGTATCGCGCTGCTCCACCATGTCACCTGGAGCGTCAACTCCCTGTGCCACATGATCGGGGAACGCCCCTTTAGGACGCGTCGCCACGACCGCGCCACCAACCTGTGGCCGCTCGCCCTGCTCTCCTTCGGGGAGAGCTGGCACAACCTCCACCATGCCGACCCGACCAGCGCCCGGCACGGCGTCGACCGCGGCCAGATCGACCCGTCGGCCGCCGTCATCCGCCTCCTGGAACGCCTCGGCTGGGTGTACGACGTGCGCTGGCCGACTCCGGACCGGGTCGCCGCGCGTCGCGCCTGACGTCAACCACGCATCCACCTGAGCCAGTTGGCAGGAGTCTCATGACCACCGCGCTGCAGCCCGCACTTCCCGCTCACCCCGTCCTTCGCCTGCACCTGGCGCCCCACGGCGACCTGCCCCGGCCCATCGACGGAGCATGGTGGCCGCGCTCCTACGACCTGCTCGTGGAACTCCCGCGTCTGCTGGCCGGGTTGCCGCGCGACTGGGGCCAGATCACCAGCGCCACCGTCAACGGGGCGGTGTGGTCGGCGACGCCCGGCCGGATACTCGTCTCCAACCAGGTCGTACGACTGCGCAGATCCCTGGCGGCGAACGCCCCGCACACCGTCGTCCTGCTCGCTCCCGGCCGCGGCCGCTGGGACCTCGTGGTCGTGCCTCCGGACACCGCCGAGGACGCCGCGGAATCGCTCATGGCGGCCGCGACGGGTGACCTCGAAGTCGGCCTCGGGGACGAACTCGGGGAACGCTGACCCGGGCGCCGCGCCACCGCGTCTCCCGCCACTTGCCTCGGTTCGCGAAAATGTTTCGTAACCGAGGCATTTCCCTCGCTTGTCCCTGCCGTGAATCACGTGTCAGTGTCCCGGCCAGCAGGCAGGCCGTCGGCAACGTGACGTACGAAAGCCTTTCGTACGAGTCCGTACGAGTCCGTGCGACTCCGCACGAGTCTCCGGTCTGCCTCGCTCACCGACGGTATGGGGAAACAAGAGAGGCACGACCATGCGGAGAACACCGGTCACCGGACATCTCGAAAGCCCGCGCATTCGTCGCGTCGTGGCGTCCGCCGTCGCCCTGGCGGCGGCCATGACCCTTGCCGGGTGCGGGACTTCGGGGCCGTCGACGTCCTCGTCGGCGAAGGGCCTGACGATGTGGGCGCTCAACGACCAGACGATCCTCAAGGAGTCCGTCGACGCCTACAACAAGGACCACCCGGACGCGCAGATCACCCTGCGGCTCTTCGCGAACGACGACTACAAGCAGAAGCTGCGGGTGGCCTTCGGCGCGAACCAGGCCCCGGACATCTTCTTCAGCTGGGGCGGCGGAGCGCTCGACGACTACGTCAAGGCCGGCAAGGTCGACGTGCTGACGCAGGCCCAGGCGAACACGGACCGGTACACGCCGAGTGTGATGCAGAGCGCCACCTTCGACGGCAAGGTCTACGGCGTCCCCGCCAACGGCCTCGCCCCGGTCGTCCTCTACTACAACAAGAAGGTGCTGGCCGACGCGGGCGTCCAGCCGCCGAAGACGTACGCCGACCTGCTGGCGGCCGTGAAGAAGCTCAAGGGCAAGGGCGTGACCCCGCTCTCCCTCGCCGCGAACTCCAAGTGGCCGACGCTGATGTACCTGGAGTACCTGCTCGACCGGCAGGGCGGCTCCGACGTCTTCACGAAGATCGCCTCAGGTGACTCCGCGGGGTGGCAGGACGCATCGGTCACCAAGGCCAACCAGTACCTCCAGGACCTGGCGAAGGCCGGTGCCTTCGGCGGCAACGCCTCCTCCGTCAACTACGACCAGGGCGCCTCCACGGCCCTCCTCTACACCGGCAAGGCGGCGATGGAGGTGATGGGCACCTGGGAGTACGCCAACATAGCCAAGGCCGCACCGGACTTCCTGAAGAAGGGCGACCTCGGCTACACCGCCTTCCCGTCGCTGTCCGGCGGTGCCGGCGACCCGAAGAGCATCGTCGGCAACCCCTCGAACTTCCTGTCCCTGAACTCCTCGTCGAAGAACAAGTCGGCCGCCCTGACCTACCTCAAGGACTACGTCCTGGACGGCTCCCAGGTCGACGCCTATCTCGCCGCCGGCAGTGTGCCGCCGGTCAAGGGCCTGGAGTCGAAGCTGGCCGCGGTGAAGTCGTCGTCCGACAAGCAGTGGCTGACGTTCGTCTACGACCTGGTGCAGAACGCGCCGGGCTTCCAGCTCTCCTGGGACCAGGCACTGCCGTCCGACCAGGCGGACCCGCTGCTGACCAACACCGACAAGTCGTTCCTGCGGCAGATCTCGCCCGCCGAGTTCGGTACGAACATGAGCAAGGCGGGGTCGTGACCACCGCTGTCGCCGCGGGCCGTAAGGCGGGCCGCCGTTCGAGCGGCCTCCTCATGGCCGCCCCCGCCCTTCTCCTGTTCGGCCTGTTCGGTCTGGTCCCCCTCGTCGGCGTGCTGGCGCTCAGCCTCGCCGACTGGGACGGTCTCGGCTCCATCGGCTGGGCCGGCTTCGCCAACTGGGGCGACGTCCTGACCGACGGCGCGACCTGGCAGGCGCTGGGACTCACCGTCAAGGTGATGGTGGTGAGCTGGCTGGTCCAGACGCCGGTCGCGCTGGCCCTCGGCGTCTTCCAGGCGCCGCGGGGGAAGGTGCGGGCGCTGTTCGCCGTGCTGTTCTTCCTGCCGCTGCTGCTGTCCGCGGTGGCGATCGGCCTGACCTGGCAGGCGCTGCTCGACCCGTCCTTCGGCATCGGCGCCACGCCCGGCCTGCACTGGCTGGCGAAGCCGCTGCTCGGCTCGCCCGACCTGGCCCTGTACACGGTGATCTTCGTGATCGCCTGGCAGTTCGTACCGTTCCACGCGCTGCTCTACCAGGCCGGGATACGGCAGATCCCCACCGCGCTGTACGAGGCCGCCGCCCTCGACGGCGCGGGGCCGGCGGCCCGCTTCCGGCACATCACCCTGCCGCAGCTGAAGTACACGATGGTCACCTCCAGCACCCTGATGCTCGTCGGCTCGCTGACCTACTTCGACCTGATCTTCGTGCTGTCCGGCGGAACCGGCGGCCCCGGCACCGCCACCCGGGTCCTTCCCCTCGCCATGTACATCACCGGATTCCAGACCCATGACATGGGCCGGGCCAGCGCCGTCGCCACCCTCCTGGTGGTCTTCGGTCTCGGCCTGTCGCTGCTGACCACCCGGCTGTCCGGCTTCACCCGGATGGACAGCCGGCAGGAGGGCATGTGAGCACCACCGTGACCAAGGCCCGCGCCGCCACCGCACCGGACGACCTCCCCGCCCGGGGCACGGCGACCCCCGGCCCGGTACGGCCCAACCCCGTGCCCGGCATCCTCCGCCGCGCCCTCAGCGGCAGCGCCACCCTCGTGTGGACGGCGATCGTCGTCGTACCCGTCTACTGGCTCGTCGTCACCAGTCTGCGCGCCCGCGCCGACTTCACCACCGACAGCCCCCTGGCACTCCCCGCCCACCCGACGTTCGACAACTACCGGGCCGTACTGGACGGCGACTTCACCACCTACCTGCTCAACAGCGTGGTCGTCACCGCCGGGACGGTGGTGCTCGCGGTCGCCTTCGCCCTGATGGCCGCGTTCGCGATCGTCCGGGGCGCCGGCAGCCGGCTGTCCAGGCTGTCGTTCCGGCTGTTCCTGCTGGGCCTGGCGATCCCGTTGCAGGCCGTGATCATCCCCGTGTACCTGCTGATCATCAGGATGCGGCTCTACGACAGCCTGCTCGCGATCGTCCTTCCCTCGGCCGCGTTCGCGCTGCCGATCACCGTGATGATCCTGGTGAGCTTCCTGCGTGACGTGCCCCGCTCGCTGTTCGAGGCCATGATCGTCGACGGTGCCGGCGACTGGCGCATGCTCTGGTCGCTGGCGGCGCCGCTGGCCCGCCCCGCCCTGATGACGGTCGCCGTGTACGACGGACTCCAGGTCTGGAACGGCTTCCTCTTCCCGCTCATCCTCACCCAGAGCGGCGACAAGGCCGTACTGCCGCTGGCGCTGACCCTCTACAAGGGCCAGTTCGGCATCGACGTACCGGCCACCATGGCCGCGGTGGTGCTCTCCACCCTCCCGATGCTCGCGCTGTTCATCCTCGCCCGGCGCCAGCTCGTCGCCGGCCTCACCGCCGGCTTCTCCAAATAACCACGTAGCCAAGCAGCCCACACCACCGGGCAGTTCATCCCGTACGACGGCCGGGCCCCGCGCCCGGCCCCGTCGGCATGCCCGCGCAACTCCCCGAGGAGTCGTGAATGACGACCACCATGCCCGACCACGGCGGCCTCCCCCAGGAGGAGGACGGCCGGCCCTGGACCGACCCCGCCCTCCCCGTCGCCGAACGGGTCGAGGCACTGCTCGCCCGGCTCACCCTCGCCGAGAAGGTCGCGCAGCTCAGCAGCGCCTGGGAGGACGTCGAACCGGCCGGACCCGAGGTGGCACCGGGCACCAGCATCTTCGACCGCGTCGGCGACCTCGCCGAGACCGCCCGGCACGGCCTGGGCCAGCTCACCCGCCCGTACGGCACCCTGCCCCGGCCCGCCCTGGAGCACTCCCGGGCACTGGCCGACCGCCAGCGGCAGGTCATCGCGCAGAGCAGACTCGGCATCCCGGCCATGGCGCACGACGAGTGCCTGACCGGGTTCACCGCCTACGGGGCGACGATCTACCCCACCTCCCTCGGCATGGCGGCCACCTTCGACCCGGAGCTGATCCGGCGGGTCGGCGCGGCCATCGGCGCCGACATGGCCGAGGCGGGGGTCCACCAGGGGCTCGCCCCGGTCGTCGACGTGATCCGGGACTACCGCTGGGGCCGCTGCGAGGAGACCTACGGCGAGGACCCCTACCTGGTCGGGGAGATGGGCGAGGCGTATGTCACCGGCCTGCAGGGCGCGGGCGTGTACGCCACCCTCAAGCACTTCGCCGGATACTCCGCGTCCATGGGCGGCCGCAACCACGCCCCCGTCCACGCCGGCCCCCGCGAACTCCACGACGTCATCCTGCCGCCGTTCGAACGCCTGGTCGCCGCCGGTGTCCGGTCGGTCATGAACTCGTACGCCGAGATCGACGGCGAGGCCCCCGCGGCCAGCCGCCGGCTGCTCACCGAAGTCCTCCGGGACGCCTGGGGGTTCGAGGGCACCGTCGTCTCCGACTACTGGTCGTTGCCCTTCCTGGTGAACGCCCACCGGGTGGCCGCCGACCTGCCCGGCGCCGGAGCCCTCGCCCTGCGCGCCGGGATGGACGTTGAACTTCCGGACCAGCGGGGCTTCGGCGACGCACTCGTGCACGCCGTGGAGCAGGGCGCGGTCGACGCGGAACTGGTCGACCGCTCGGTGCGCCGGGTCCTGCGGCAGAAGGTCGAACTCGGCCTGCTGGACGCGGACTTCGACCCACGGTCCGCCGCCCTGCGCGCGGGCGAGCTGGACCTCGACAAGCCGGGCAGCCGTGCGCTCGCCCTGGCCGTGGCCCGGTCGAGTGCCGTCCTGCTCTCGAACGACGGCACCCTGCCGCTCCCGTCCGGCGGCCGGATCGCGCTGATCGGCCCGTGCGCCGACGACGTCCGCACCATGTTCGGCTGCTACAGCTTCCCCAACCACGTCCTCGCCGGACGCGACGACCTGGGCAACGGTGTCGAGGCCGTCTCCCTCCGCACCGCGCTGACCGAGGAACTCCCGTCCGTGGCATGGGAGTTCGCGCAAGGGTGCCCGATCCGGGACGAGGACCGCTCCGGTGTGCCCGCCGCCGTGGCGGCCGCGGCCGCCGCCGACCTCACCGTCCTGGTGGTCGGCGACAAGGCGGGCATGTTCGGCATCGGCACCTCCGGCGAGGGCTGTGACGTGGAGGACCTCCGGCTGCCGGGCGTCCAGGAGGAGCTGGTCGAGGCGGTCCTGGCGACCGGGAAGCCCGTCGTGCTGGTCGTGAGCAGCGGAAGGCCCTACGCCGTGGGCCGGTTCGCGTCCGCCGCCGCGGCCATGGCGCAGGTGTTCCTGCCGGGCGAGGAGGGCGGCCGGGCGGTGGCCCAACTCCTCGCCGGGAAAGCGAACTTCAGCGGCAAACTGCCCGTGCAGATCCCCACCTCGCCCGGCGGTCAGCCGTACACCTATCTCCATCCGCCGCTCGGCGACCGGCAGAGCTTCCTGTCCAACCTCGACCCCACCCCCGCGTTCCCCTTCGGACACGGGCTGTCGTACACGACGTTCGAGATCGACCAGCTGTCCGTGGACCGTGAACAGGTGCCCACTGACGGGGAGTTCACGGTGCGGGCGCGGGTGCGGAACACGGGGGCGGTCGCGGGCGCCGAGACCGTCCAGCTGTACGCCGTCGACCCGGTCGCCCAGGTGACGCGGCCGGTGCGCGCGCTGCTGGCCTTCGCCAAGGTGGACCTCGAACCCGGCGAGGAGGCCACGGTCCGCTTCCACGTCCACACCGACCGGCTGGCCTTCACCGGACTGGCCGGCCACCGCGTCGTGGAGCCCGGCGAGATCCTGCTGGAGGCGGGCTCCTCCAGCCTGGACACCCCGGTACGGGCGGCCGTCCGGCTGGTGGGCGAGGAGCGGGACGCGACGGTGCTGCGGCAGCACGGGGTGCCGGTGAGCGTCGAGCGGGAGTAGCGACGGGTACGCGAAGGCGGCGCCACCGGTGGATGCGGTGGCGCCGCTTCTTCGGCTTCGCGACTAACTACGGCTCCACTGCTGGGTCGCGGTGCCCAGTCCCGTCCACAGCTCCACCTTCGAGCCGTTGGCCGTCCCCCAGTTGGTCACGTCGATGACCAGGCCGTCGGAGCGGTTGACGATGGTGCCGTCCACGCGGAACGCCCACTTCTGGCTGGACTTCCCGTTGCAGGCCCAGAGGATGAGCGTGGTGCCCGCGGTCGTACCGTCGCCGTTCGCGGCCAGGCAGTCGCCGGAGACGCGCAGTTCGCCGGCCGCGGTCTGGGTGATGGTCTGGTTGGCGTTGCCCGAGCAGTCGTAGATCTGGACCTGGACGCCCGTCGAGCCGTTCGGGACGTCGAGGCAGCGGCCGGAGTAGGCGCCCTTCAGGGTGAAGGTCGCGGCCGTGGGGAGCGGATCCTGGACCAGCTGCCAGTCCTGGGAGCCGTCGGTGGTCGCCGCCGCCACGGTGACGGAGCCGCCGGCGGTCGAACCGGTCATGTAGAGGCTGGAGTTGAGGACGGAGCGGAGCTTGTAGTAGCCGCTGGTCGACGACGCGACCTGGGTCCACTGTTTGTCGGTGGCGCCGTCGTCGACCCACTGGGCGAGCTTCTGCCCGGCCGTCGCGGTGCCGGTCCAGATGGCGACCGAGCGGCCCCCCGCCTTGTTGAGCAGGGTGACGTTGCCGCCCTTGGCGGTCAGGTGCCAGCGTTGCGTGGCGGCGGTGGAGTCGGCCGCGCCGAGGACGAGGTCGGGGGTGTTCCCCGTGAGGTTCGCGTCCTGGGTCTTGCCGGACGCGGTGGTGAGGACCTGGCCGGTCAGCCGGTTGACGAGGCTGTAGTAGGCGCCGTCGGAGCGGCCGAGGTCGACCTCGGCGTACTTCACGGGGCCGACGCTGGTGCCGCTCCAGGACGCCTGGAGGATCAGGACGCGTCCGGTGCCGTCGACGTACTGGAGAGTGCGGCTGTACCCGGCGGCGATCGGCGCCTTGTACTCCTTCCAGGTGCCGGTTGACAGCCCGGACTCGTTGACCCAGACGTCGCCGCTGCCTGCGGCGTTGTAGGCGATCCGGCCGTCCGGCATGGGCAGCAGCACCGGGCTGCCGCCGGTGGACAGGGCGGCCCCGCCCGAGGGCACGGGCAGTGCGGTGATCGCGGCGTCCGTGGCGGAGAAGAACTTCGTCGGGTCGTCGGAGATCCGGTAGCGGACGTTGGTCCCGCCGCCCCAGTACTCGTACGTCAGCAGCCACTTGCCGTCGGTCGTCGGGGAGATGGTCGTCATGCCCGGACGGCCCCCGCCGATCTCCGTCTTTCCACCGCCCATGCTCACCGTGGACCCCGGGACGTCCACGACCGGGCTGCTCCAGGCCGAGCCGCTGGTGCCGTCCCAGGTGCGGTGCAGAAGGACCTGGCCGCCGGAGTCGGTCGCGGTGTCGTTGGCCGTGTCGAGGGTCGGGGCGCCGGTGGTGGTGTTGTAGCCGGTGTAGTCGTCCTCGTCGGAGTAGTAGGCGATGAGCTGCCCGTTGTGGGCGAGCAGATGCGGCTCCCAGACGGGGTCGACCTGGGCGTGGGTGTTGGCGGTCGAGACCCGGCCGACGCTGCCCGCGCTGCCGCCCTGCCAGCCGCCGGCCGCGATGATGTTCTCGAAGCTCCAGGTCGCCCCGTCGTCCGTACTCGCGTAGAGAGCCAGCGCCACGTCCTTGCGGTCGCCGTCACTGGTCGGCGTCCACCCGGAGTTGGCGGCCTTCTGCTCCTCGTAGTAGTAGTCGTCGCCCGAGACGATGCTCGCGAGCAGCAGCGTGCCGGCGCTCAGGGAGCCGACGCTCTGCGGGAGGACGTACAGGTACGGGTTGGTCCAGTTGCTCGTGTACTTGGCGTACGCGGAGTCGGTGGAGAGGTAGGCGGGGGCCTTGACGTCGGCGAGCTTCGCCCACGTCGTGCCGTAGTCGTCGCTCTTGTAGACCGGCAGCGTCTGGCCCACCGGGGCGCTCTGGCTGTTCTCGAACGTGGCCACGAGCCGGCCGTCCGCCAGCTGGGCCGACTTCGGGTAGAGCACACAGGGGCTCTTGTTGCAGGCGGCGGTGTTGTCCGCCGTATACAGATTCGCGGGGCTCGGCTGATACGCCGACGCGGCCGTCGCGGAGGCGATGGCGACCGCCACGCCCATACAGAGGGCCGTCGCCGAAGCGAAGGCCTTTCGCGCCCAGGATCTAGTCAACGGCATTCCTTTGCCACGGGGGTGCGGGGGAGGAAGCCAGTATTCGTAGGCGGCACGGCACTGTCACCGGCACATTGCGAAAGGGTTTCGCGCGGCGGCGGGTTACGGGGTATTGACGCGGTGGCGAACGGACGTCGAGGTCCGCACCACGAGTTCCGTGGTCAGCTCGATCCGCGAGGACGCGGGCGGCCGGCCCTGGGCGAGGTCCATGAGCACCCGGGTGGCCTCCCGTCCCAGTTCCTCGAACGGCTGGCGCACCGCGCTCAGCGGCGGGCAGGCCATGGCCGCCACCAGGGTGTCGTCGAAGGACATCACCGACAGGTCGCCGGGCACGGCGAGCCCTTGCTGCCGGGCCGCCTCCAGCACGCCGAGCGCCTGCGCGTCGCTGGCCGCGAAGACGGCCGTGGGCGGGTCGTCGGCCCGCAGGATCTGCAGGCTGGCGGTCAGCGCCTCCGCGTAGTCGAAGTCGGTCGAGCGGACGATCGCCGGATCGTAGGCGACCCCGGCCTCCTCCAACGCCGCCCGGTAGCCGTGCACACGGGCCGCCCCGGCCAGGGAGTGCGAGCGGCCGGCGACCATGCCGATCCGGGTGTGCCCCAGGTCCAGCAGATGCTGTACGGCGTCCCGGGCGCCGCTCCAGTTCGTCACGCCGATGCTCGGGATGTCCTCGGACGGCGCGCTGAGCGGGTCGATCAGCACGACCGGCAGCCGTTGCTCGACGATCCGCCGCTGGTCCTCCTCGGCCAGCATCGAGATCACGATCACCAGCCCGGCCGCGCCGAGCGCCACGCACTCCTCCAGCCACGCGGAGATCGACCGCCGGCTCGTCGTGCCGGTCACCACGTCGATGCCGAGTTCACCGGCCGCGTCCACGATCCCCCGGGCGACCTCCAGGGTGTACGGGCCGGACAGGTCGCGGAAGACGACGATGATCTGGCGGGGCGTTTCGGGATCCCGCTCCCACGGGCGGACGTACCCGTGCCGTGCCAGCAGTTCCTCGACCCGGTCCCGGGTCGCCGCGCCGACGTCCCGGCGCCGGTGCACCACCTTGGACACGGTGCTGAGCGAGACCCCCGCCTCGGCGGCGATGTTCGTGAGCAGGCCGTGCTGCGCCTCCTGCCGGCCCTTGCCTCGACCTGTCACCCGATGTCCGTTCCTACGCCGCGCGTCGATGCGCCGGACGCACCGCGTACCTGGTCGCAAGCCCCGCCGCAAGGTAACGGGGGCCGGTACGGGGAGGCAAGAGCGGTGACCGCCGGCCACCGCGAACCTGCCGGGCCTCTTGGTCCCGCCGCCCCTCGGGCATGATGAGTCCCCGCCGCGCGGGAGGGGATACCAGAGGCGAGTGTGGCGCAGGTCACGGGAAGTCGGTGCTGGGTGCCGGACAGCTCAATGAGGTGAGCACTCCTATGCGAACCCGGATACGGGCCGGGGATTCGAGCGCGTTCGCCGAACTCTTCGACACCTACGCCCGCGCGGTCTACAACCATGCCTTCCGGCTGACCGCCGACTGGTCGACGGCCGAGGACGTGATGGCCGCGACCTTCATGGAGGCGTGGCGGCTGCGCGAGAAGGTCGATCCGACGGGTGGTTCCCTGCGGCCGTGGCTGCTCGGCATCGCCACCAACACCGCGCGCAACCAGTACCGGAGCAACCGGCGCTACCGGGCGGCGGCGACGGCGGCCGCCGCGGCCGAGTTGTCGGTGCCCGACCACGCCGAGGAGGTGGCGGACCGGCTCGACGACCGGGAACGCCTCGCGACGGCGCTCACCGCGCTCGCGTCGCTGCGCCGCCCCGAGCGCGAGGTCATCGCGCTGTGCCTCGGGGAGGGGCTGGACTACGAGGCCGCGGCGGAGGCGCTCGGCATCCCGGTCGGCACGGTCGCCTCCCGGCTCTCCCGCGCCCGCAAGAAGCTCCGCAAGCTGGCCGAGGCCGCGCAGGCCAGACATCAACCACCGTTCCATTCAAGGCAGTCGAGAGATCCGGCCGCGGCAGCGGCGGTCGCGAAAAATATCGGAACAAGTCCCGGGAAACGGGAAGGCGGCCGCCCCGGCCGACAGACAAGAGGCGATCACGCACACGCGATCCGGCCCGCACAGGAAGGAAACCGATGAACGCGAACACGTCCCGGCAGAACGCTGCCGAACGGGACGAGGGCGACCGGCTCTTCGACCGGACGACACGCGACCTGCCGTCGGGCCGTCACCAGTTCCACAAGGAGCGCATGATGGCCCGGATTCACGAGACCCAGGCGGCGGAGCGCACCGCCGAACACCCGGCGGACCGGGCGCGGACCCGGCGGCTGCGGCTGCCGCGCCCCGCGATCGCCCTGCCCGCGCTGGCCGCCGCCCTCGCCGGGGTGGTCGTCGCCGGGGTGGCCGCCTCCGGTGGCGGCGAAGGCGTCAAGGACGAAGGCGTCGCCACCGGACCGGCCCTGACCACCACCGTCGGCGCCGCGACCAGCAAGGGCGTACCGCAGCTGCTCGACCGGATCGCACTGGCGGCGGCCGACACGTCCCATCCGGACGTCAAGCCCGGCCAGTACGTCTACGTCGAGTCCAAGTCGGCCGACACCTTCCTGAAGTCCACCGACGACGGAACCACCCTGGCCAGCCACGAGCTGCACACCCGCCAGGTGTGGAGGTCCGCCGACGGCACCAAGGGCTGGCTGATCGACCCGGCCGTCAACGACAGCAGCGAGGGCGAGACCCTGAGCCTGCCCGACGAGCAGGGCAACACCCCGAAGGCAACGCTGAACGCTCCGTCGTACGACTACCTGGCCAGGCTGACCACCGACCCCGACGCCCTGCTGGCCAAGATCTACAAGGAGACGAAGGGGCAGGGGAACTCCCCCGACCAGGAGGCGTTCACCACCATCGGCGACCTGCTCGGCGAGAGCTACCCCCCGGCGAAGCTCTACCCGGCGCTCTTCAAGGCCGCCGCGAAGATCCCCGGCGTCGTCGTCGTGGACGACGCGGTGGACGCGGCCGGCCGGCACGGTGTCGCGGTGGCCCGGCTCGACGAGACCAGCGGTCAGCGCGAGGAGTGGATCTTCGACAGGAAGAGCGATGTCTTCCTGGGCGAGCGCACGGTCCAGGTGAAGGAGAACACCGGCACCGAGGCCCTCATCAAGCCGGGCACCGTGACGTTCACCAGCGCCGTCATGAGCCGCGCCGTCGTCGACGGCATCAAGCAGACCCCGTCCCAGACCGGCTGACCCTTTCACGGTCTTGTCTCGGGAGACCCCTGGGTGAACAATCCGGGGGTCTTTCCTGAACGAGGCCGGAACCCGGCAGGCGATCCTTCCGTCTTCCCTCATCGGACAGGTGTCGTCATCTAGTAAATCGGCCGGGAATTGAGATCCATACCATCGCGGGTTCCTTCGCGAAGAGGCAACGGAACACCGCCCTCCCTGTGGCGTCGACCGGGTCTGAGACTCTGGGCCGTGGCGGGTGTCGCGGCCCTCGGGTTCCTCCTGGCACTCGAGATCGCCGCACGACGCTACGGCCTGCCGGGGCCGATCACCAACCAGGCGCGGGAGGTGGTCTTCGCCCCCAAATCAGGCTTCCTGCTGTACGCCGGCCTGGCGCTGATGATGACGGTGCTCACCTGGCGGCAACGGTTCGTCGCCGTCGCTGCCGCGATCGGCATCGACATCGCCGTCGTGGCGGTCCGATGGGCGCTCGGCGCCCAGGTGACCGACGGCCACCCCTTCGGCAACGGGGCACTCTGGGTGATCCTGGGCCACGCGGTCATAGCGGTCACCCGCCGCACCGGCCGGGAACGCGTCCTGCTGCTCAAGGGCGTGGGGCTGGGCCTGCTGCTGGTGACCGGCCGCAAGACCGGCGACACCTGGCTGCTCCTCACCTCGAAGACCCGCCCGACGGTACTCGACCAGTACGTGGCCACCGCCGATCACGCGCTCGGTGAACCGTCGTGGCTGGTGGGCCGGATCGTCACCGCCACCGGCCCGGTCGGCTTCAACTTTCTCAACATCGTCTACGGTCAGCTCGCCGTGGCCGCCGTCGTCGTCGCGCTGTACCAACTGCGCCGTGTGGCGGTCGAACGGCGCTTTCCCCGCCATCACCTGGTGCGCACCTTCCTGGTGATCGGCCTCCTCGGGCCCGCCGTCTACATGATCTTCCCGGTGGTCGGACCGGTCTTCGCCTACGGCACCGGCGCCGAGCACTGGGCTTCGGTCAGCCTGTGGCCGGACGCGCCGCCCGGCGGCCACGGCTACGGCGACGGCCACTGGGAGGTGGCCGACCTGTGGCCGCGGACGCCGCCGCCGGTCGGTCCTCCGCACCCCATGCCGTTCGACGCGTTCACGCCGCGCAACTGCATGCCCAGCCTGCACACGGCGTGGGCCGTCGCGATCTTCATCCACTCCCGGAGCGGCCCGCGCGTGCTGCGCTTCGCCGGCGCGTTCTGGCTGGTCGCCACCCTCACCGCGACGCTGGGATTCGGCTACCACTACGGTGTGGACCTCGCCGCCGGCGCGGTGTTCACGCTCACGATCGAGGGGGCGCTGCGCTCGTTCGACCGCGGCTGGGACCGGTCGGGGCTCGGGTTCGTCGCCTACGGCGCGACGGTGTTCGCCGCGCTCCTGGTGTCGTACCGCTGGCTGCCGCTGGAGATGGCCAGGCACCCGTGGGCGTCCGGACCACTCCTCCTGCTGGCGCTGGTCTCGGTGGTCTACGGCTACCTAAGGACACAGCACCGGCCCATGCAAGAGCCTCTCCTGACGCCCGCTCAGCCCGTGCGGCCGGGGGCGATGCGGTAGACCGGCAACGGCGGACGGGCACACCCCGCCGGGTGTGCCCCGCTGAGCCCGGCAGGCCGGTACGGCCGCGCCCGGACGGATTCCCGGTGCGGGAGTAGCGTGGAAATCATGACCGAAGACACGCTGATCGCACACGAGTCAGGGACCTTCGAGATAGCCGGCAAGCAGGTGGCCCGGCTGGGCTTCGGGGCGATGCGGCTGACCGGACCCGGTATCTGGGGCGAGCCGGCCGACCGCGAGGAGTGCCGGCGGGTCGTCCGCCGTGCCGTCGAACTCGGCGTCCAGCTGATCGACACCGCCGACTCGTACGGTCCCCATGTCAGCGAGGAGATCATCCGCGAGGCGATCCACCCGTACCCCGACGACGTCCTGATCGCCACCAAGGCGGGCCTCGCCCGCTCGGGCCCGGACGAGTGGGCCCCGCTCGGACGGCCCGAATACCTGCGGCAGCAGCTCGAGATGAGCCTGCGGCGGCTCGGCCTGGACCGTATCGACCTGTTCCAGCTCCACCGCATCGACGCGAAGGTGCCGCTGGAGGACCAGATCGGCGAGCTGAAGCAGCTCCAGGACGAGGGCAAGATCGTGGCGATCGGGCTCTCGGAAGTCACGGTGGACCAGATCGAGCAGTGTCGGCGGATCGCGGAGATCGTCACCGTGCAGAACCGCTACAACCTCACCGACTCCACGTCGGAGGACGTGGTCGACCACTGCACGCGTGAGGGCATCGGCTTCATCCCGTGGGCGCCCGTCGCCGCGGGCGAACTGGTCGAGCCGGGCCGTCTCGTCGACACGATCGCCAAGCGGTACGAGGCCACCCCCGGTCAGGTCGCGCTGGCATGGCTGCTGGCCCGCACGGAGGTCATGCTGCCGATCCCCGGCACCTCCCGTGTGACGCACCTGGACGAGAACGTCGGCGCCGCCCGGCTCACCCTCGACCCCGAGGAGGTCGACCAGCTCACCCGGGCGGCCCGCGAAGCGGCCTGAGCCACCGGTCCACGGCGCGCACACCGGCGGGCGCGGGTCGCGCTGTCTGCTTATGGTGGGCGGGTGACGGGCGTTTCGCCGTGGACGCGGGTGCGCTCCAGGCTCCGGGCGCAGGGGCCGGCGGCGGCCCGCATTCTGGTGATCGCGGTGGTCTGCTGGCAGGCCGCGCTGTGGGCGGGTGCAGTTCAGCCACCGGTGTTCGCGGCCATCGTCCCGGTCCTGTGCCTGCGCGGCGACTCCGCCTCCTCCCTGACGGCGCTGCTGCTGAGGATCCTCGGCGTGATGGCCGGAGTGGCCCTGGGCGTCACCGTGGTCCACTTCTTCCGGCCGACCACCGCCGTCCTTGCCGTCGTGATGGGCCTGGCCCTGCTGTGCGGGACCGTCATCACCTCCGGTACGACACTGAACGTGCAGGTCGCGGTGACCTCACTCCTGGTCTTCGCCAACCCCTCACCGGACTCCTACGGCTTCGCCCGGCTGTGGGAGAACGCGCTGGGCGGCGCGGTCACCGCCGTCCTCGCTCCGCTGCTCTGGCCGCGCAACCCCTACCAGGAGGCCGTGACACTGGCCCGCAGGTGTGCGGACGACCTGACGCGGGGCCTCGTACGCAGCACCCACGCGATCGGCTCACCGGACGCCGCGTACGCGAACCGGACGCACACGCAGGCGGATGCGGACCGGCTGCCCGGCTACGCGGACAAGGCCCGGGAAGCGGAAAAGGCCATGCGGTTCAATCCACTGCGACGACGCCACCGGACCGAGGTGACCGAACTGAGCGACCGGATCGACCGCACCGCCGAGGCCGGGCCCCATCTCCTCGCCCTGGCCGCCGAGGTGGACTTCTTCACCGCGCGCGACGGACCCACCCCGGCCCTCTCCCGGGCCCGGACCGCCCTCCTCCCGGTCGCCGAGGCCACCGGACGAGCCCTGAAAGCCCTCCTCGAAGGACGGGACCCCCACCAGGACACGGCCACCGCCCGCGCCGCACTGGCCCGGTACAGGAAGGAGGACGGCGCCCCGGTGGCCGTACTGCTCCGCAGACCGTTCACCAAGATCCTCGACCTCTGCGACCGTCCCCGGAGCTGAGGACGGGGCACAGGGGCCGTCGGCGCTCACCGAGGGGGGATCGTGTCCTCATGGCCCGGTGACAGCCCGTCCTGGTCGCCGGGTCCGGCGGTCCAGGTGACGTGCGGGGGCTCCACGCGTGCGTACCGGGGGCCGCCGTCCGCGTCGGTCAGGCCGAGACGGCCGACCAGCAGGCCGTGGTGTGCGGCGGCGGCGAGTACGTCGGCGGGGACGGCGTCGAGCATGAGCTTGGTACGGCGGAACATGGAGAAGACACCCGAGTCGTCGACCGTGCACCAGGACAGGTACACGAACCGCCGGCCCAGGCGGTCCTGCACATACGGGCCCGTCACCTCGATGCCGGTGGGTGTGGCGGTCGCGGTGCACTCCAGGGTCCAGGTCGCGGACGCGGCGTCGCCGGGCTGCGGTGCGAGAAGCTCGGCCGGACGGTCACGGCGTTGCACGGCGACATGGATGTCGGCGTACGCGGGGCCGTCGGTGCTGGCGGGGGCCGGGCGGGTGCGGCCGGGCAGGTCGACGGCGTCGATACGGATGCGCATACAGGCCATCATCCGCCCGCGGCCGCCGTCATCCGCCCGCGGTCGGCAGGGCGGTCGGGAAGCTGGCCGGGAAGGCGGTCGGGAAGCTGGCCGGGAAGGCGGCGGGGAAGGTGGCCGTGAAGGCGGCAGCGGCGCGCCGCTGGGCCAGCGTCCCACCATCTTCGCCGCCAGCAGCGCCTCCTCCTCGGCGCCGGCGATAGGTCCCGTTGCGCCCCAGCACGTCAGGGCTGGGCATGGGCGCCGGGTTACCGGTCTCGTCGGGGTAGCCGAGGATGAACTCCCCGGCCTTGATGGGGGCTTCCTGCGGGTTGGACCCGGGCAGTCCGACGCGCGTTCGTGCCTCCGTATCGGGTCTGTGCCCGGACCGCCCCGCGACGGCCGCCCCGCACCGGCCGACGGGGTCCACCGATGGTGGGCGACTCCGGGGGGACGGCCGGGTCCGCGAGCTACGCCGAGGCCTCCTCCAACAGCTTCTGGAAGGCGGGCGTGGCCAGCAGGTCCGCATTGGCCGGGTTCTCCAGCGCCGCCCGGAACTGGGGCGTGTCCAGCACCTCCTGGAACGCGTCGTCCACGCGGTGGTCCTTGTAGATCTGTTGAACGGTCAGGTCGGGATAGGCGCTGACGAAGACCCCCGCGGGCTCCTGGTGGGCGACGAACCAGTCCTTCACCCCCGGATCCGTGACGCCGGGGAACCCTTCGCTGTGCGAGAAGACCTTGTCGAAGCGGGCCCCGACCACCGTCTGGGCGAAGTCGTCGATGTAGTTGTCCCAGGAGCCGTCGAAGACGCTGGCGAACATGAACCGGGTGTCGTTGTCGAAGATCACGTGCCGCGCGTCATGCAGGGTGCCTATCTGGCGCACCGCCGCATGGACCTTCTCGTCGTCCGCCACATCGGCGAGCACGGCGAGATCCTCGCGCAGCGCATCCGCGTGGCCCGGCTTGATCTCGGTGAAGACGGTGAACTCGCTGCAGACCCCGTCAGACCTGCCCGGACGCTCGGGGTGAGGAGTCTGGCTTGCACCTGTCGTCGCAGTCATGGGGGAACTCTCCTGCCACGGATCGGTGCGAGGGGTACCAAGCGCCGGAAGATGAGGCACCATCGCCCTCACCTCTCAATCCTCACCACGGATACGCTGCCTCGCATCCGGGGAAACCCCGGCACCCCGGGGTGCCGGGGCCGGGCCCTCCCGCCCCCGAAAGCCCCCGGGGATCTCCCGAGCAGTCCCGAGTAGTCCCGAGTAGTCCCGAGTAGCTCCCGAGGACAGATCCGCCTGGGCGCAGGAAGATGGATCCGGTGGGACGTGCCGAGCACATCGTCGTTTCCCTTCCCTGGCAGCCACTTGAGCACGGCCATGAGCACAAAGACGCAGCCGGCCGCACGCCGACCTGTCGCACCGCCGAGGCGGTCGAGGCACTCTCTCGCGTCAGGCCCTGCCCCACCGGATCGCCGCCCTGACCCCACACGGAGGCAGCCATGGGCGCAGTTCTCGGTGACATACTGGGCTTCGCGGCCGCCGTCGCGGTCAGCCCGCTCCCGATCATCGCCGTCATCCTCATCCTCGCCACGCCTCGGGGACGTCTCAACGGAGTCCTCTTCACCGTCGGCTGGATCCTGGGACTCTCGGTCCTGGGCGCGGTGATGCTCGCGATCGCCTCCCCGGCGGGTGCCTCCACCCACAAGCACCCGGCCACCTGGGTGGGAGCCCTCAAACTCGCGCTCGGCCTCTTCCTCGTCCTCTTCGGCGCGCGGCAGTGGCACCGACGCCCCAAGGATCCCTCGCAGGCCCGGCTTCCGAAGTGGATGAGCGCGATCGACCGCCTCACACCGGTCAAGGTCTTCGGACTCGGACTGGCCCTGGCGGCGCTGAACGCCAAGAACGCCCCGCTGACCATCGCCGCAGGCGCCGCGATCGGCTCGGCGAACCTGCCGCTGGGGGAGCAGATCGGGTCTCTGGCGATCTTCGTCGTGATCGCCACCCTCGGCCTGCTGGCCCCGCTGGGAGTCTTCCTGCTCGGAGGGGAGCGCGCCAAGGCCACGCTCGGCAACTGGAAGGACTGGGCGGCCCAGCACAATGTCGCCGTGATGGCGGTCCTGTTCTTCGTCCTCGGACTGAAACTGCTCGGCGACGGCATCTCCATCCTCACCTCCTGACCCACGGGTCGGACATACGGCGTCCGGTCCGCGGGTGCGGTTCGGTTACGAGATGAACCGGCCGCAACGCCGCGACGCCACCGAGACGTTCGTGGTCACCCCGGTCGGCGAGGACCGCGTCGACCCCGGCCGGGTGGTGCTCGCCCGCATGGTCCCCGAACACCCCGTCCAAGCCCCCGAGTCGGTGGCCACGCGGCAGCACCTGCCCTCGAACACAAGGCCCGTACCAGCGGCTTCTTCCCGCTCCCGCCGAGCTGAGGCAGGTCCGGGCGATCCGGCCGACCCGCCCGGGGCCGCTACCGCCTCCGTGACCGCGACGGCGGGGTCGCCGGGCCGGCCGGCTTGGCGAGTTCCGCGGCGAACTGCGCTCCGGTGAGCAGCGCCAGGTTCGACAGCCACAGCCAGACGAGGAAGACGACGCTGCCGGAGAGCGAGCCGTACAGCCTGCTGTAGGCGCCGAGCGTCGTGGCGTACGACGAGAAGCCCGCGGACACGGCCAGCCACAGCGCGGCGGCCAGCGCGCCGCCGGGCAGGCTGCGCCCGCGTCGGCGCGCGGCGGCCGGGCCGGTGTGGAAGACGACCACGACCAGGAGGGCGACCAGGCAGAGCAGCACGGGCCAGCGCAGCAGGCTCCACGCCCAGGCCGCGGTGGTGTCCATGCCGAGGATCCGGCCGACGGCCTCCGCGAGCGGCCCGGTCAGCAGCAGGGTGAGCGAGCCGACGAGGAGCAGAGCGAGCACCACGAGCGCGGTCAGCACGATGCGGTGCGCCTTGCGCCAGGTCGAGCGCCGGTCCTCGACATGGTGCATACGGTGCAGGGCGCGGCGGCAGACGGCGAGATAGCTGGAGGCCGACCACAGTGCGCTGGCCGTACTGGTCACCAGCAGCGGCCACGCCGTGCCGTCCGTGTCCAGGGCGTGGGACAGGACGGTGTGGAGGTCGGCACCTGAGTCGGCCGGGGCGTACGCGGTGACGTGGCCGATGAACTCCTCGGCCGTGTCCGGGCTGATCAGACCGAACGCCAGGACCGTCGCCAGCAGAGCCGGGAGGACGGTCAGGATCGCGTAGTACGTCAACGCCGCCGCGTAGTCCGTGATGTCGTCGTTCCACAGGGACACCGGTGTGCGCCGGAGCGCTGGCCACCAGGCGGCGGGCTGCCGGAACATGGCGGTGCGGCCGGCCGGGGCGGCGTACGGCTCAGTGGACATGCGGTATGCGGTGCGAGGCGGCACTCGGACGGACCCTTGTGTGTGTCGTGAACGGCTCCGCCCCTCTGGCGGCTTCCGCCATCATCCCGCGGCAGCGGGCGGGCAGCACGGTTGCCGGAGGTGTGGCGGGTTCGAGGGCGGGCCGGTGTGCGGCCCCGGCAGTGCCGCCGGGCACGGCCGTCGTCTTCTGGGGCGGTCCGCCCGGTTGCGCAGTGGACAGGGGCTCGGCGAGTGGCGCGGTCTGCGTGGTCATGGCGTGCCTCTCTCCGTCTTGTGGTGCTCTCACTCTCACTTTTGTGGTGCTCTCACCGTGACGACGGGACCTGCCTGAGGTACCCGAAAGGAGGAAGAGACTGGCGTCCGGACCGGTTCCTGCCGGCTTTCCGACGCCAATGCCAATGCCAATGCCGACACCGTCGGTACGGTCGGAGTCCGCCTGGACGTCCATGTTCCGGCCGACGCCCTCCTGCCGGAACTCGCCGCCCAGGTGCGTGAGCGGGTTTGGGAGGATCAGGCTTCGGGGATGGCGCGGCCGTACTTCGCGAGGGTGACGGCCTCCGGTTCGGGGCCGCCGCGCCGGCCGGTCTCCAGGGCGTCGAGGGCCTTCAGCTCGTCCGCCGTGAGTTCGAAGTCGAAGATGTCGATGTTCTCGCCGATCCGGTGACGCCTGGTCGACTTGGGGATCACGGAACGGCCGTGCTGAACGCCCCAGCGCAGCAGCACCTGGGCCGGGCTCTTGCCGTGTGCCTCGGCGATGCCGGTGACGACGGTGTCCTCCAGGACGCTCCTGCGGTTCTCGCCGTATCCCGGGTAGAAGGTGATTCCGCCGATGGGGGACCACGCCTGGTTGAGGATGCCGTGCTCGTCGTCGAAGTCGAGGACGGCACGCTGCTGGAAGTAGGGGTGGATCTCCAGCTGGTTGACGGCGGGGACGACGGCGGTGGCGTCGAGCAGCGCGGTCAGATGGTCGACCATGAAGTTGCTGACGCCGATGGCCCGGACCTTGCCGTCGGCCAGGAGCTTCTCCAGCGCGCGGTAGGCCGCCCGGGTCCTGTCGAAGTCCGCCGGCAGCGCCTGGTGCAGGATGAGCAGGTCGATCCGGTCGACGCCGAGTTTCGTGGCGCTCTTGTCGAAACCGTGCAGGGTCTCGTCGTACCCGTAGTCGCTGATCCAGATCTTCGTCTCGACGAAGATGTCGTCGCGGGGCACTCCGGAATCGCGGACGGCCTGGCCGACCTCGCGCTCGTTGCCGTACGCGGCGGCCGTGTCGATGTGCCGGTAGCCGAGGTCGAGGGCGGCCGCGACGGCCGCCCGGGTCTCGTCGGGCGGGGTCTGGAAGACGCCGAGCCCGAGAGCGGGCATCTGGACGCCGTTGTTGAGGGTGAGGGTCTGCATCGGGGTGTCCTTTCGTGGTGTCGGATCCGGGCTCGGTCCCGGGTGGCCCGGCCTCGGTCCTCTCCAGGGAAGCGCGTGCGGGACCGCGGGTGGGAGTCACTGCTCTTCCAGGTACTCGTAGTACCTCGCAGGCCGTCGCCCACGGACCTACCGTGGAGGCGCCGGCACGAGATTCACGCTGATCAGGAGGAGTTCCCGTGTCCCTGACACCCGCCGAAGCCACCGTCCGCCTCGCGTCAAGTCCGTCGCCGGCGCCGCGGCACACGCCTGCGGAGTCCGGTCATGGCCGGCGCTGACAAGAAGGGCCTGGCCGCCGAGGTCCGCGAGTTCCTGAGCACCCGGCGGGCACGGATCACCCCGGAGCAGGCCGGACTGCCGGTCTACGGCGGGAACCGCCGCGTCGCGGGCCTGCGCCGTGAGGAGGTCGCCCTGCTCGCGGGCATGAGCGTGGACTACTACGTCCGCCTCGAACGCGGAAACCTCTCCGGCGCCTCGGACTCGGTGCTCGAAGCCCTCGCGCACGCCCTGCGGCTCGACGAGGCCGAGCGCACCCACCTCTACGACCTGGCCCGTGCGTCGACACCGCCGGGCCGGCGGGCCACGGTGACCTCGTCCCGGGTGCGGCCCACGATCCTGCGGCTGCTGGACTCGATGACCGGGGTGCCGGCGTTCGTGCGCAACGCCCGGTTCGACATCGTGGCCGCCAACGCCTTGGGGCGCGCGCTGTACGCACCGGTCTTCGAATCGCCGCTGTTCGCCCAGCGGGGGCCGGTCAACAGCGCCCGTTTCATGTTCCTGGACCCGGCGAGCAAGGATTTCTGGGCCGACTGGGACGAGGGGGCCGACGACTCGGTGGCCTTCCTGCGCACCGAGACGGGCCGGGCACCGCACGACAAGGCGCTGACCGACCTGATCGGAGAGCTGACGACCAGGAGCGACGCGTTCGCGGCCCGGTGGGCCCGCCACGACGTGAGGTTCCACCGCTCCGGCGTGAAGAACCTCCACCACCCGCTGGTCGGGGCTCTCGCCCTGCCGTACGAGGCGATGGACCTGCCGTCCGACCCCGGTCTCCGCCTCAACTTCTACACCCCGGAACCGGACTCTCCGGAACGGGCGGCCCTCGCCCTCCTCGCCAGCTGGACGACCACCGGCACGGTCGTCCCCTCCGGGACCGACTGACCGCGCGAATCACGCGAACCGCGTCAACAGCACCACCAGCATGAACCGCATGAACCGCATGAACCGCGTGAACCATATGGATTACGAGAACCGGGAGAACCCTTCCATGCAGTACCGACCGCTCGGCCGCACCGGTGTCCAGGTCAGCCCGCTCTGCCTGGGCGCGATGATGTTCGGACCCTGGGGCAACGAGGACGAAGCAGACTCCGTACGGATCATTCACCGCGCCCTCGACGCGGGCATCAACTTCGTCGACACCGCGGACGTCTACTCCGCCGGCGTCTCGGAGGAGATCGTCGGCAAGGCGCTCAAGGGCCGGCGCGAAGAGGTGTTCCTGGCCACCAAGTTCTTCATGCCGATGGACCAGGACGACCCCAACCAGCGTGGCGGTTCACGGCGCTGGATCATCCGCGCGGTGGAGAACTCCCTGCGGCGCCTGGGCACCGATCACATCGACCTCTACCAGGTCCACCGTCCCAGCCCGGACACCGACGTCTCGGAGACCCTCGGCGCGCTCTCCGATCTCGTGCGCCAGGGCAAGGTCCGTTACCTCGGCTCCTCCTCGTACTCCGGCTCCCAGATCGTCGAGGCCCAGTGGGCCTCCCGGGAGCGGCACCTGGAGCGGTTCGTGACCGAGCAGCCGCCGTACTCGATCCTGGTCCGCGGCATCGAGGAGGACGTGCTGCCCACGGTGCGACGCCACGGCATGGGCACCCTCACCTACAGCCCGCTCGCCGGCGGCTGGCTCTCGGGCCGCTACCGCAAGAGCGCTTTCGGGGGGCCTGCCTCGGCGGCACGCCCCCGGGCCCGCTTCGACATGGACGCCCCGGCCAACCAGCGCAAGCTCGACGCCGTCGAGCAGCTCGCCGTCCTGGCCGAGAAGGCCGGACTCACCCTCATCGAGCTCGCCGTCGCCTTCGTCGTCAACCACCCTGGCGTCACCTCGGCGATCATCGGGCCGCGCACCATGGAGCAGTTGGCGGCGTTCCTGCCCGCCGCCGACGTCACGCTCCCGGCCGACGTGCTCGACGCCATCGACGACATCGTGGCCCCCGGGGTCACGGTCAACCCGGTCGACAACAGCTACGGCGACTTCGATCTGCGGCCCGACCAGCGGCGTCGTTGACACGAGGTGGCGGGCTCGCTCGCAGAGCCCGAACCCCCAAAGAGCCCGGGGCTTCGGGGAGACCTCGTCACAGGGCGACCGTGGCGTGCATTTCCCAGATGAGGATTTCGGCGGGGGTGGTGGCGCTGATCCGGTGGCCGCCGGTGGCGGTGAAGCGTGCCGCGTCGCCCTCGTCGAGGGTGCCCGCGCCTTCCAGGTCCACCGAACCGCGTGCGACGAACAGGTGCAGGTAGGGCGCCTCGGGGAGGGTCACCTGCTGTCCCGGGCGCAGCCGGGCCGCGTGCAGCGCCGCGTGTCGGTTCTGGATCCGGATGGCGCTGGCGTCCCGGTGCCGGTCCATGCCGGAGGCGACTGTGACCAGTCCGCCGGCCAGCAACTCGGCGTCGATTTCGAGCTGTTCGTAGCCCGGGGTGACGCCGGCCTCGTCGGGTAGGACCCACATCTGGACGAAGTGCACCGGGTCGGAGGGGCGTTCGCCGGCCGACCGGTAGGAGTCGTTCTTCTCCGAGTGCAGGATGCCGGTGCCGGCGCTCATGCGCTGGGCCAGGCCGGGGTAGATCACGCCGGAGTGGCCGCTGGAGTCCTGGTGGACCAGGGAGCCCCGCAGGACCCAGGTGACGATCTCCATGTCCTGGTGCGGGTGGGTGTCGAATCCTGTGCCCGGTTGCACCAGATCCTCGTTGTTGACCAGCAGCAGGCCGTGGTGGGTGTTGGCCGGGTCCGGCCGGTGGGTGCCGAGGGAGAAGGAGTGCTTGGAGTCGAGCCACGACAGCCGGCTGGCCAGGCGTCGGTCGGCGCGTCGCACGTCCACCGTGGGTGTCAGCACTGCGCTCATGAGGCGCTTCCTTTCACGCAGGGATCCCGAAATGTTCAGCATTCAACGTTCACGGTACTCCCGGATTGCGTGAACGTTCAAGTCGAATCGGATGGGGCGGGGGTGGATTTCCTGTGCAACGGCTTCACTCGGTCCTCGGGCCGCTCTCTGTGGGTCGCAATGGCTTGAGCAATAAAGTCGCTGAACGCCGAACTTCGTTCGTTCCCGGCCCGGTCGGTGACACGGCCCCGTGCGGTGAACCCCGGCGTCAGCGCTAGGGGATGGCCAGCTCCGCCCAGATGGTCTTTCCGGACGCGGTGTAGCGGGTGCCCCAGCGCTGGGAGACCTGGGCGACGAGGAACAGCCCGCGGCCTCCCTCGTCGTCACGGCGGGCGCGTCGCAGATGAGGTGCCGTGTGTGCGTTGTCGGAGACCTCGCAGAGCAGACTGCGGTCCCTGATCAGCCGTAGCAGCACGGGACCGGTGGCGTACCGGATGCTGTTGGTGACCAGTTCGCTCACCACCAGCGCGGCGGTGAAGGACAGTTCGGACAGGCCCCAGTCCTCCAGCTGGCGCTCGGTGTCCGTGCGGGCGTCCGCCACCATGGCCGGGTCCGGCGGCAGTTCCAGGTCCGTCACGCGGTCGGCGCCCAGCCGCCGGGTGCGCACCAGCAGCAGCGTGGCGTCGTCCGCCTGGGGCCCGGGCGGCAGGGTCGACATCGCCCGGTCGCACAGTTCCTCCAGCGGGCAGCGCTGCCAGGTGAGCACGTGGGCGAGACGGTCGATCCCGCTGTCGATGTCGGTGCGCCGGTCCTCCACGACACCGTCGGTGAAGAGCGCCACCACACTGCCGTCGGACAGGCTCAGCTCGACGTTCTCGTACGGCAGGCTGCCCAGCCCCAGGGGCGGCCCCGGCGCCGGCGCGGACAGGGCCACCGAGCCGCTCGCGTCGGCCACGATCGGCGGGGGATGGCCCGCGCTCGCCCAGACGCAGCGGCCGCCGACCGGGTCGTAGATCGCGTAGAGGCAGGTCACGCCGAGGGCCTCGTCGCTCAGCCCGTCGGCCTCGTCGGGTTCCGCGTCCTGCCCGACCAGGCCGTCCAGCCGGGTCAGCAACTCGGCCGGGTCCAGGTCCAGCAGCGCCAGGGTCCGTACGGTGGCGCGCAGCCGGCCCATGGTCGCGGCCGCGTGCACACCGTGGCCGACCACGTCGCCGACGGTCAGCCCCACCCTGGCACCGGACAGCGGGATCAGGTCGAACCAGTCGCCGCCCACTCCCACCCGGCTGTCGGCGGGCAGATAGCGGTACGCCACCTCGACCGCGCTCTGCTCGGGCAGCCGCTGGGGCAGCAGGCTGCGCTGCAGCACCAGGGCGGCCGCGTGCTGGCTGGTGTAGCGGCGGGCGTTGTCGATTCCCACGGCGGCCCGCTCGGCCAGCTCCACCGCGAGCGTCTGCTCCTCGGGTCCGAAGGGGTCCGGGTTGTTGCTGCGCCGGAAGGTGGCGAGACCGAGGACCGCGTCGCGGGCGAGCAACGGGACGAAGAGGTCGGAGTGCCGGGCGGCCGAGACCCCTTCTCCCGGCGGCGGGGAGGCACCGACGACGGGGCGGTTGGTGGCCAGGCTCAGCGCCTGCGGTGACGACGGCGGATAGGAGACCGGGCTGGTCCGGAACTCCTCCGGGGTACGGCCGTGCATCCGCAGCAGATTGTGCCCCGGCGCCGAACGGGTCGGCGGCTGCCGTCCCTCGATGACCGCCGGCGGCAGATCCACCAGCACCTCGTCGGCCAGCTGCGGCACCGCCACGTCGGCCAGCTCGGCGGCCGTACGCCGCACGTCCAGCGAGGCGCCGATGCGCTTTCCCGCCCGTACGAGCAGCGACAGCCGTTCCTGGGCGCGGTAGCGGTCGGTGATGTCCAGGGACTCCTCGAACAGCCCCAGAGGTTCGCCCCTGGCGTCCACCAGCCGGTAGTACGAGCACGACCAGACGTGCTCGCGCACCGGGTCGGCGGGGGCGCGCCCGCGATAGTGCATGCCGAGGATCGGTTCGCCCGTCTTCAGCACCTGCTCCATCACCTGGTCCTCGTCCGGAGGGTGGTGGCGGGAGATGAACTCGCCCTCGGGGAAGAGAGCCGAGGCGGGCCGGCCGACGTACTGGGCGACCCCCGCCAGCTCCAGGTCGGTGGAGACGTTTCCCCAGACGACGCGCATGTCCGTGTCGAAGATGGTCAGACCCACGGAGGACTCGGTCGCCAGCCCCTGCAACATCGCCAGCTGGGCCTCCCAGGCCCGCAGGGCCGTCAGCTCCGCCGCGACCACCACGGTCGCGGCGAGGCCCTGGTGCGTGAGTGGACTGAACGTCACGGCGGCGCGCAGGGTGCGACCGTCCCGGCAGCGCAGGTCCAGGACCGTGCTGCGGGGCCGGCGAGCCTTGCAGAGGGCGGACAGTCGCGGACCCGGGGCCGCCGCCAGCAGCCGGTCGGCCGAGCGGCCGAGCACTTCCTCGGGCGCATGTCCGAGCAGACGCTGGGCCGAGGTGCTCCAGCCGGAGATGCGGCCATCCGCGTCCAGCACCGCGACGGCGGCCTTGGTGAGGTCCAGGGGGCTGTGGAATTCGACGTTGGGAGCATTCGGAAAACGATCCATGGCACCGCTTCCCCTCGTGCTCACTCAGCATCCCGTGCCGCACGACGGACTACAACCGCACGCACCGGCGTTGTCGGCGCGGTGCCGGCCGTCGACCGGCTGTGGTGCCGTCGTGGCTGGTCGCAGGGCCGGCCCGGGCGGTGCGAACGGACGCCACTTCGGTCTTACGGCATGTAAAGGATCGGTGCACGGCGTATGGTCAGAAGCCGGTCCGTACGCTCGATGTGCGCCGGGGCGCTAAGGTCCGGTCATGGCGAACCTTCGGCAGGCGCAGAAGCAGATGACACGCCGTCTGCTGCTGGAGTCGGGACTCGAACTGTTCAAGTCCAAGGGGTACGCCGCCACCACGGTCGACGACATCGCGACCGCGGCGGGCACCACCCGCGTGACCTTCTACGCGTACTTCCCCTCCCGCTGCGAACTGATGAGGGCGCTCATCGACGAGCAGCTCGACGAGGCTCTGCGGCGCCTCGGTTCGTCCGAGCCGGGCTCCACCGCACAGGACCTCGCCGACACCGTGGCCGACGGGACGCCGGAGGCGATCACAACCTGGCTGCGGCGCACCGCCGACAGCTGGCCGGCCACCCGGCCGCTCATCCGTATCGGCCGCGATGCCGCGGTGGTCGAGCCGGAGCTGGCCGGCCTGGTCGAGCGCTGGATGGCGGAGGCCATCGGCGACATCGAGGACGGGCTGACGAGGGCCGGGCGCTTCGAGCCCCACCAGCGCCGCTTCCGGGGCGTTCTCGCGATGGCCGAACTCGACTTCGTCGCCCAGAACTGCGGTCGCGCCGACTGGGGGCTCACGCACGAGCAGATGCTCGACGAACTCGGTGCCAGCTGGGTACGACTGCTGACCTGAGCACCGGGTCACGGCGCCGCGACCGGCCCGGTGGGCGGCCCTCAGGCGCCGGTGTCCTCCTCCGTGGTGAGGGCGTCCCGGAGCTGGGCCCTGGCCGTGATGCCCAGCTTGGGGAAGACCTTGTGCAGGTGGTAGCCGACCGTGCGGGGCGAGAGATAGAGCCGGGCCGCGATGTCGCGGTTGGTCAGGCCCTGGGCGGCCAGTTCGGCGATCTGGCGTTCCTGCGGGGTGAGTACACCGGCCGGAGCCGTGGCCCCCGCCGTGCCCGCCGCCCGCAGTTCCGCCGCCGCCCGCTCGGCCCAGGGGCGGGCGTCCAGCCGCTCGAAGCACTCCAGCGCCGCATCGAGATGCCGGCGGGCCTCGGCACCGCGGCGGCGCCGGCGCAGCCACTCGCCGAAGTCGAGGTGGGCCAGCGCCTTCTCGAACGGCCAGCAGTCGGTGCCGGAGCCGTCGAGCGCGGCCCGGAAGTGCCGCTCGGCGTCGTCGGTGTCGGTCAGCAGGGCGGTGGCCCGGTGCAGTACGGCGGCCAGCCGCGGGGAGGGGTCGGGCCTCAGCTCCCGCGTCACGCCGTCGACCACCGTGCGCGCGTCGTCCGTCCGTCCGGCGCGAACCGCGGCGGCGGCCAGGTCGCCCAGGTAGTAGAGGGAGGCGTGGTAGTGGACGGGGGCGGGGCGGAAGTCGCGGGTGAAGGCGGCGCGCAGGTGCTCGTAGGCGCCGGCGTGGTCCCCGGCGACGAACGCGGCCATGCCCAGGGCGTGCCGGTGCCGGACCTGGAGACTCAGGGACCTGCGCAGGTCCACCCCTCGTACGGCCTCCGCCGCCCGGGTCCGGGCCGCCGCCGGGTCGCCCCGCAGCGCGTGGAGCGTGGCCCGCAGGATCCGCGCGCCCACGCTCACGTTGTCGGCGCCCGCCTCCGTCGCCATCCAGAACGCCTCGTCGGCCGCCTCCTCGGCCGCCGTCCACGAGCCGTTCTCGAACAGGGCGAGGGCGAGCGCCTGGGTCACGGTCGCGTTCGTACCCGCGCTGCCCGCGCGGCGCAGGACGTCGATGGTGCGGCCGAGGACGCGTACCGCCTGTTCGGTCTCGTCCAGGATCCACGCCGTGCCGCCCACCGCGGTGAGGTTCCCGAGGCTCTCCTCCCGGGCCAGCTCGGCCAGTCCCTCCGCCAGGTGGCCCATGAGCAGCGCCCGTTCACGATGGGGGTCGACGACCGCCAGGGCCCAGGAGCGGCCGGCCGGATCGCCGGCCCCGTCGATCAGGCCGCCGATCCGGCGGAGTTCCGCCCGGTGGTAGGGCGCACCGGAGTTGTAGACGGACGTCGCGGCCGTGCTCAGGGCGCCCAGGGCCAGGCCCGGAACGGAGGCGGCGGTGGCCTCGGCGACGCCGAGCAGCAGCGCCAGCGCCTCCTCGTGGCGCAGCGTGACCCCGAGGGCCCACCCGCCCAGCAGCGAGGCCTCGGCGCGCAGCAGGGGATCCTCGGTCAGACCGCCGACCCGGCCGCTCATCTCGCCGACCCACTGCGGGTGACCGGCGAACATCGCCGACTGCGCGGCCGTCAGCAGCCGCCGGGCGCGCAGCTTCGGATCCGGGGTCAGCTCGGCGGCGCGTTCCAGCGCGCTCGCGGCCGCCGCGTAACCGCCCCGGCCCCGGGCCCGCTCGGCGCTCTCCGCCAGGGCGTCGGCGACCTCCGCGTCCTGGCCGGTCGCCGCCGCGGCCAGATGCCAGGCGCGGCGGTCCGGCTCCCCGGTGAGCGCGGCGGCCAGGGCGAGATGGGCCCTCCTGCGCTCGTGGAAGGAGGCCGCGTGGTAGACGGCCGAGCGGACCAGCGGGTGCCGCGGCAGCACCCGGCCGTCCGCCACCCGGACCAGGCCGACCCGCTCGGCCGGGTCCAGGGCCCGGACGACGTCCAGCTCCGGGGCGGCGCGGACGAGGTCGGTCAGCTCCGCCGTGCCCGCCGCGGCCACCAGCAGCAGAGCCTCCCGGGTGGGCGCGGGCAGATCGGGCAGATCGGCGGCGAACAGGTTCTCCAGCCGCGCGGTGAGCGGAAGAGCAGCAGCTCCGGCGCCGCCTGTGCCTCCGGCGCTTCCTCCGGCGCCCGCCGCCCGGCCCCGGGCCAGGGCGCGCGGCAGCTCGATCAGGGCCAGCGGATTGCCGGCCGCCTGCCGGAGGATCTCCGCGCGCGCCCTGCCCCGGGGCGGATCCGGCTGCGCGTCCAGCAGCTGCCCGGCCGCCGTCCGGCTCAGCGGGCCGACGGTCACCTGCGGGAAGTCCCGGTCGAACCGGGCCGGCACGCCGTCCTCACGGGCGGCCAGCAGCAGCACCACCGGCCTGCTCTCCAGCCGCCGGGCGAGGAAGGCCAGCACGTCCACCGAGCCGAGGTCCAGCCACTGGGCGTCGTCCACCAGCAGGAGCAGCGGCCGGTGCGCCGCGGCCTCGGTGATGAGCCCGAGCACACCGACGCACAGCGACAACTGGTCGAGGCGCAGTTCGTACTTCGCCGCACCCGGGCCGAAGGCCTGGTCCAGAGCCTCCCGGTGCGCCGTGGGCAGACCGTCGCCGGGCAGCAGCGGATGCAGCAACTGGTGCACGCCGGACAGACCGAGGCCGGTCTCGCCCTCGCTGCCGCGCACCCGCAGGATGCCGAAGCCCAGCGCCCGCCCCCGCTCGGCCGCCCGGTCCACGAGGGTGCTCTTGCCCGCCCCCGGCTCCCCGGTCAGCACCAGCACCTGGGGGCCGCCGCCGTCCACCGCCCCGAGCAGCCGGTCCAGCCTGGCCAGTTCGTCGGCCCGGCCCAGGACGACCGGATCGGTGGGACGGTCGGTGCCGGTGTGCATGAGCGCTGCGGTCCTTGTCATCGGGGTCGTGGGGGGGCGTGGGGGGACTGAGGGGCCAGCGGGGTCGTCGGGGGTCATCGGGGGGTGCTGATACGGCAATCCTGCCAGCGGCGGTCTGCGTGGCAGCCGCCGCGGGTGACTGGTCATGTGACAGAAGCGCGGCTGCCCGGCCTCCGGAACGATGCCTCTGGTCAGGGAGAACGTCCACCGCCACGGGAGTACGTGCATGACGGTCCAGTCACCTCAGCAGTCCGCGACAGCCGCCGAGGCCGCCGTGCTGGGCCGGGACGGCGAGATCGAGCGGATCCTGCGGTGCGTGACACGCGAGCCCGGCACTCCCCGGACCCTGCTGGTCCTCGGCGAGGAGGGGATCGGACGTACGGCCCTGCTGCGGCGCGTCCGTGAACTGGCCGCCGGCCGGGGCGTGTCGGTGCTCTCGGCGCAGGGCTGGGCCGGTGACCCACAGCATGCCCGGGCCTGTCTGCAGCAGTTGCTGGCACCGCCGGTGCCGGAGATGGCCGCCCTGCCCGCCGTGTCCCGCCGGGTGCTGACGGCCGTACTCCACGGAGACGACCGGCCGGACGAGGGAGAGCTGCGGGCGGCGCTGACCGCGCTGCTCGACCGGCTCGCCGCCGCCCGGCCGGTGCTGGTGTGCGTGGACGACGCCGACCTGTGCGACCGCGCCACCGTGGCGGCGCTGTTCGCCGCCGCCCGGCTGCTGGCCGGCCGGCCGCTGACGGTGCTGCTCGCCGCCCGCCACGAGGCCGCCCTGCCCGGCCTGCCCCCCGGCACCGAGACCCTGAACCTGGGCCCGCTGGACGGCGCGTCGGCCGCCGTCCTCCTTGACCGGCAGCCGGCGCCGCCCACCGGCCGGCACCGGCTGGAGATCCTGGCGGAGGCCGAGGGCAACCCGCTGGCCCTGGCCGAACTGAGCCGCCGCGCGCCCGGCCCCGCCGGAGCGGTGCGGCGCGCGCCCGCCGAGCCCGTCTTCGGCGGACGACTCGACGCGCTCCCCGCCGGCACCCGGCGCGCCCTGCTGTACGCGGCGGCCGCCGGGCCCGGCGAGAGCGTCGCCGCCGTCATGACGGCCCTGGACACCGGCGACCTCGCGGTGTGGGCCCCGGCGGAGGCGGCCGGACTCGTCTCGCTGGCCGAGGACCGGCTCGTCTTCCGGCATCCGCTGGCGCGGCCGGCGGCGTATCTGCGGCACCCGGCGGCCGAGCGCCAGCAGGCCCACCGGGACCTCGCCGAGGTCGCCGTACTGCCGGAGGACAGGGCCCGTCACCTGGCCGCCGCCACCGTGGGCGCCGACGCGTTCGTCGCCGCCGGGCTGGAGACCTCCGCGTGGCGGCGCGGCGACGCCGTACAGGCCGCCCACGCCCTGGAACAGGCGGCCCGGCTCAGCCCGCGGCGACCGGAACACGCCCGCCGGCTGGCCGAGGCCCTGACGGCCGCGCAAGCGGTGGGCGACCCCGGCTGGGTACGGGACCTGTACGGCCGGCTCCTGCGGGAATCCGCCGAGCCGGAGTCCGTCTGCGTCGCGGCCGGTGCCCTGGCCTCCGTCCTGTGCCACGAGTCCGCCCAGCGCGAGGCCTTCGAGGTGCTGGCCGCCGCCTCGGAGCACTTTCCCCGGATCGGCCGACCACTCGCGCTCACCCTGGCGGGCCTGGCGGCAGGCGTCGCCGCCCAGTCCGGACTGCCCGAGCACCGCGCCGCCCTGCCCACGCTCCTCGAACGGGCCCGCAGTGCCGACGGGGGTGAGCCGGGGCACCCGGGAGTGACCGGGCGTCCCGGCCGGCCGGAGGTGCCGGGGGGCGGTGACGGCGGGCCGGGCCTCCCTGGGGCGACCGGGTCTCCGGGGCACCTGGATGCGCCGGGCGGTCGGCGGGGGGACGGGACCGAGCCGGGGCATCCCGGTGCGGCCGGGCCGCTCGGGCGGCTGGACGCGCCCGGTACCCGGCGGGCCATGGAAGCGCTGGTCGCCGTGGTGGCGCGGCCCGGGACCGCCACCGGTGCGTGGCGTGGTCTCGGTCGGCCGCCCCGCGCACCGCTCGCCGGTCCGGACGCGCCGGCCGGCCGGCTGGCGGCCGCCGCGGTGGCCCACCACGCCGACGAGGCCGACCTGGACCTCGGGCAGTCCCGCCTGGCCGACGACCGGCTGCGTGCCGCCCGCGCCTTCGGTCTGCGCGGCTGGTCGGTGCTCGGACTGGTGGACACCCTCCTGGCCGTCGGCCGGTTCACCGAGGCCCAGACCGTGCTCCAGAACGCCATGACCGAGGCGGCGGTGCTGCGCCTGCCGCGCCTGCGGGCCGACCTGGAGACCCAGACGCTGACCCTGCGGGCGCTGCGCGGCACCCTCCCCGCCGGGCCCTGGCTCACCCCGGCCGTCTGGCGCGCCGTCTGCCTGGACGAGAACCGGGCCACCCACGCCCGTCTGCTGCGCGCCCGCGGCCTCGCCGCCATGGCGCGCGGGGACTGGGACGACGCCTGGCGGCGGCTGCGTGAGCTGTTCACCGCCGACGGCTCGCCGCTGCACCCCTTCCTGTCGCCGCGCAGCATCGCCGAACTCGCCGTCACGGCCCAGCGGACCGGCCGGCCGGCCGAGGCGCTGCCGATCCTGGAGCGGGTGCGCACGGACCAGGGGGACCGGCCCAGCACCCGGATGACACTGCTCCTGCACCACGCGACCGCCCTGCTCGGCCCGGACGAGGAGGCCGAGGAGAACTTCCAGCTCGCCCTGGTCAACCACGCGGCGAACCGCTGGCCGTGGGAGTGCGGCCATGTCCGCCTCAACTACGCCCACTGGCTGCGCCGTTGCCGCCGGACCCGGGAGGCGCGCGGGCAGCTGACCACCGTCCTGGAGACCGCCGAACGCCTCGGCGCCGGCCCGCTCGCGGCCGCCGCCGGCCGCGAACTGCGGGCCAGTGGAGCCGCCCCCGCCCCCGAGGCAGGCGGCCCGCTTCAGGAGCTGACGGCACAGCAGCGGCAGATCGTCCAGCTGGTGGCGAGCGGCCTGTCCAACCGGGAGATCGGCGAACGGCTCTTCCTCTCCCCGCGCACGGTCGGCTCGCACCTCTACAAGGTGTATCCCAAGCTCGGCATCAGCAGCCGCCATCAGCTGCGCGACCTGGTGCAGGGCCGGTGAGGGGGGCAGGCGGCCCGGACGGAGGCACGCCCATGGGGCCCGGACCGGCGGGTACGGCCGTCGTCCTCGACCGTGCGGTGCAGCGCCTGGTCACCGCCTCCGCCGCCCCGCCCGCCCTTGACGACCTGGGGCCGGACACGGCACGGCGGGCGCTGCGCGAGTCCCAGGCCGACCGCTTCGGGGACTTCGACGTGGCCGCGGCCTTCCAGGTGGCCCCCGTCGGCCCGGCGGGGCTGCTCGGCTACTGGACCGTCCGGCCCGCGGCGGCCACCGGCCCGCTCCCGACCCTCCTGTACCTGCACGGCGGCCGGTGGACGCTCGGTGACGCACAGACCCACGCCCGCCTCATCAGCGAACTCGTCACCGGCGCGGGCGTGTGCGCGCTCGTCCCCGAGTACAGCCGCACCCCCGAGGCCCGCTACCCGCTGGCCCTGGAGGAGTGCTACGCCCTGCTGGCGTGGGCGGCCGGCCGGGCCGGTGAACTCGGCCTGGACCAGGGCCGGCTGGCGGTGGCGGGCGACTGTGCCGGGGCCACGCTGGCGGCCGCCGTGACGATGCTGGCGAAGGCCCGGCACGGGCCGCGGATCGCCGCGCAGCTGCTCTACTACCCGCTCACCGACGCCCGCTGCGACAGCGCGTCGCAACGCCAGTTCGCCACCGGCTACCTGCTCACCCGCCGGGCGCTGCGCGGCTACTGGGCCCGGTACGTCCCCGACCCGGCCCGGCGCGCCGAACCCACCGCGGCACCGCTGCGGGCCCGCCCGGAGCAACTGGCGGGACTGCCACCGGCCCTGGTCGTCACCGCCGAGGCCGACGTGGCCCGCGACGAGGGCGAGCTGTACGCGCGCCGGCTGACCGAGGCAGGTGTGGACGCGCAGTCCGTGCGCTTCCTCGGCACGATCCACGACTTCGTGGCGCTGCACGCCCTCGCCGGCAGCGGGCCCACCCGGGCCGCGATCGGGACGGGTTGTGCCTTTCTGCGGGCCCGGCTGTCCTGACGGGCACGGAACCGGCCGAGGGGCGGCCGAGAACCTGCCGAGAACGGGCTGAGAACGGGCTGAGGACCAGTCGGCCGACTGATGCGGCGAGGTCACCCGCCCGGCGAGACTCAGGGCATGCCAACCGCGATCGGCTCCCACGAGGAGAGACGTCGGCGTCCGACCGTCTCGGCGGGTGCCCGAACCGGGGTCTTTCCGAACGCCTCGCCGGGTGCCCGGACCAAGGTTCTGACCACCCGCTCGGTGCCGCCGGGCGAGAGCCTGGACTACTGGCACGACGCCGTGTTCGACACCCTGGTGGGGATGGACATCGCCACCCCGGGCGGCGCCTACGACGCGACCCTGCGGACCGACCGGCTCGGGGACCTGCAGATCACCACGGTGGAAGCCGACCCCGGCCAGGTCCACCGGGCGCCGCGCTTCATCGCCCGCGGCGACGGGCACCAGGTCTTCGTCGCCGTCCAGAGCACCGGCCGGGCCCGCGTCGAACAGGACGGCCGCAGAACCGAGTTGGGTCCCGGAGACATCGGGTTCTTCGAGACCGTACGCCCGTTCCGCACCACCTTCCCGGAACGCTTCCGGCTGAAGATCTTCGCGGTCCCGCGCCGGCTGCTGCAGCTTCGGGAGGCCGACGTGCGGCAGCTCACCGGCCGCGCGGTACACCCCGGCGGCGGGCTCCCCGCGCTGCTCGCGCCCCTGCTGGAGCGGCTGGCGGACACCTCCGAGTCGTATGCCACACCGACGGCCGAGCGGCTGGCCGGGAGCGTCATCGACCTGGTGGCCGCCACCGCGGCGGAGCAGCTGGGGGCGGACCCCGCCGAACTGCCGGGTGCCGACGGCGCGCTGCTGCTGCGCGTCAAGACGTACATCCGCTGGCATCTGTCGGACCCGGGACTCACCCCGTCCGTCATCGCCGGGGTCCACGGCATCTCGGTCCGCTCTCTGCACCGGCTCTTCCAGACCGAGGACACCACGGTGTGCCGGTGGATCCGCGAACTGCGCCTGCACGAGTGCCGCAGGGAACTCGCCGCCCGGCCGTCCGGCGCCGTCAGCCTGGGCCAGGTCGCCCGCCGCTGGGGCTTCACCGGCTCCGCCGGGTTCGGCAAGGCCTTCCGCGAGACCTTCGGGCTGTCACCGACGGACTGGCTGGACCGGGTGCGGGCGGGCGGCACGCCATGCTGACGGCGGTGTCCCACGCCATCCGGGACCTGGCCCCCGGCGACCGCCCCGCGGCCTGGCAGCGGGCGCTTTCGGAGACCTTCGTCGACCTGGAGGTCACGGTGGACCAGGACCGCGACCAGGGCCGCCCCTGGACGGGCGAGCTCACCGCCCAACGCCTGGGCGCCCTCCAGATCGCCACCGAGGAGTCCGGCCCCGGAACCGTTCTGCGCAGTGCCCGCGCGGTGGCCGCCGACCCGCGCACCCACATCCTGGTCCGCCGTCAGCTGACCGGCACCGCCCTGCTGCTCCAGGACGGCCGCACCGCCGAACTCAGCCCCGGCCGAACGGCCTTCCACGACGCCCGGCGGCCGTTCCGGATCGTGTTCCCGGAGCGCCAGCGGGCGCGGATCCTCATGGTGCCCCGCGCCGTGCTGCGTCTGGAGGAACGGCACCTGCACGCGCTGACGGCCACGGTGGTGGACGAGGCCGAAGGGGGCGCGGCGGCCCTGCTGCTGCCGCTCCTCGACGGGCTCGTCGACGAGGTCGGCCGGGCCGGTCCGGTCCGGCGCGAACAACTCGCCCGCGCCGCGGCGGAGATCCTGGCCACCGTCGCCCTCGACCAGGCCGGCCGGCCGCCGGAGCCCGCCCTGTGGGAGCGGATCACCGCGTCGCTGCGGACCCGGCTGGGCGAGCCCGGACTCACCCCGCGGGACATCGCCGACCAGCACGCCATCTCGCTGCGCTACCTGCACCTTCTCTTCCAGCGCCACGGCACCACCGTCGGCGCCTGGCTGCGGACCCGGCGGCTGGAGGCGGCCCGCGAGGAGCTCGCCCGGCCCGGGTCGGCCCACCTGCCCATCGCCGCGGTGGCCGCCCGCTGGGGCTTCACCAGCCCCTCCCACTTCAGCCGCGCCTTCCGGGAGACGTACGGCCTGTCACCGGCACAGTGGCGGCGGACGGCCGCCGAGAACGCCCCCGGGACGCGGCCCGGACCTCCTAACCTTTCCGATGACGGCCGGATCGAACCGATGGCCCGAGCGACGATGGAGCACGTATGACCGACGAGGCGATGGGTGACGACGTCTACCAGCCGGACGGTTCGGAGGTGCAGGACGACGCGGGTCTGCTGGACGCGTCGGACACCCTGGACTACCGGGCCGGCGAGGAGGCCCTGGACGAGGGCTACTCGCCGCCGGAGCGGCCCTGGGCCGTGGAGCACACGGGCGTCACGGCGGCGGAGGGCCGGCGCGGCGAGACCCTCGACGAACGGCTCGCCGAGGAGGTCCCGGACCTCGCCGTCCCGGAGGGCGACGACATCGGAGACGCCTGGGACACGGACGGCGAGCTCCTCGACGACGAGGTCGGCGACGGCCGCGCCGGACGGCTCGTCGCACCGGACGAGGGCGCCCACGAGAACACCGAGACCGACCTGTTCGCCTCCGACCGGGGCCTGGACGGCGCCGGCGCTTCGGCGGAGGAGGCCGCGATGCACGTGATCCCCGACGCCGACACCTTCTGACAGCTCCCACACCCCCGTGCACCTCGCGGCCCCGAACCCGCCGCGAGGTGACGCCGGTGTCGCGTGTGTGGTGCCGTGGAGCCGAGGGCGGTGTCCTGCGGGCGGCGCTCCGAGGTGCTGTGTGTGGCGCCGGTGTCGCGTGTGCGCCGGGGCGTGGGGCCGTGTGCGTGGCGACGGAGGGGCTTCCGGGCTGGGCGAGCCGGGCTGGGGTGCGCCGGCCGGAGTGCCGGGTCAGGTCATGTGGCGCAGCAGTGCCGCGACCGCCGCCGGGGGCTCGCCGGGCGGGCGTACCACCATCACCTTCCAGCTCGGCGCGTGGCGGGTGAAGCGGTAGGTGGTCAGGTCCGGGAAGCGGTGGGCGACGGTCGGCGGCATGATGCAGACGCCGAGGTCGTTACGGACCAGTTCGGACGCGGCCACGATGTCGTTGACCTCGAAGGTCGTGGCCCGCTCGACGCCGGCCGCCCGGAACGCGCGGTCGGCCGCGTCGCGGATCGCCCAGCCGGGGGTGAACTCCACCTGGGGCAGCTCGGCGATGTCGGCCAGGTCGACCGTGCCCTCGGGGCCGCCCGCGGCGAGGCTCCGGCGTGGCGAGGCCACCAGCACCATCTCCTCGTGGGACAGCAGCCTGGTCACCAGCCCGCGCTGCTGCTGGCGGTCCAGCGCCACCACCGCCAGGTCCACCGTGCCCTCCCGCAGCGCCTGCCGGAGGTCGATGACCGCGGCCTGCCGCAGCCGCACCACCACCCGGGGGTGTTCCGCCCGCAGCGCGGCCAGCGCATGGTGCAGGTTCGCCCACACCCCCTGCATCGTGCCGACCGTCACCCGGCCGCGCAGCTCCCCCTTGGCCGCGTCGACCGCCTCGCGGGCCAGCTCGGCGGCGCGCAGCGCCTGCCGTGCCGCCGGTACGAACGCCTCGCCGGCCGGGGTGAGCCCCACCCGGTGGGTGGTCCGGGTGAACAGCGCGGTGCCCAGCTCGCGTTCGAGTGCGCGGACCGTGCCGGAGACCGCGGACTGGACCACGTGCAGCCGCCGCGCCGCCGCCGTGAATCCGCCCGCGTCCGCCACCGCGACGACGACTTCCATCTGCCGTAGGTCCATCATCCGCTCCCACCGGCGCAGCGCCCCGCTTCAACAAGGCGGCGATCTTCGCTGCATCCTAGGCAGCCGCCGGCTCCCGTCGGCACGGACCGGGGAGTGTCGGCCGGGCGCCCGGCGGCAACCGGACCCCGGGTTCGCCCGTACGGCGGCCGTACGGCGCTACGCAGGTCGCTTCGCGCTCTGCCGGCGCTCGGTCAGCCAGTACAGCAGCGCCAGCACCGGCAGGGCCGCCCCGAAGAGGCTGACCGCGCTCCAGCCGCCGGCCCGGTAGGCGATCGAGCCGATCTGCGAGCCGAGGGCGCCGCCGATGAAGAAGATCGCGATGAAGGCGCTGTTGAGGCGGGCGCGGGCGAGGGGGTCGAGTTGGTAGACGGTGTGCTGGCCGAGGATGAGGCTGGTCTGGACGGCCGCGTCCAGCACGATGGCTCCGAGGGCGATCAGAAGCACGCTGTGCTGACCGAAGCCGGCTATGACGAAGGCCAGCGCGGCGAGCGCGAGCGCGACACCGGTCATCCTCCGGGTCAGCCCGTGGTCGGCCCAGCGTCCGGCGAGCGGCGCCACGGCCGCACCGGCGGCTCCGACCAGCGCGAACACACCGACACCGACGGCTGAGTAGTGGAAGTGCGGCCCGGTCAGGACGTACGAGACGGTGGTCCAGAAGGCGCTGAAGGCACCGAACATCGCCGCCTGGTAGAGGCCGCGGCGCAGCAGCGCGGGGTGCCTGCGCACCAGCGCCAGCGTGGAGCGCAGCACATCGTGGTACGGCACGGACGTGGTCGGTGCGTGCCGGGGCAGGGCCAGCCGCAGGGCCACGCCCAGCAGCGCCATCAGGACGGCCGAGCCCAGGTAGACGACCCGCCAGCCGGCGACGCTGGAGACCAGGCTGCTGAGCGTGCGGGACAGCAGGATGCCGGTGAGCAGGCCGCTCATGACCCGGCCGACGACCCGGCCCCGGGCGTGGTCGGGTGCCAGACTCGCGGCGAACGGCACCAGGATCTGCGCGACCACCGACGTGGCGCCGCTGATCAGGGAGGCGATCAGCAGCATGGGGAAGCCGGTCGCGAGACCGGCCGCCACCAGGGCGAGCGTGGTGATCGTCAGCAGGGCGGTGATCAGGCTCCGCTTCTCCAGCCGGTCACCGAGCGGAACCAGGAAGACCATGCCGATCACGTAGCCGACCTGGGTGAGCGTGATCAGCGCACCCGCGGTGGCCTCGCTGATGTGGAAGACGCCGCGCAGCTCGGACAGCAGGGGCTGGGCGTAGTACAGGTTGGCGACCGTCATGCCGGAGGCGACGGCGAACAGCGCGATCAGCCAGCCAGGCACCCCGTGGGCGGGCTCGGCGGCGGGCTTCCGGCGCGTGGAGCGGACTTCGGAGGACGACTGGGACACGGGGACCTTCTTCGCAGGAGGTGTGACTCTCACCGTGCACAGCGCTTTACCGCCCACCATGCTTCCCTTCACACGGCGATGACCCGGGATGTCAGTCATCTCCGTCCCAGATGACCGTCCGCGTCTGCGCTCTCCCGACCGTCGGACGGCGGTCCAGCCCGGGTCTAGCCCTCCGAGGCCGGCTTCCAGTCCCGGGCGAGGAGGCCGAGCAGCACCTCGTCCAGGAACTCGCCCATCACCCAGGCCGCGGAGCGCAGTACACCCTCGCGGACGAAGCCGTTGCGCTCGGCGGAGCGCAGCATCGCGGTGTTGTCCGCCAGTGTGTCGACCTGGAGCCGGTGCAGGCCGCGCACGACGAAGCCGTAGTGGCACAGCACGGCGACCACGTCGGTGCCGTAGCCCTTGCCGCGGGCGGACGGCAGCAGCCCAAGCCCGACGTGCGCGGCGCGGTTGTGGGTGTCGATGCCCCACAGCATCGCGCTGCCGACCAGCGTGCCGCCGTCCAGCTCCACCACGGAGAAGGAGACGTTCCCTTCCACCTCGTCGGCCACCACGAACGGCGCTTCCTTCGAGCCGGGCGTGAACGGCCGCCACGGCCGGCCGTTGGCCCGCGAGGCGCTGACCACGTCGCCGTGGAGCTCGGCCTGCAGGACCGGGACGTCCGCCTCGTACCGGGCCCTGAGCCCGACCTTGCTACCCGTAAGCATGCGAGCTTCCTATCCGACCTGCCCCACCGGCGGCAAACCAATAAGGGGCCGGGGCCGACGGCTGTGAACCGGCCCGCTCCGCCTGTGAGTTGAGCACGCCGCCTGTGGATCGCCGTACCACTCCCTGACGGGACGGCGCCGGATGCGAGGATGATGCGCCATGACGGCAGGGTGGTGTGCGCGCACGGTACGGGCCGCGGTGTTCGCGGCCGTCTGTGTGCTGCTCGCCGCCCTGGGCCACGTCATGATGTCCGGCAGCCGGGTGCCCGGCTGGGCCCTGGCCGCGGGCCTGGTGGTCACCGGCGTCCTGGGCTGGGCTCTGGCCGGACGTGAACGCGGGCTGCCGCTGGTCGTGTCCGCCGCGGTCGGCGCCCAGACGGCGCTGCACGGCGGCTTCTCCGCGGCCCAGGCGTGGACGTCCCAGCTGGACCCCATGGCCTCCATGGACATGGCTCCCATGGACATGGCCTCCACGCATATGGCCTCCACGCATATGGCCTCCACGCATATGGCGTCCATGGACATGGCCCCTGCGCATATGGGTCCCGTGCATATGGGTCCCATGCATATGGACATGGCCGGTCACATGGCCTCCACGCACATGGGCCCAGCCCACCTGGACCCCGTCGAATACCTGGGCTTCGGCACCGGTGGCACGGCCTCCACCGGCATGCTCGCCGCCCACCTCCTCGCCGCGCTGCTGTGCGGACTCTGGCTCGGCCACGGTGAACGGGCCGCCTTCCGCATCCTGCGAGCCGTCGCCGGCCGCCTCACCGCACCGCTGCGGCTGCTGCTCGCCCTGCCCGCCGCACCCGAGCGGCCGCGCCCCCGCCCGCTCCGCCGCCGCTCGGACCGGGCGCCGCGGCTGCTGCTCCTCGTCCACGCGATCACTTCCCGGGGTCCGCCCGTGCGGACGGCTGTCGCCTGACGACAGCTGGTGTTCCGGGGCCGCCCGCGCGCGCCCCGGACGAACACGGCGGCCGTACGCCCGTGCACGCACGCAGGGCCGGCCGTCTCCCCTCTCACCTTTCTCACAAGGACACCCAGTGATCACTTCCGTCCTGCCCGCACGCCCCGCGCCGCACGAGAAACGCGACGAGTCGATCACGGCCTGGGCGCTCGCGGCCCGCTCCGGAGACACGGTCGCCGTGGACGCGTTCGTCCGGGCCCTGCACCGCGACGTGCTGCGGTACGTCACCCATCTCGGCGCCGACCCGCAGGCGGTCGACGACCTCGCCCAGGACACGTTCCTGCGCGCGCTGGGCAGCCTGCACCGCTTCGAGGGCCGCTGTTCGGCCCGGTCCTGGCTGCTGTCGATCGCCCGCCGGGCCGTCGTGGACAGTCATCGGTACGCCGCCGCCCGGCCACGTCCGGCGGACGTCCCCGACTGGCAGCTGGCCGTCGAGCGGTCCCAGCCGTACGGACTGCCCGGCTTCGACGACGGGGTCGCGCTGCTCGATCTGCTGGCCGCGCTGCCCGCCGAGCGACGGGAGGCGTTCGTCCTCACCCAGCTCCTAGGGCTGCCGTACGCGGAGGCCGCCGAGGTCAGTGACTGTCCCGTGGGCACCGTCCGGTCCCGGGTGGCCCGGGCCCGCGAGGCGCTCCAGGATCAGCTGGTTTGAGGCGCGTCGGGGGATTCCCCGAACGCCTTCAGGATCCCCTCGGCGGCCAGCGTCGCCGTCAACGTGCCGTCCCTGACCTGCCGTTCGAGGTCGGGGGCGGCCGCGCGCACCGCCGGATGGGCGGACAGCCGGCCGAGCAGCTCGTCCCGCACCATCGACCAGGTCCAGCCCACCTGCTGCTCGCGGCGCTTCTCGGCGAGCCGCCCGGTGGAGTCGAGCAGCGCCCGGTGCTGCTCAAGGCGCTCCCAGACGACATCCAACCCCGTCGCCTCGCGGGCGCTGCAACTCAGCACCGGCGGCGTCCAGAAGGCGTCCTTGCCGTGCATCAGCCGCAGCGCGCCCGCCAGTTCCCGTGCCGCGGACCGCGCGTCGCGCTCGTGCGGGCCGTCCGCCTTGTTGACGGCGATGACGTCGGCCAGCTCCAGGACGCCCTTCTTGATGCCCTGGAGCTGATCGCCGGTGCGGGCCAGGCTGAGCAGCAGGAAGGAGTCGACCATGTCGGCGACCGCTGTCTCGGACTGCCCGACACCGACGGTCTCGACCAGGATCACGTCGTACCCGGCGGCCTCCATGACCACCATCGACTCCCGGGTCGCCTTGGCGACCCCGCCGAGGGTGCCCGCGCTGGGGGAGGGGCGGACGAAGGCGTTCGGGTCGACCGACAGCCGCTCCATCCGCGTCTTGTCGCCGAGGATCGAGCCCCCGGTCCGGGTGGACGACGGGTCCACGGCGAGCACGGCGACCCGGTGGCCGAGCCCGGTCAGTATGGTCCCGAAAGCGTCGATGAACGTCGACTTGCCCACGCCCGGCACCCCGCTGATGCCGATCCGCCGCGCCCGGCCGCTGTGCGGAAGCAGCTCGGTGAGCAACTCCTGTGCCAGCACCCGGTGTTGTGGCCGGGTGGACTCGACGAGGGTGATCGCGCGGGCGATGACCGCGCGCTTCCCGTCGAGCACACCCTTCACATAGGCGTCGACATCGATCACAGGTCGTGCCCGAGTTCCGCCGACAGCCGCTCGACCAGGTCGTAGGCCGCGTCCGGGATCACCGTCCCGGGCGGGAACACGGCCGTGGCGCCCATCTCCAGGAGGGTCGGCACGTCCTGCGGCGGGATCACCCCGCCGACCACGATCATGATGTCCGCCCGGCCCTCCTCGGCGAGCTTCTCGCGCAGCGCCGGTACGAGGGTGAGGTGGCCGGCCGCCAGCGAGGAGACGCCGACCACGTGGACGTCCGCCTCCACCGCCTGGCGGGCGACCTCCTCCGGGGTCTGGAACAGCGGGCCGACGTCGACGTCGAAGCCGAGGTCGGCGAAGGCGGTCGCGATCACCTTCTGGCCGCGGTCGTGGCCGTCCTGGCCCATCTTGGCGACCAGGATGCGCGGGCGGCGCCCCTCGGCCTCGTCGAAGGCGTCGACCAGGGCCCGGGTGCGGTCCACGTTCGGCGACTCGCCGGCTTCGTTGCGGTACACACCGGAGATCGTACGGATCTGGCTGGCGTGCCGGCCGTACACCTTCTCCAGGGCGTCGGAGATCTCGCCGACGGTCGCCTTCGCGCGGGCCGCGTTCACCGCCAGCTCCAGCAGGTTGCCCTCGCCGTCGGCCGCCCGGGTCAGCGCGTCGAGCGCGGCCCGGCACTCGACGTCGTCGCGCTCCGCCCGCAGCCGCCGCAGCTTCTCGATCTGCTGGGCGCGCACCGAGGAGTTGTCGACCTTGAGGACCTCGATCTGCTCGTCGCTGTCCACCCGGTACTTGTTGACGCCGATCACCGGCTGCCGCCCGGAGTCGATCCGCGCCTGCGTCCGCGCGGCCGCCTCCTCCACGCGCAGCTTGGGGATACCGGCGTCGATGGCCTGCGCCATACCGCCGGCCTGCTCGACCTCCTGGATGTGCGCCCAGGCCTTGCGCGCGAGGTCGTAGGTCAGCCGCTCCACGTAGGCGCTGCCGCCCCACGGGTCGATGACCCGCGTCGTCCCCGACTCCTGCTGGATCAGCAGCTGGGTGTTGCGGGCGATGCGCGCCGAGAAGTCGGTGGGCAGCGCGAGCGCCTCGTCGAGGGCGTTGGTGTGCAGCGACTGGGTGTGGCCCTGGGTCGCCGCCATCGCCTCCACGGCCGTACGGGTGACGTTGTTGAAGACGTCCTGCGCGGTCAGCGACCAGCCCGAGGTCTGCGAATGGGTGCGCAGGGAGAGGGACTTGGTGTTCTGCGGCTCGAACTGCGAGACCAGCTTGGCCCACAGCAGCCGGGCCGCCCGCATCTTGGCGATCTCCATGAAGAAGTTCATGCCGATCGCCCAGAAGAAGGAGAGCCGGGGCGCGAACGCGTCCACGTCCAGGCCGGCTTCGCGTCCCGCCCGGATGTACTCGACGCCGTCCGCGAGGGTGTACGCCAGCTCCAGGTCGGCCGTCGCACCGGCCTCCTGGATGTGGTAGCCGGAGATGGAGATCGAGTTGTAGCGGGGCATCCGCTGCGAGGTGAAGGCGAAGATGTCGGAGATGATCCGCATCGACGGCTTCGGCGGATAGATGTAGGTGTTGCGGACCATGAACTCCTTGAGGATGTCGTTCTGGATGGTCCCGGCCAGCTTCTCGGGCGGTACGCCCTGCTCCTCCGCCGCCACGATGTACAGCGCGAGCACCGGCAGCACGGCGCCGTTCATCGTCATCGACACGGTCATCCGGTCCAGCGGGATCCCGTCGAACAGCTGGCGCATGTCGTAGATGGAGTCGATGGCCACGCCCGCCATACCGACGTCACCGGTCACCCGCGGGTGGTCGCTGTCGTACCCCCGGTGGGTGGGCAGGTCGAAGGCGACCGACAGACCCTTCTGGCCGGCCGCGAGGTTGCGCCGGTAGAAGGCGTTGGACTCCTCGGCGGTGGAGAAGCCCGCGTACTGGCGGATGGTCCAGGGCTGGTTGACGTACATCGTCGGGTAGGGGCCGCGCAGGTACGGCGCGATACCCGGGTACGTCCCGAGGAAGTCCAGGCCCTCCAGGTCACGGCCGGTGTAGAGCGGCTTGACCCCGATGCCCTCCGGGGTCTCCCAGACCGGGGCCTCGCCGCCGGTGGCGTGCTTGACGGCCGTACGCCACTCCGTGTCACCGCCCTCGGTGACGGGGGTCCCCAGCTCGATGCCGGAGAAGTCGGGGATTCCCATCAGGACACTCCCATGCGGTCAAGGGTCTCGGACAGCACGGCCACGGCGTCGCAGCCCGCGAAGACGTACGCGTCGACGCCGGGGTACTCGCCCCGGCCGGCGAGGAACACGTGCCGGGCACCGGCCGCCTTCAGCGACTCGGCGGTTCCCGGGGCCTGTTCGGCGTAGAGCGCGTCGCTGGAGCAGAGGACCGCCTCGGTGGCGCCGCTCTCCTCGAAGCTGCCCTCGGTGACGGGTTCGATGCCACCGGCCTGGAAGAGGTTGGCGGCGAAACCGGCGCGGGCGGTGTACGCGGCGGCCGGGCCGATCGTCGCCAGGTAGATCCGGGGGCGGGCGCCGGTCGCCGCGAGGTGCGCGTCCGAGCGGGCGCGCAGCTCCTCGTAGGCCTCGTCCCGGCGGACCCGGGGGAGCCCGCCGGACGGCGGCTCGGGGGCGGGTTCGCGCACCGGCGGCTTCTCGGCCAGGAGCGGGAACTCGGAGACGCCGGTGATGGGTTCGCGGCGCCTGGCGAGCTTCTTGGAGCGCTCCGCCCAGGTCGTCGCGAGGTCCGTGCGCAGCCGGCCCGAGCGCAGCACGGCCGCCTGGCCGCCGTCCCGTTCGATCGACCGGAAGAACTCCCAGCCCGCGTGGGCGAGTTCGTCGGTGAGCCGCTCCACGTACCAGGAGCCGCCCGCCGGGTCGATCACCCGGGCCAGATGCGACTCCTCGACCAGGATCGTCGAGGTGTTGCGGGCGATACGGCGGGCGAACGCGTCCGGCAGGCCGAGTGCGTGGTCGAACGGCAGCACGGTGACCGCGTCGGCGCCGCCCACCCCGGCGGCGAGCGTGGCGACCGTGGTGCGCAGCATGTTCACCCACGGGTCGCGGCGGCTCATCATCACCGGGGAGGTGACCGCGTGCTGCACCTGGGCGCCCGCGTCGGCCGCCCCGCTGACCTCGGCGACCCGTGCCCACAGTCGGCGCGCCGCGCGCAGCTTGGCGATGGTCAGGAACTGGTCGGCGGTCGCCGCGTACCGGAACTCCAGCTGCCCGAGGGCCTGTGCGACCCCCATCCCGGCCTCGGTCAGCTCCCGGAGGTAGGCCACCCCGGTGGCCAGCGAGACGCCCAGCTCCTGCCCGGCCGAACCGCCCGCCTCGTGGTACGGCAGCGCGTCCACGGTCAGGGCGCGCAGCCCCGGGAACTCCTCGGCGCACCGCCGCGCCGGCCCGGCCACCTGCGCGAAGTCCAAGGACTCACCCGTACGCGCCTCGAAGCCGAGCGGGTCGGCGCCCAGGTTGCCGCGTACGGCCTTGGGATCGACGCCCTTCTCGTCGTAGAGCCGGAACAGCTCGGCGGCCGCCTCCGGCATCTCGCGGCCGGCGTCGAGGACGACCGGGGCCAGGTCGAGGTAGACACCGTCGAGGGCGCGGGCGAGGCCGGACACCGGGATGCCGCCCTGGCCGACCAGCAGCCAGAGCGAGGTGACGCCGTTCTCCAGATCGGTCAGGACCGCACCGTCGGGGGCTGCCGCGTGCCGCTGCCTTATGTCCCAGCCGCCCCCGGTGCCGCCCTCGGGCCGGCCGCCGCGCACGTACGGCGCGAAGCCGGGCAGGCCGGGGTCGGGCGCCGTGTCGCGCGCGGTGTAGAGGGGACGGGTGCGCAGCCCGTCCTCCAGCGTCGTGGACAGAGCGTCCTCAGCGGCCTCGCCCGAGACTTCCCTGCCCGACTTGCGCAGCACACCCTCCACGAGGTGTTGCCACTGCTCGTGCGTCGCGTCAGGGAACTCGGCGGCCAGTGAGAGCCCGTCGTCAGGCAGGACCGTCATGCTCGGATGCTAGGGCAGAGCGCTGAAGCCGCACGGATGACAGGGCTGTGACCTTGCCCTCTCCGTGGTTGTGACCTGGGCCTCCCGAGGGGGAAGTGGCCCGATTCGCGCGGTCAGCGCGTGTCGTCGGCGAGCCGCGGCACGAGCGCGCTCAGGGCCTCGCGCTGGTCCGCTCCGATGACGTGGGCGAACGCCTCCCCGACCGTCTCGGCGAGGGTGGCGGAGGCGTCCTCGAGGAGGCTCCGGGCCTTGTCGGTGAGGGCGACCTCGATGCCCCGCCGGTCCTCGCAGGCGGCCTTGCGGGTGACCAGGCCGGCGTGCTGGAGGCAGGCGATCTGGTAGGTGAGACGGGTCTTGGGGCGGCCCAGCAGCTCGGCGATCCGGGTCATGCGCAGGCCCTCGCGCGGCTGCTCGGCCAGCAGGCACAGGATCAGGAACTCGTCGTGCGAGACGTCCAGCCGCTTCTTCACCACCGACCGCAGCCGCTGCTCGACCGCCCCGGTCGCGGCCAGCAGCAGCATCCAGGCGCGCAGTTCGGCCGGGAGCAGCCCGTCGCCCGCGCAGGACGGGCATTCGGGCAGCTCTGCGGGGTGTTCCTGGGCGGCGGCCATGGATCGAGTCTACCTGTTGTCCAAATTTGGATATTGGGCTAGCGTGCAGCCCTACCGTAGTCATCCAAATTTGAACCATCAATCGATCGGAGCACGGCCATGACCGTCACCGTGGCAACCGGCCTCTGGCAGCTCGACCCGACCGCCTCCACCGTCGCCGTCCGGCACAAGTCGGTGTGGGGCCTGGTCACCGTCAAGGGCACCTTCACGGGCGTCACCGGCCGGGGCGAGGTCGCCGCCGACGGCACCGCCACCGGCACGCTGGCGATCGACGCGGCCTCCCTGGACACCAAGAACAAGAAGCGGGACGACCATCTGCGCTCGGCCGACTTCTTCGACGCCGCCAACCACCCGGAGATCACCTTCGCGGTGCGCGGTGCCGAGCGGGGCGCGGGCGACGCGGTGCAGGTCGACGGTCAGCTGACCGTCCGGGGTGTCAGCAGGCCGCAGCAGGTCACCGCGAAACTGGTCTCGGCCGACGCGGACGGGCTGACGCTGGAGGCCGAGTTCACGGTGGCGCGCGAGGAGTTCGGGGTCACCTTCAACCAGATGCGCATGATGGGCGGCCCGACCACGGTGACCGCCACCCTGCGCTTCACCCGCGCCGCGGCCTGACCGACGGTGCGGGGCCTGTCCGGCGCAGCGTGACGTACCGGCTGGACAGGGTCTGCGGGTCCGCCGTGAAGGCGCGCAGCCGGATCCGGGTGCTCGGCTTGGCGGGGATGCCGAACCGGCCGTTCGGCGGCCGGAGTTCGACGCTCGCCGTGCCGTGCCCGGGAATCGTCGCCGGGCCCCGCACCAGCAGCCAGTACCTGCTCATGCCCTGACCGGTGGTGAGCGTGTAGTGCGGGGTGAGCGGGGTGCTCCCGGTGTTCACCACCTTCAGCGTCATCGCCCGGACCACCGCGGCCGACCGCTCGGACCGGCGCAGGGCGGTGATCTCCATCCGCAGCGGCGGCCTGCCGGACACCGCGAGGGCCGCGCTCACCAGCGCCGGGGTCAACAGCAGGGCGACCGTCGCGACCAGGACGGGCCGGCGGCGAGGCCCGGTGAGGAAGGCCGGACGCGGCTGCCAGGCACGCTCGAACTCCGACAGGGGCGCGGTGACCGCGGCCGCCAGCCACAGCGGGGTCATCAGCAGGTAGTAGCCGTCCTGGGAGCGGGTCGCCAGGAAGAAGGCGAGCCAGGGCAGCACGGTCGCGACCGGGCCGAGGCGCCGCACGAACAGCACGAACAGGGCGAGCAGGGCCGCCGCGAGCAGCATGCTGGCGTGCGAGTACCAGTCGATGCGGTCGCTGCCGTCGGTGAAGTACAGCGTGACGTCCACCAGGCCCTGGCCGTGCACCACGGCGCCCTGGGTCAGCGGCAGCGCGATCCCGCCCAGCCAGCGGCCGGGCTCGGACACGATGAAGTACGTGTTGATCAGCAGCCAGACCGTGACGGCGACGCCGGCGACCCGCAGGACCACCAGAGCGGCGGCCCGGCCGCCCAGTTCCCCGCGCCGCACCGCGTAGATCCCGGCCAGCAGGAACGGCGTGACGAACCAGGGCAGTTGCTGCGCCGCGCAGGCCGCACCCAGGCACGCGGCCCGGGCGATCCCGGCCGTGCCCAGCCGCCCGCCGGCGCCGATCCGCGGCCAGCGCACCACCACCGGGATCAGCAGGGCCAGCCCGATGATCGCCGGGTAGCCGACCCGGGCGTACGTCGACAGGAAACCGAACCCCAGGCAGGCCAGCGTCGCCGTGGACCGCCACGGCGTCGGGAGCATCCGCCACAGCGTGATCGTGCCGGCGATCAGCGCGCCCGTGCACGCCGCCGTCGCCGGGGTGCCGGAGTGGCCCAGCCACAGCAGCGGGACGGTCAGCAGCGGGGCGAGCGGGGGATAGCCGTACGTGTAGTCGTAGCCGCCGCCTATGGTCGGCGTGAGGGCGATACCCGTGCCGTGGAACAGCCAGGGCCAGGGCTGCCCGTAGACGGTGTGGCCGGCGACGAGTTCCCTGGCGGCCTGGGTGGTGAGGACGCCCTCGTCGCCGCCGTTGTGGTTCAGCGCCCAGGCGCACAGGGCGAGGGTCACCGCCGTGACCAGGACCAGCAGGTCGAGCCGGGCCAGCGACCGGGTCCTGCGGACCGTCAGGGTCAGTACGCCGGTCACCAGGATCGAGGCGTAGCAGACGGAGATCAGGGCCGCCAGGGCCAGGTGGTGCGTGGCCGCCTGCGTCCAGATCGAGCGGGTGCCGATGAACAGGCTGGCGTCGGCGAGGAGGGTCAGGACGCGATGCCAGGGTGCGGGGGCTCCGGGACCTCCGGGATCTCGGGTGCCCCCCGGGGCGGCGGACACCGCCGACTGTGTCCGCCGGTCGGGTGTCACCTGCTGCGTTTCTGCCAAGTGCACGCACCGGACGCTAATCGCGGGCGGTGAGCGGGGCGTCGCAGGAGGAGAAGAGTCCGGTGTGAGGGCGGTAAGAAGCCGCCAATGCGCGGCAATCGCCCTAATAGTGACAAGAACTCCTCTTCCTCGCATGAGTGCCCACAGTCGCTCGCGCTTCGTGTCGCTGTTGGGCCGAACGGGTGACTTGGCGTAAGAATTGGCTGGTGCAGGCATCGAGTGCGAGTCAGGTCAGGGGGAGCCGGTGAGCCGTTACGACGTCACCGATGAACAGTGGGAGGGGCTCGCCCAGGTCGTACCGCTGCGGGGCCGGGACGCCTGGCCGTCAGCGGTGGGCCACCGGGCGCTGCCGGACGCGGAGACCGAGACGCGGCGCCGTTTCGTGGTGCTGCGGGTGAACGTCTTCGCCGACGCCCGCGAGGTCGCCGAGACGCTGATGGCCGGGATACCGGTCCTGCTCGACCTGACCGGCGCGGAGACGGAGACCGCCAAGCGCGTCCTCGACTTCAGCACGGGCGTGGTCTTCGGCCTCGCGAGCGGAATGCACCGGGTGGACCGCAACGTCTTCCTCCTCACGCCGCCCGGCACGGAGGTCAGCGGCCTGATGGAGGGGGCGGGGGTGTCGGGGGGCTGAGGACCCGTCCGACCCCAGCCCCACGCACGCCCGACGCGACCTCCTCGCCGACGCACCACTCACCGACGGTCCTCTTCCCCGGAGGGGGCGACTGGCGGTGCGGGCCGCCTTGCGGAGGGTGCGGCTGGCGGTGCGGGCTGTCTGGTGGAGGGCGTGGTGGTCGGTGCGGTCCGCCTGGCGGAGGGCGTGGTGGTTGGCGCGGTCCGCTCGGCGGAGGGCGTGGTGGTCGGTGTGCCCCTCCTGGCGGAAGGGGTGTCGGCGCGGTGGTCCACGGCTGGGCTGAAGGCGCGTCGGGCATGGGGTGATGGCGCGCGCATCCCCCGATCGTAGGAAGGTCCCGTCGGCGGAACGGTTCGCCGATCGTCCGGAGCCCTACGGTCCGCATATGGCCGTGCCCTCCGTCCCGCCCGCGTCCCGCCCGTCTCCGTCCGCCGGTTCCGCCCCGGGCGATACGCCGACGTGGACGTCACCCGAAGCCGTGCCGCCACCGGCACCATCGAGCGCGCCGACGCTCCCTGACGGCCCTGGACCCGAACGCCCCGGAGGGTCGCGCCCCATCGCCCCCGTCGCTCCCGCCGAAACGCAGGAGACCGTACCCCGCGCCCGGTCGGGCCGCCGCGCGAAGCCGCCGACCGCGGAGACCGCCGGTCCGCCCTCCGCGACATCGTCCGCCCGCCCGGTCGCTGCCTCTGCCGCTCCCGCTCCCACCGCCCCCGTGGCCACCCCTCGACGCGACCCCCGGCCCCGGGTCACCGAGCTTCGGCTTTCCGCTTTCGGGCCGCATCGTGGGGCGAGTTTTCCGCTGGGGCGGGTCACTCTCTTCGCCGGGCCCAGTGGCAGTGGGAAGTCCGCCGTGCTCGCGGCCTACGAGGCGCTGGCGCGGTTGGGGGGCGGGGCCTCGCTCGCGGAGGTGTTTCCCGATCCCGTTGGCCTGGTGCCGGAACGGGCGCGGCCCGACGCGCAGCGGCGGCGGGGGTTCCGGATCGGGTGCACGGCGGACGGCGCCGAGGGGCCCGTACGGCTCGATGTCGCCGTGCAGGCCGAGCCCGAACTCCGCATCGTCGGGGAACGGTTGACCGCCGGCGGCCTCGTGCTGCTGGAGACCGCCCTGCGCGACCCCGGACGGCGGGCCGTACAGGCCGCCTGGCACACGGCGGGCAGTTCCCCGGTGACCAGGGCCCCGCTGCCCGACGACCGGCTCGGCACCGCCCTGCTGCCGCTGCGCGTGGCCGGGAAGACCGACGGGCAGCGCCAGGTCCTGGCCGCCGCCGAGCAGATGGTCGTCGCCCTGCGGTCCGTGTTCGCCTGCGACCCGCGCCCCGAGGGCATGCGCACCCCCGTCCTCACCGGCTCGGGGCACCTGCTGCGCGGCTGCGACAACCTGGCCGACGTTTTGTGGCGCACCCGCTCCGAGTGCGGCCGCCGACATGGACTGCTCGTCGACGCGGTGCGCACCGGCTGCGCGGGCCCTGTCACCGACCTGTTCGCCGAGCCGCTCGGCGACGGCACGGTACGGGCGCTGCTCGACCGCGGCGACGGTCACCGCTCGGAGCTGGCGCGGCTCGGCGACGGCGAGCTGCGCTATCTCGCCCTCGCCCTGGTCCTCTTCACCGGCCCCGGCGTCCTGGCGGTCGACGCACCCGGCGAGGTCCCCGACGCCATGCGCAGCCTCACCGTCCTCGCCGACGGCCTGGACCGCTGCCTCGACCCCCGCCAGCGCACCGAACTCCTGCGCACCGCCGTCCTGATGGGCGAGCGCGGCCACATCCGTTTCGTCGGCGCGGTGAGCGACGCGACGTGGGCCGCCGAAGCCGGGGCGATCACAGTGGTACACCTGGACGCGTGAGCGACGAAGAACCCCTCGACGTGGCGAAGCTCCAGCACCGGCTGGCCGAGTTCGCCGCCGCCCGTGACTGGCGGCAGTACCACACGCCCAAGAACCTGGTGGCCGCCCTCAGTGTCGAGGCCTCCGAACTGGTCGAGATCTTCCAGTGGTTGACCCCTGAGGAGTCCGCCCGGGTGATGGACGACCCCGACACCGCCCACAAGGTCACGGACGAGGTCGCCGACGTCCTGTCCTATCTGCTGCAGCTCTGCGGGGTCCTGGACATCGACCCGCTGGCCGCGCTGGCCGCGAAGATCGAGCGCAACGAGAAGCGGTTCCCGCGCGCCTGACGGACGGTCCTGGGGGTCCTGGGGGGAGTACGGCACTCCGGTATGACGCTCGGTAGCCGGAACCCCGCCCGAATCCGAATTGTTGTCCACAGATTTCCCCCTTCCTCTGGCTCTACGTCTCGCGCACCCTCACTCTGGGTAGTGAACTACTGAATGCTGCAAGGCAGTTCGGACCGACGGGGACGGGGCGACGGATGGACGCGATGCGGCTCATCGTGGCGAGCAGACGGGCGCTGGCGAGTGGTGCCGGTGCACCGGAGATGATGACCGAGGTGTGGCAGGCCCAGGCCCTGGCCCAGGCGATCGGCAGTCGGCTGGCCGTCTCCGGCCCGCCCGAGCTGCGCGGCGAGGCCCTCGGCCTGACCGAGCTGGCGGGGCGGGGCTGCGGGATCCTGGGCGCCCCTGACCTGGACCCCGGCACCCTGCGGGCCGCCCAGCTCACCGAACTGGACGACGCGCGTGCCACGCTTCTCTCCCTCGGCGGCCTCCTCGCCGAGGTCGGCATCACGCTGGTCGGCATGGCCAGCGCGGCGGCCGACGAGGCGACGTACTGGCAGTGCATGGAGGCCATCGACGCGGCCGACGAGTCCCGGGACCGGGTCCTGGAGATGCTGCGCAAACTGGCGGCACGAGAGGAAGTCCGAGACGGCTGACGGCGTCGCGCTCATGCGCCGCGGCGACGGGTGAGGCCAACCGGTCCGCCGATGCGGGAGGTTGGGAAAGGCTCGATATCTCGAATCGCGGCTTCTGCTTTTACGTGCGGTGAGGTCGCGCGACGCGTCCTGCCTCACCACGAGTACGGATCCATTTCCGGTAGGCTCACAGTCGTCCGGGCCGCTCAGGTGCCGGTTCGGCCGACGACGCGGTATGAGTTCGCTGCGGGGAATTCGGCACGCTGTCGTCAGGTGGACGTTCCGTGTCCACCTGACGACGGCGTTCTTTATGTATTCATGCCGATGGCCGCGTCAGAATCGTCCGGCACGGTCCGCGTGCTGAGAGTAGGAGCGGGCGTCGGCGTCACGGTACTGGCGCTCGTGGCCGGAGCCGGTGTCGAATCGGCGGAGCCCGTCCGAGCGATCCGACCGGTCCTCTCGGTCCCAGCCCCGGCGTCCGTCGCGGGCGTCGTCCCGGTACTTGCCGGCGCCCTCGTGACGGTCGCGGTCGTAGGAGCGGTACTCGTCGCGTACGTAGCCCCGGTCGCGGTCGTTGCGACGGTGCTCGCCACGGTCGTGGCTCCGGTCGCGGTCGGTGTTCCGCCGGTCTTCCCGGTCGTGGTTCCAGGCCCGGTCCGTGCTGTGGTCGGTCCTGTGGTGCGTGACGGATTCGGTGCCGACGGTGATGACGGAACGGGTCGGCTGGGTCGCAGCCGACGCCGCGCCTCCGGCGGCGAACAGGACGCCGACCGCGACGGCGACCGAGGCGAATGCGGCGCCGGCGCGACGCGCAATCTTCATTTCCATGATGTTCTCCCTCTTGATCACGCGATCCATGGTGTTGAGATCGCAAGGGTCTTCTTTCGAAGGCCCTTGCGACACTACTCCTGGGTATTGAAGGCTCTTACCAGGATGGGCGTGATGTATGCCATGCCCGAAAACCCCAGTGCGCCGGAATATTCCATTCGCTTCGATCGGCGGGAATCGCCATTCGTGTCGCGTGTTTCTGGCGCATGATTTCAAGATCGATCGGGGGGTATCGCTATTGCTCCGAACCCGAAGGGTTCTATTCGAGCGAAGCGCTCGGTCGAGGCCTGGCGCATGGAGCTGTGGACCGACGGCACCGACTCGATCGCGCAGTACCCGCGGACCGGCGGCCCCGGCGCGAGTCGGCGGTCGTGTCGGGCCGGCGGGCGCGCGTGCCACGCGGGGGCGTGATCACCCCGCCTGCCGGCTAGTCGCTCGCGGCGCCGCGCGCGCACTCCTGGGATTCGGAGCCGGCGAAGCCCGCTTCCTTGTGCAGGTCGGACAGATCCGCGTTCAACGCCGCCATGAGTTCCTCCATCTGCTGGAGCAGCCCCTTCGGCCGACCGGTGGGGCCACCCTGCTGTGGAACGGACTCTTCGGACAAGACGGCCTCCTCGGCCCCCCGGCCCGCCGCAGGCGGGCCACACAACGACGCGCGACGGCGAGGACCGTCCGGCGCGGGTGCCGGACGGCCCGGCTCCCTCCAGCCAACGATCACCGCAGAGGCCGGTCACTGGCCCCGCCACGCCCCGCGCCCCGCCGTTGACGACATTCACCCTGGCGGGGACGCGCGCGACGGCCGGTGCCGATGCGGTTGACGGGACCACGGCCGTGCAGGATGGACGCATGGACCTTCGCATCTTCACCGAGCCCCAGCAGGGCGCGAGCTACGACACCCTCCTCACCGTCGCCAAGGCGACCGAGGAGCTCGGGTTCGACGCCTTCTTCCGCTCCGACCACTACCTGAAGATGGGCGACGCGGACGGCCTGCCCGGCCCCACCGACGCCTGGATCACCCTGGCCGGGCTCGCCCGCGAGACCAAGCGGATCCGCCTCGGCACCCTGATGACCGCGGGCACCTTCCGGCTGCCCGGTGTGCTCGCCATCCAGGTCGCCCAGGTCGACCAGATGTCCGGCGGCCGTGTCGAACTCGGCCTCGGCGCGGGCTGGTTCGAGGAGGAGCACAAGGCGTACGGGATTCCCTTCCCGAAGGAGAAGTTCGGCCGCCTGGAGGAGCAGCTGGCGATCGTCACCGGGCTGTGGGAGACCAAGCTCGGCGACACCTTCGACTTCCACGGCACCTACTACGACCTCACCGACTCGCCCGCGCTGCCCAAGCCCGCCCAGGCGCGGATCCCGGTGCTGATCGGCGGCCACGGCGCCACCCGCACCCCGAAGCTGACCGCCCGGTACGCCGACGAGTTCAACATGCCCTTCGCCTCGATCGAGGACAGCGCGGCCCAGTTCGGCCGGGTGCGTGCCGCCGCGGAAGCGGCCGGCCGCAAGAGCGACGACCTGACGTACTCCAACGCCCTCGTGGTCTGCGTCGGCAAGGACGACCAGGAGGTCGCCCGCCGCGCCGCCGCGATCGGCCGTGAGGTCGACGAGCTGAAGACGAACGGCCTGGCCGGCACCCCGGCCGAGGTCGTCGAGAAGATCGGCCGCTATGCGGAGATCGGCTCGCAGCGCTTCTACCTCCAGATCCTCGACCTGTCCGACCTGGACCACCTGGAGCTGATCTCCGCCCAGGTCCAGTCGCAGCTGTCGTAACCCACCGGGGCCGCGCATCCGGCCGGCTGTGACGCGGCTGTGACCGGAACTATGGCTTCCACCACAGTCGTTCGGGGTTCGCCCTGATGAGGTGGCCGGATGCGCAGACCTCACCCCCGTCTCCTCGCCCCCGCCGCCGCCCTTCTCCTGGCCACGGCGTGCGGCGCGGAGCGCACGGACACCAGCCGCGGTGCCGGCGCGGACGTCCCGGCCCCTCGCGCCACCGTCACCGACCCGCCCGTGGACGGCGTACGGATCACCTCGGTCACCATCCCCGCGGTCTCCGCGACCCCGTCCGCCACCCCGGGCCGGGTGCACGCGGACCCGCTGCCCGGGGCCGGTGACTCCGGCATCTCCGCCGCCTACCAGGTCAGCAACGACGGCGACGAAGCCATGACCTACACCGTGCTCTTCGACTTCACGACGGACACCGGCGCGGTCATGGACAACAAGGAGGTGACCGTGCCCGGGGTCGAGCCGGGCCGCAGCACCAGCGGAACCGTCGACCTGGGCGTGCTCGCCCCCGGCGCGTCACCGGTGACCAGAGTGAAGGTCGCCAAGGTCACCAAGGTGCCCGCCGACGAGGCGCCGGCCGAGACGGGTGCCTGTCCCTCCTCGGGTGTGCGGCTGTGGGCCGACGACGGCGACGCCGCGATGGGCCTGCGCGTCGTCGGACTCCACCTGGAGAACTGCGGAAAGCGGGACTACTCGCTCGACGGCTACCCGGAGCTGAGCCTCCTGGACGACAACCGCGAGCCCGTCGACGGCATACGCGTCCTGCACGGCGGTGCCGCCATCGCCTCGGGAACCGGTTTCGACGGCCCGCCCGTCCAGCTCGTCCTGAAACCCGGTGAGACCGCTCTCTCCGGCCTGATCTGGCGCAACACGACGCTGGCGGGCGCGCCGGTGAACGTGCCCTACGTCAGGGTCGTGGCGAAGCCGGGCGCCGCGCCCGTCACGGTCACCCCGGGCCTGGATCTCGGGACCACGGGGAAGCTCGGCGTCGGCGCGTGGAAGCGGGCCGACCGGTAGCGCGGGAAAAATCCCCGGCCCCGCACGGCGACCCTCTGTACGTTGGAACCGCGCACAAGCGCACGACCAGCGCTTTCGCACTGTTTCCTGACCCTTTTCGAGGCGATCCACCGTGTTCCTGACGATCACCACCACCGGCACCCCCGAACGTCCCGCCACCGACCTCGGGTTCCTGCTGCACAAGCACCCCGACAACGCGCAGACGTTCTCGACCTCCTACGGCATCGCGCACGTCTTCTACCCCGAGGCGGATGCCGAGCGCTGCACGGCCGCGCTGCTCCTGGAGGTCGACGCGGTGGCGCTGGTCCGGCGCGGCAGGGGCAAGGGACGCGGCGGGGCCCCCGACGCGGCGCTCGCGCAGTACGTCAACGACCGCCCGTACGCGGCCTCCTCGCTGCTCGCCGTGGCGATCGGCAACGTCTTCTCGAGCGCGATGCGCGGTGTGTGCCGGGCCCGTCCCGAGGCCCCGGAGCAGGTCAGGCCGCTGCGCGTCGAGGTCCCCGCACTGCCCGCGCGGGGCGGCCCCGACCTGGTACGACGCCTCTTCGAGCCGCTCGGCTGGACGGTGACGGCCGAACCGGTCGCCCTGGACACCGCGTTCCCGGAATGGGGCGACTCGCGGTACGTCGGTCTCGTCCTGGAGTCCGGGGCACTGACCCTCGCCGAGGCGCTGCGCCACCTCTACGTCCTGCTCCCCGTCCTCGACGACGCCAAGCACTACTGGGTGTCCGCCGAGGAGGTCGACAAGCTGCTGCGCGCCGGCGAGGGCTGGCTGCCCGGCCACCCCGAGCAGAAGCTCATCACCACGCGCTACCTCTCCCGCCGCTGGTCGCTGACCCGGCAGGCGATGGAGCGGCTGGAGCTGGTGCGGCTCGCCGAGACCGACGACAGCGAGGTCGAGGAGATCGACAACGCGGTCGAGGAGGAGACGGAGGCGGAGGAGAAGCCGGCGCCGCTCGCCGTGCAGCGCCGGGCGGCGATCCTCGACGCGCTGCGCCGGTCCGGCGCCGCCCGGGTCCTCGACCTCGGCTGCGGGCAGGGCCAGTTGGTGCAGGAGCTGCTGAAGGACCCGTCGTTCACCGAGATCGTCGGCGTCGACGTGTCGGTGCGGGCGCTCACCATCGCCGCGCGCCGGCTCAAACTGGACCGCATCAGCGAGCGCCAGGCGTCCCGCGTCAAGCTCTTCCAGGGCTCGCTGGCCTACACCGACCGGCGGCTCAAGGGGTACGACGCCGCCGTGCTCAGCGAGGTCGTCGAGCACCTCGACCTGCCCCGGCTGCCCGCCCTGGAGTACGCCGTGTTCGGCGCCGCCCGCCCGCGCACGGTCCTGGTGACCACGCCGAACGTCGAGTACAACGTCCGCTGGGAGACCCTCCCCGCCGGACACGTCCGGCACGGCGACCACCGCTTCGAGTGGACCCGCGAGGAGTTCCGCTCCTGGGCCGCCCGGGTCGCCGAACTCCACGGCTACCAGGTCGAGTTCATTCCCGTGGGCCCGGACGACCCCGAGGTCGGGCCGCCCACCCAGATGGCTGTCTTCGAGATGAGCACAGCCGAGACGGGCACAGCCGAGACGAGCACCACCGCTCCCGCCGCGAAGGAGGCGAAGGCAGCATGACCGAGCAGACAGCTGGACGGGTCCTTCCCGTCACCGACCTCTCCCTGGTCGTCCTCGTCGGTGCCTCCGGCTCCGGCAAGTCCACCTTCGCGCGCCGCCACTTCAAGCCGACCGAGGTGATCTCCTCCGACTTCTGCCGGGGACTGGTCTGCGACGACGAGAACGACCAGGGCGCCTCGAAGGACGCCTTCGACGTGCTGCACTACATCGCGGGCAAGCGGCTGGCGGCCGGCCGCCGTACGGTCGTCGACGCGACCAGCGTGCAGCAGGAGTCCAGGCGCCAGCTGATCGACCTGGCCAGGCAGTACGACGTGCTGCCCGTCGCCATCGTCCTGGACATGCCCGAGGAGGTGTGCGCCGAGCGCAACGCGGCCCGCGCCGACCGCGCCGACATGCCCCGCCGGGTCATCCAGCGCCACATCCGCGAACTCCGGCGCTCGATCAGGCACCTGGAGCGCGAGGGCTTCCGCAAGGTGCACATCCTGCGCGGTGTCGAGGAGGCCGAGTCGGCGACCGTCGTCACCGAGAAGCGCTTCAACGACCTGACCCACCTCACCGGACCCTTCGACATCGTCGGCGACATCCACGGCTGCGCCTCGGAACTGGAGTCCCTGCTCGGCAAGTTGGGCTACGCCGACGGCGTGCACCCCGACGGCCGTACCGCCGTGTTCGTCGGCGACCTCGTCGACCGCGGTCCGGACAGCCCGGGCGTGCTGCGCCGGGTGATGTCGATGGTGAAGTCGGGCGACGCGCTGTGCGTGCCCGGCAACCACGAGAACAAGTACGGGCGGTATCTCAAGGGCCGCAAGGTCCAGCACACCCACGGACTCGCCGAGACCATCGAGCAGATGGACGGCGAGAGCGAGGAGTTCACGCAGCAGGTACGGGAGTTCATCGACGGGCTCGTCAGCCACTACGTCCTCGACGGCGGGAAGCTGGTCGTCTGCCACGCCGGCCTGCCCGAGAAGTACCACGGCCGCACCTCCGGCCGGGTCCGCTCGCACGCGCTGTACGGCGACACCACCGGCGAGACCGACGAGTTCGGCCTGCCGGTGCGCTACCCCTGGGCCGAGGACTACCGGGGCCGGGCGGCCGTCGTCTACGGCCACACGCCCGTCCCGGAGGCCGGCTGGCTGAACAACACCATCTGCCTGGACACCGGCGCCGTCTTCGGCGGCAAGCTGACCGCGCTGCGCTGGCCGGAGCGGGAGCTGGTCGACGTACCGGCCGAGCGGGTCTGGTACGAGCCGGCCCGGCCGCTGCGCGTCGAGGCGCCCGGCGGTCAGGACGGGCGCCCGCTCGACCTGGCGGACGTGCACGGCCGGCGGGTCGTGGAGACCCGGCACCAGGGCCGGATCGCGGTCCGTGAGGAGAACGCGGCGGCCGCCCTGGAGGTGATGAGCCGGTTCGCGATCGACCCGCGTCTGCTGCCGTACCTGCCGCCGACCATGGCCCCCACGGCCACGAGTCACATCGACGGCTACCTGGAACACCCGGCCGAGGCCTTCGCGCAGTACGCGGAGGACGGGGTCGCCCGGGTCGTGTGCGAGGAGAAGCACATGGGCTCGCGGGCGGTGGCCCTGGTGTGCCGGGACGCGGAGGTGGCGCACCGGCGCTTCGGCGTCGCGCCCGGCCCCACCGGCTCCCTCTACACCCGCACCGGACGCCCGTTCCTCGACGACGAGGCGGTCACCGAGGAGATCCTCGGCCGGATCCGCGCCGCGGTCGACGCGGCCGGGCTCTGGGACGAACTCGCCACCGACTGGCTGCTGCTTGACGCCGAGCTGCTGCCCTGGTCGCTCAAGGCCGGCGGCCTGCTGCGCACCCAGTACGCGGCGGTGGGCGCCGCCTCCGGCGCGGTGTTCCCGGGTGCGCTGGCCGCCCTGGAGGGCGCGGCGGCGCGCGGTGTGGACGTCAGTGGGCTGCTCACCCGGCAGCGTGGACGCGCCGCCGACGCGGCCGCGTTCACCGACGCCTACCGCCAGTACTGCTGGACCACCGAGGGCCTGGACGGGGTGCACCTCGCCCCCTTCCAGATCCTCGCGGTGCAGGGCCGCAGCCTCGCCACGCTCCCGCACGACGAGCAGCTCGCCCTCCTGGACCGGCTGGTGGAGAGCGACCCGAGCGGCCTGCTCCGGACCACCCGGCGCCGGTACGTCGACACCGGGGACCCGGAGTCGGTGCGGACCGGTGTCGACTGGTGGCTGGAGCTGACCGGCCGGGGCGGCGAGGGCATGGTCGTCAAGCCGCTCGGCGCGGTGGTGCGCGACCCGAAGGGCCGGCTGGTCCAGCCCGGCATCAAGTGCCGGGGCCGTGAGTACCTGCGGATCATCTACGGTCCCGAGTACACCCGTCCCGACAACCTGGCCCGGCTGCGCAACCGGTTCCTCAACCACAAGCGGTCCCTGGCGATCCGCGAGTACGCCCTGGGCCTGGAGGCCCTGGACCGCCTCGCGGACGGCGAGCCGCTGTGGCGGATCCACGAGGCGGTGTTCGGGGTGCTGGCCCTGGAGTCGGAGCCGGTCGACCCCCGGCTGTGAGGCCGGCCGGCACCGGGGTCAGCCGACCAGCCGGAGCCGGTGGGCGCAGGTTCCGACCCGGACCGTCTGCCCCCAGGTCAGCTCCAGGGCGTCGGTCTCGATGCCGTCGCCGAAGGCGATCAGACGGTCCGACTCGACCGTGAGGGTCAGAGCTGCCGAGGCGGTGAGTTCACCGGCGACCAGGGAGGTCCCGGTCGCCGGTGACGGCCAGGCCTCCCGGACGAACCACAGCAGGCGGTCCTCGGTGGGGGAGGGCAGCGTCAGCCGGGCGCCACGCTCCTGCCACACCGAGCGCAGCCAGCCGGTGGCCCCCGTGCCGGTGCCCACCAGCACCCCGGAGGAAGCCTGGGCCTCGACGACACCCCCGTCGCCCTCGAGGCCCAGGCGGTATCGGGCGGTCTGATGACCGGCGGTTCCCAGATAGATCTCGTTGAGCGCCACGATCCGCTGCGTGTCGTCGGCCACCGCCTCGACCATCGTCAGCTCGTCGGCGCGGGTGGCCTCGAACGAGGCCAGCAGGACGGCCGCGTGCTCCGGCCGGTGCCGTACCAGCACACCGGGGTTGCGGCCGGGGTCGGTGTCGATCCCGATCACCGGCTGGCCGTCCAGGTACTTGGCCACGTTCGCCACCAGCCCGTCCTGGCCGACCACCACCACCACGTCCTCGGGCCCGAACAGGAAACGGTCCAGGTCGGCCCGCTCGACCCGGGCCTGGCGCCAGGTCAGCGGAATCGCCGCGGCCACCTCGGCCAGCGCCCGCCCGGTCCGGCGGTGCCGCTCGGCGACCTCCTCGATGTCCCGCCCGCGTGAGGAGAGGAAGAAGGCGGCCTGCCCGTGGGTGCCGTGGTGGGCCACCAACTCGTCGTACTCGGTGGTGCGGTGGACGAGGACCACACGGGGTGCGAGGCTCATGGCGCCGCCTTCGGGGTCCGGCGGAGCCGGGCGGAAGGGTCCGACGAGACGGTCGGCCGCAGCGCCGCCGACTCCGCGGGCCGCCGGGCGGCCGCGCCCCCCGCGCCGTCCCCCGCCGGGTGCCTGCGGGCCGCGGTCACGCCCCCTCCGCCGAGCCCAGCTTCGCCAGCAACCCCGTCAGCACGTCCGGCGACACGGTCACGCTGTCGATGCGCGGCAGGTTCTCGGCGAGCCGCGTGCCCGTGAGGGCGTGCAGCGTGGCCACGTCCACCTCGCCGTGCACCCGCAGCCAGGCCGCCTGTGCCGCGGCCCGGGCCTCGCCGATCTCCCGGGCCCCCTCGGCCTCGGCCCGTGCGAGCGTGACCGCCCGGGACGCCTCGGCCTCGCCCAGCTTCACGGACCGGGCCGCCTCCGCCTCCGCGAGCCGTACCGTGCGCGCCGCCTCGGCCTCCGCCAGCTTCACGGACCTGGCGGCTTCCGCCTCCGCCAGCTTCACCGACCGCGCGGCCTCCGCCTCCGCGCGCACCGCGTCGGCCGCCGCGTGCTCCTCCGCCTCGCGCCGCGTGTTGGTGCCCCGCTGCTCGACCAACTGCTCCTCGCGGCGGGCCAGTTCGATCTGGCTGGCCAGCTCGTTCTCGGCGATCGCCCGCTCCCGCTCGACGGCCACCGCCCGCCGCTCGTAGGTGGCCCGGTCGGCCTCCTGCTGGATCTGCTCCCGGGCCGGGGTGCGCAGCGCCCGCTCCACCTCGGGTTCGGGCCGCAGCGCCATCACCCGCACGGCCACCACCTCGATCCCGGTGGCCGGCAGCCGGGGCTCCGCGCCGAGCCCCTCGGCGATCCGTTCCCGGACCGCCGCCACCCCGTCGACCAGCGCCGCCGCCAGCGGGGTGCGGGCCAGCACGGCCAGCGCGTGCTGCTGGGCCGTCTCGGTGAGCAGGGTGCCCAGCTGTTCCAGCGGGGTGCCGCGCCAGGCTCCGGTGTCGGGGTCGATCGAGAAGTCGAGGCGGGCGGCCGCCAGTGCCGGGTCGCCGACGCGGTAGGTGACCGTCGCCTGCACCGCCACGTCCTGGAAGTCGGCCGTACGGGCGTGGAAGGTCATCGCCAGTTCGCGGTCGTCGACCGGTATCTCGGAGATCGCCGCGGTGAGCGCGCGGAACCAGAAGCTGATGCCGGGTCCGTCGTGCAGGAGCTTTCCGCCCCGGTGATGTCTGATGTGCGCCGTCGGTGCCCCGCGCAGATGGCGCCGGCCCAGCCGCCGGGTGATGTCGGCCATGGTGCCCCCCTCGTGATTTAGAGTCAGCATGACAATAATCTCGTGCACTCCGCTTGTCGTCAAGAGGACGAGAACAAGAAACGGTCGACCTGGGGGTGAACCCGGTCCGCGATGGTCAGGATGGAGTCATGGGATTCCATGTCGACTCCGAAGCCGGGCGGCTGCGCCGCGTCATCCTGCACCGGCCGGATCTGGAGCTCAAAAGGCTCACCCCCAGCAACAAGGACGCCCTTCTCTTCGACGACCTCCTGTGGGTGCGCCGGGCCAGGGCCGAACACGACGGTTTCGCGGACGTGCTCCGGGACCGCGGGGTCGCCGTCCATCTCTTCGGCGACCTGCTCACCGAGACGCTGGCGATCCCGGCGGCTCGCACCCTCGTCCTGGACCGGGTCTTCGACGAGAAGGAGTACGGCCCGCTCGCCACCGACCACCTGCGCGCCGCCTTCGAGAACCTGCCCGCGCCCCAGCTGGCCGAGGCGCTGGTCGGCGGCATGACCAAGCGGGAGTTCCTGGACGGGCACGCGGAACCCACCTCGGTCCGCTTCCATGTCATGGACCTCGACGACTTCCTCCTGGAACCGCTCCCCAACCACCTCTTCACCCGGGACACCTCCGCCTGGGTCTACGACGGCGTCTCCATCAACGCCATGCGCTGGCCGGCCCGGCAGCGCGAGACCGTGCACTTCGAGGTGATCTACCGGCACCACCCGCTCTTCCGTGGCGAAACGTTCCATGTCTGGTCGGAGGGGCAGGCCGCCTACCCCTCCACCATCGAGGGCGGCGACGTCCTGGTGATCGGCAGCGGCGCGGTCCTGATCGGGATGAGCGAGCGCACCACCCCGCAGGCCGTGGAGATGCTCGCGCACAAGCTGTTCGCGGCGGGCTCCGCGCGGACGATCGTGGCCCTGGACATGCCGAAGCGGCGCGCCTTCATGCACCTCGACACCGTGATGACGATGGTCGACGGCGACACCTTCACCCAGTACGCCGGGCTCGGGATGCTCCGCTCCTACACCATCGAACCGGGCGCCGGCGAGAAGGAGCTCAAGGTCACCGACCATCCGCCGGAGCACATGCACCGCGCGATCGCCGCCGCCCTCGGTCTCAGCGAGATCCGGGTCCTCACCGCCACCCAGGACGTGCACGCGGCCGAGCGTGAGCAGTGGGACGACGGCTGCAACGTCCTCGCCGTCGAACCCGGTGTGGTCGTCGCCTACGAGCGCAACGCCACCACCAACACGCATCTGCGCAAGCAGGGCATCGAGGTGATCGAGATCCCGGGCAGCGAGCTGGGCCGGGGGCGGGGCGGCCCGCGCTGCATGAGCTGCCCGGTGGAGCGGGACGCCGTATAGGTGAGGACCATAGGACGATCTCGACAGAGGATGATCTCGACAGGCCGCTGTATAGAAATGTGGGACATCGTATAGACTTCCAACCGTCCCCGCGTCGACCTCTACTGCTGGAGCGCCCCCATGGCGACAGTCCCGACCGCCCTCGCCGGCCGCCACTTCCTCAAGGAGCTGGACTTCACCCAGGAGGAGTTCCGCGGGCTGGTCGGGCTGGCCGCCGAGCTGAAGGCGGCCAAGAAGGCCGGGGCCGAGACGCGGTACCTGCGCGGCAAGAACATCGCGCTGGTCTTCGAGAAGACCTCCACCCGCACCCGCTGCGCCTTCGAGGTCGCCGCGGCCGACCAGGGGGCCGTCACCACCTACCTCGACCCGGCCGGTTCGCAGATCGGGCACAAGGAGTCGGTGAAGGACACCGCCCGGGTCCTCGGCCGGATGTTCGACGCCATCGAGTACCGCGGGCACGGGCAGGGCGTCGTGGAGGAGCTGGCCGCGTTCGCCGGGGTCCCCGTCTACAACGGCCTCACCGACGAGTGGCACCCCACCCAGATGCTCGCCGACGTGCTCACCATGACCGAGCACAGCGACAAGCCGCTCACCGCGATGGCCTTCGCCTACCTCGGTGACGCCCGCTACAACATGGGCAACTCCTACCTCGTCACCGGCGCCCTGCTCGGCATGGACGTGCGGATCGTGGCACCCCGGCTGCTGTGGCCGGACGGCACGATCGTCGAGCTTGCCGAGCGGCTCGCCGAGGCGTCCGGGGCCCGGATCACGCTCACCGAGGACGTCAAGGACGGCGTGCGCGGCGCCGACTTCATCGCCACCGACGTATGGGTGTCCATGGGCGAGCCCAAGGAGGTGTGGGACGAGCGGATCGCGCTGCTCGGCCCCTACGCCGTGACCATGGACGTGCTGCGCGCCAGCGGCAACCCCGACGTCAAGTTCCTGCACTGCCTGCCGGCCTTCCACGACCTGGGCACCGACGTCGGCCGGGAGATCTACGAGCGCCATGGCCTGACCGAGCTGGAGGTCACCGACGAGGTGTTCGAGTCCGAGCACTCGGTCGTCTTCGACGAGGCCGAGAACCGGATGCACACCATCAAGGCGGTGCTGGTGGCCACGCTCGGCTGACGGCCGTCGTACCGCGCACGCCCCACCAGGCCTTATTCTGTCCGGCGGCCCGGCACACCCCAGCCGCGGCCGCCACGGCGACCGACCCGGATCGCACCCGCACCACCAGAAACGAGCACCACCCGCATGCCCCGCATCAAGTCCCCCCACCTGCTCGTCGCCGAATCCGGCGCCGACCGCGCGGGCCACGGCCTCCGCCGCACCATGGGTCTCTTCCAGCTGATCTGCTTCGGCATCGGCGCGATCGTCGGCACCGGCATCTTCGTCGGGCTCTCCGACTCGGTCGCCCAGGCCGGTCCTGCCGTCGTGATCTCGTTCGTCCTCGCCGCGATCACCTGCGTCTTCACCGCCCTCTCCTTCGCCGAGCTGGGCGGCGCGATCCCGGTCTCCGGATCGTCGTACTCCTTCGCCTACGCCGGGCTCGGCGAGTCCACGGCCTTCCTGGTCGGCTGGTGCCTGCTGCTGGAGTACGGCGTCTCGATCTCGGCCGTCGCGGTCGGCTGGAGCCAGTACGTCAACGAACTGCTGCACAGCATCACCGGCCTCCAGCTCCCGCACGCCCTGTCCGCGGGCCCCGGCGACGGCGGGATCGTGAACCTCCCCGCCGTGATCGTCATCGCGATGGCCGCCGTGCTGCTGGTGCGCGGGGTCCGGGAGAGCGCCCGGGCGACCGCCGCGATGGCGGCCGTGAAGCTCGTCATCCTGATCGCCTTCTGCGTGATCGGCTTCAGCGCCTTCAAGGACGGCAATCTCGTGCCGTTCTCCCCGGCCGGGCTCGGCGGCATCGGCGCGGGGACCACCGCCGCGTTCTTCTCCTACATCGGCTTCGACGCGATCACCACGGCCGGCGAGGAGGCGAAGAACCCGCGCCGGGACATCCCGGTCGCGATCCTCGTCTGCATGGGCGTGGTCACGCTGCTCTACTGCGCGGTCGCGCTGGCGGCGACCGGCGCCATCGGCGGCGACCAGGTGGCAGGGCGTCCCGCGGCCCTCTCCTACGTCGTCAACCAGGTCACCGGGTCCACGATCGGCGGCGGTGTGATCGCCTTCGGCGCGGTCGTCGCCATCGCCTCCGTCGTGCTCGCGGTGATGTACGGCCAGACCCGCATCCTCATGTCCATGTCCCGGGACGGGCTGATCCCGCGCGTCTTCGAGAAGGTCTCCCCGAAGACCGCCACCCCGGTCGCCGGGACCCTGATCGTCGCGGGCGTCTTCGCGCTGCCGGCGGCCTTCGCCTCGCTGGACGCGGTGATGAACCTGTGCACCATCGGCACCCTGGCGATCATGGCGGTGGTGAACATCGCGGTGATCGCCCTGCGCCGCCGCGAACCGTCCCTCGCCCGCACCTTCCGGGTGCCGCTCTACCCGGTCGTACCGCTGCTGGGCGTCGGTTTCTGCCTGTACCTGATGTACGAGACCGGGTGGGCGACCTGGATCCAGTTCGCCGTCTTCCTGGCCGTGGGCCTGCTGGTCTACGTCGGCTACGGACGCCGGAGGTCCACGCTGGCTGTTTCGACCAGCGGCGTGGTCACGCCGGACGCCACTGACGCGGTACTACAGGAAGCCTGAACCACACCGCCTTGCCGGACTCGGTGGGGCGGTGCCCGCAGGACGCGCTGAGGGCGCGGATCAGCAGCAGACCGCGCCCGCCCTCGTCCATGGGGTCGGGCTCCTCGATCACCGGACGGGTCAGGTGGCCCGGCGGCGCCGGGTCCGGGTCGTGGACCTCGACCTTGCAGCCGCCCGGCATCAGCTCGACGACCAGCTCTATCGGCCCCTTGCCGGCGGTGTGCTCGACGGCGTTGGCGACCAGTTCCGCGGTGAGCAGCTCGGCGGTGTCGGGGTCCGCCGGGTGGTCGGCCTCCTCCATCGCCGAACGCACCAGGGCACGGGCGACCGGCACGGCCGCGACGGTGTGCGGCAGCGCGATGCGCCAGGAGGCGGCGGCGGAAGGTGGTTCGTACACGGCGATTCCGTTCATGGCGCAGGCGATCACTGCTTGTCCTGCTTTCAACTGTAGGAATGGTACGGGTCCCGTCCCAGAGCCTGTCGGCGGGCCCCGGGCGCGTCCTTCGGCCCGACAACGGACTGCTTACCCCGGCCGATGGGCCGTCCTGCACGCCCGCCCGCTCTGTTACCGCCTTATTGACGCACCGTGACCTTGTGACCGTCCCGAACGCGTGGAGCCCCCGGCGGTGCCGGGGGCTCCACGACCGGAGAGGGGATCAGACGGACTCGACCGTCCCCGCGGTCGAGGTCGCGCCGTCCGCCGGATCGATGTGTACCGCCGGTGACCGGCTCACCGGTCCGTCCACAGGCCGACGAAGGCACCGCCCGGTTCCCGCAGCCGCTGGTGCAACGCCCGGAAGACGGCGGCCGAACGGGTGCCCGGCCAGTCGGCGGGCAGCAGGCTCGTCGGCAGTCCGGGGTCGGTGTACGGCAGATGGCGCCAGGAGTCCAGGGCGAGCAGATAGTCGTGGTAGGCGTCCTCGGGCGGGGTGTCCGTCCGGTGCTCCCAGCCGCGCAGCACCGGCTCGTGGTCGTCGAGGAACTGCTCGTGTGCCTTGGCGATCGCTGTCAGGTCCCACCAACGGGCGACCGCCTCGGTGGTGGGCGCGAACCCGAGATGGTCGCCGCGGAAGAAGTCCACGTACGGGTCGAGGCCGAGCCGGCGCAGGGTGTGCCGGGTCTCCTCGAACAACCGGGCCGGGGCGATCCACACGCCGGGGGCGGCCGTGCCGAAGCCGAGCCCGGCGAGCCGGGAGCGCAGCACGTGCCGCTTCTGCCGTTCCGACTCGGGTACCGAGAACACCGCGAGCACCCAGCCGGCGTCCTCGGGCGGCGCCGCCGCGTACACCCGGCGGTCGCCGTCCTCCAGCAACTGGCGGGCCTCGGCGGAGAGTTCGTAGCCGGCGGCGCCCTGTGCGGTACGGGCCGGCGCCAGCAGGCCGCGCCGTTTCAGCCGGGACACCGACGACCGTACGGAAGGGGCGTCCACGCCGACGGCGGCCAGCAGCCGGATCAGCTCGGCGACGGGCACCGGGCCGGGCAGGAAGCGGCCGTACGCGCCGTAGAGCGTGACGATGAGGGACCTCGGGGCGTGTTGCTCGGACACGTTGATCATTTTAGGTCCCCGGCATCGCTGCTGGTCACCTCAGGTACGCGCCTGAACATGAGTCAGGATTTCGGGGAGGGGACCGACGGGGTGTCCGCGGAGCCGCCGGAGTTCTCCTCGCGCCTCCCCGCGGCGGGTCAGGCGGCGACGGCGAGCCGGCCGGCCGGGCCGCGGTGCGGCTCGGTCACGCTGCCGTCGGGGCGCAGCTCGCCGGTGTCGTCGAAGACGATCGCCCCGTCGCACAGCAGGGTCCAGCCCTGCTCGGGGTGGGTGGCGACGACGTGCGGGAGGCCGCGGTCGGCCGTCGCGCTCGGGAACTGATGGGAACACATGGCGCACCTCCACGGGTCTGCCTCCGGCACGGTCGCCGACCGGCATGACCAGACCATGCTCCCGCCGTGAACGCCACGGAACCACCTGCCGCGACCTGTGACAACACACGGACAACTCCCGGACGTTCCCACGACGGTCGACGCGCGTCCGGGACGGCGAACGGTGGAGCCGCGCCCGTGCGGTGCGGTGCGGCCCGGTTCGTGGCCTCCGTGTGGTGGGACGCGCCACCGAAGGGGTGATGGTCACGCTTCGCGGGCCGGGCGCCCGGTATCCAGGGCATGCCCCACACCATGACCTGGGAAGGATGCCATGCCCCTACGCCCCGTCCTCGCCGCGGCCCTCGGTTCCGCCGCCCTGCTCTGCGCCGCCGTCGCCCCCGCGACCGCCGCCCCCTCCGAGTCCGTCACCGTCGACCCCACCGGCCGTCTCGCCGACGACGGCACGGTCACCCTCTCCGGCACCTACACCTGCACCGATGCGACGGGGCCGGTCTTCGTCAGTTCGTCGGTCAGCCAGGAGTCGCCGAACTACCGCCACGGCGTCGGCGGCACCCGGGCCGTGTGCGACGGCGCCGAGCACCACTGGAAGAACACCGGCAAGGTGACCTCGGAGAAGCTGAAACCCGGTGCGGTCCATGTGGAGGCCACGATCATGGAACTGCGCTCCCAGGGCGGCCTGCCGTTGCCCTTCTTCCACGCCGTCCAGCAGCAGGACGTGACCCTCGACAAGGGCTGAGGCGCGGCCCCGGGCGGCCCGGCACCCCGGCGGTGCCGGGCCGGATCACCACACGGATCACCGGGTCAGCAGCTTCCGCAGCGCGGACGTGACCTCGTCCGGTGCCTCCTCCGCCATGAAGTGCCCGCAGTCCACCGTGTGGTGGTCCAGGTCCGGTGCCCAGGCACGCCACAGCGCGGCCGCGTCGTAGCCGAGAGCGGCGCCCCAGTCCTGCTGGAGCACGGTCACCGGCATGCCCAGCACGGTCCCGGCGGTCCGGTCGGCCCGGTCGTGCTCGGTGTCGACGCCGGCCGAGGCCCGGTAGTCGGCCTCGCCCCGCGCCGCGACGCCCTCGGTATCGAACTGATCGCCCTGGCCGCCCGGCACGGCCTCGTCACCTACGAGGTGCTCGGCCATCTGATCCGGGTGCAGGCCCGCGCGGGTCTCGCCGACCTCACCACCGCCGACGCACACGCCGAGGCGGCCGACCGGCTGGCCGACCGCCATGAACTGCCGCTGGTCCGGGTGTTCACGGACGGGTACCGGGCGCTGCGGCTGGCCGCGACCGGGCACCCGGAGCGCGCCGAGGCCGCCTACCGCGAGGTCGACCGGCTGCTGGACGGGCCGGGCATGCCCGGAGTGCGCGCCGGGCTGCTTCCGCTCGCGCTGCTCTGCCTGCGCCTGGCCGGGCGGCCGTACGGCATTCGCGCGGCCCTCGACCCGGACGCCGACTGGGGGCCGTATCTCCCCTGGATCCGGCCCGGGCTCGCTCTTGTCGCCGACGGCGAGGAGGCGGCCCGCGAAGCGCTGCACGGGCTGCCCGAGCCTCCTGCCGACCTCGTGCAGGAGGCGCTGTGGTGTGTCGTGGCGGCCGTCGCGCTGGCGGTCGGCGACCGCCGGGCCCTGCGCCGCTGCCAGGACGGGCTGCGTCCGGCCGCCGGCCAACTCGCCGGTGGAGGCAGCGGGTTGGTGACGGCCGGACCGGTCGACGGCTGGCTGGCGGCGATCGAAAAAGCTCTGCCCTAGGCGGCCGGCCACGGACCGCTCACCGGGAACTGCACACGGTTCGCGGCGCCGCTCTGCCGGGGGTGCCCTGGGCGTCCTGCACCCGCTGAAGGTCCCGCAGCAGGCCCGCGGTGCCCGGGTCCTGGCCGGCGGCGACCCGGGCGATGGTCTGCAGGACGGCCTCGTAGAAGGCGTCCCGTACGGCGGGCGCCATGACGTCCGAGGCGTCCAGGCAGCGCGGTCCCGCCCGGAGCCGCTCGGCGATCTCGCGTTCCACCGGGTGGTTGTGCGGGTTCACCTGCCGGTTCGCCGAGAAGAAGTCCGCCGAGTCGGCCCACTCCTGCTGGCCCTCCTTGGAAGCCAGCCGCCGGACCAGCTCCCGGGCCTCGGAACGGTCGCTGAACAGTGCCGCGAAGTCCCCGGTGACCTCGTGGGCCCGGACCCGGCCGCCGCCGGGCAGCAGCGCGGCGGAGTCCGTCAGGTCCGCGTGCGGCGCCTCGGTCTTGTAGAAGGAACTCGCGAACGACCCCTGGTGCTCCAGACCGCATCCGCCCCAGCCGTCGAACAGCAGCCCGTCGCTGTCCGGGGCGCCGCGGTGGTCGGTGAGCAGGGCGTGCCGGGCCCTGGTCCGGTCCTGCCCGAGCAGACCGGCCCAGGCCTGCCAGGCGGAGCGCACCGCGGCGCTCCGCCACCACTGCGTGTCACCGGAGCCGAGCGCCCACTTCTCGTACACGGCCGGCCCCGCCCGTTGCAGCACGAGGTCCTCGATCCAGTCGGTGCCGGGCCAGCCGGAGGCACCGTCGTCCCCCATGCCGATGCACCAACTCCGCAGCGGCGCGGGCGAGTCGGCGGGCCTCTCGCCCCGCCGGTACCAGACGATGCTCTTCAGGTCCGCCTTGACCGGGACCCAGTACACGGACGCGGAGGCCGTGCCGGTCGCGTTCCAGGGGGCGCCGTACTGCTGCGGGTCGTAGAGCCCGTTCAGTGGCTTGAGACGGTTCTGGTCGGCGTACTCGGCGAGTTCACCGATGCCCGGCATGATCACGATGTCCGGGGGCTCTCCCGACTGCACCTTGGAGAGCAGCACCTCGCGCTGGGCGGCGGTGCCCTGGTAGCGGAAGGGGATGCCGAAGTCCCGGAGCACGGCCTCGAACTGCTCCGCCTGCTCCCCGGTCCAGGTCCCCAGGATGGTCACCGGCTCCCGGTCGTCGTGCCGCGCCCAGGCCACCACCAGCCCGCCGGCCGCGATCAGCAGCATGACCACGAGCACGACCAGCACCTTGAACCGCCGGGTCACCGCCGCCTCCAGTAGTCGCTGTCCAGCCGGAGCCCCAGGCCCAGCGCGGGCAGGACGACGACCAGCAGGCCGCCGACGACCGTGCCCCGGTACATCCGGTCGGTCCAGCCGCCGTCGGTGAGTTCCTGCCGGACCTCCTCCGACTTCTGCGCGACGCTCTGCTGCGCCCCGGCCAGCCCCGGGCCGGTGTGCCGGGACCGGGACACCTCGGTGATCCGACCGAGGTCGCCGAGCGCCCTGTCCAGACGGTGCTCGGTGGCCGACGTCGTCAGCAGCGGGAACACCGCGAGCAGCACGGTGAGGACGAAGGCCGCGAGGAGATACGGGTTCCAGTCGCGGCCGCACCGGTCACGCAGCACGAACAGCGCCGAGAGCATCGTCAACGCCAGCGCGGCCAGTGCGAGTTCGGCTAGCCACCAGCCGGCCCGCTGCCACCGCCCCATGGTGGCCGTGGCCTCGGCGTGCCGCAGCTGGACCCGCTGCAGTGCGTCGAGACGGGGCGCGAGCCCGACCGTGCTGCGGGTGAGCAGCGAGTGCGCCTCGTCGAGTTTCTGCTCCCGCATCAGCGGCTGGTCGCGGTACATGGACGTACCCAGGTTGAGCGAGTTGCCGTAGGTGGCGAGCAGACCGTTGACCGTGCCGAGGTCCTGGTCCGTGCGGTCGGCGATCCGGGACAGGCCCTGGTCGGCGGCGGACAGCTGGGACCGGTAGGTCTCGCCCGAGCCCGCCACGTCGACGAGGTGCGTCGTCACCAGGGCATGGGCCTCCTGGTCGGCCCGCAGCGCGGCCAGCCGGGTGGCGGCGAGCCCCTGCACGGCCGGCGCCTCACGGGCCGCGAGGGCCGCGGCGCCGCGCTGGGTCTGCCGGTAGGAGAAGAACAGTGAGGTCGAGGCCACGGCGGCACACAGGAACAGCACCAGCAGATGCGTCTCCAGCAGCCGGCGGGTCCGCCAGTGGCTCAGTCGCCCGCGCCAGAACGCGGCGGGGGAGTACCGGCGTGAGAGGGTCGTCCGTACGGTCGTCACAGCAGCTTCTCCCCGCAGACGATGCAGTAACGGGCCTCGCCACCGGCCCGGCTCCGGCAGGTGCCGCAGCGCGGGCCGGGCGGTGCGTCGACGAGGTCGGCCATGGGTCCGCCCGGACGGGAGCCGGCCCGCAGGATCATCGGGCCGAGGGCACCCGCGTCCACGGCGCGCAGCCGGATCCGCCCCGCGGCCGCGTCCTCGATGTCGGCGACCGTACGGATCTCGTCCAGCACCCAGTCCGTGCCGAACCGCGCCGCCAGCTGGGCCGCCTGCGCCAGGCACTCCTGGGCGGTGTCGGGCCGGTGTCCCTGGAGCGCGGTGAGCCCCTCGCGCAGCGCGCCGCGCATCCGGGCGGTGGCGTTGAGGCTGCGCACACTGCCGCCGCCCGCCGGGCCGGGCGGCGCGGACTGCCGGGGCAGGTGCCAGCGGGCGACGACCGGCACGTGGACGTCGGCGACGGAGACCATGGCGAACTGCAGCTCGGTCTCCAGCGGGTCGTCGTCGGCGTTGGCGACCAGGGTGAGCAGGTAGTCGCGGCTGCCCTGCTCCCACTGGTGGGTGGAGAAGCTCCAGCCGCGCGGCCGGCCGGACCGGGGCAGCCCGACGAGGCGGTGCGGCCGGGGCGCCTTCTCGCTGAGCGAGACCTGGCGCACCGAGGGGCACACGGTCACCTCGATCGCCAGCTGGGACGTGCCCGCCCGGCGCAGCCGCGCGATGGCATCGGTGACCGCCCGGCCGAGACCCTCGTCCACGAACTGGGCGGTTCCGTGCAGCCGTTCGGCGATGGCCAGCAGTGGATCAGGGGTCCAGTCGGCGCCCACCGCGAACACGTCGCAGGTGAACTTCCCGGCGCAGGCGTCCAGTTCCTCTTCGAGACGGGTCTCGCCCGCGGCGCTGCTGCCGTCGGTGATCAGCACCAGATGCGGTACGGACAGCGGGCGGTCGGCGAGCAGGGCCCGCGCCTCGGCCGCCCAGGGGGCGTACCCGGCGGGACGCGGACCGTCCCGGTGCAGCGGCAGCGAGCCCACGGCGAACGCGGCCCGGCGCCGCTGGTTCTGGTCGGCGACGGCCCACGTGTCGTCGCCCCGCGGATAGCACCGGACCGGCTCGGGGCCGCTGCCGAGCACGGCGAAGGAGATCCGGTCGGGCAGGGCGCGCAGCGCGGCCGGCAGGGCCTGGCGTACGGCCGCCCGGTTGGACTCGGCGACGTCCACGGCGATGATCACGGCGAGTTCGACCGCGGGCAGGTCGGTGGGGGCGCTGTCGGCGGCCACGTCGACCCGCAGATGGGCCTCGATCTTCGCGCTGCGGTGCGGGCGCAGGTCACCGTCGAGGTCGACGTGGAGTCGGATGCCCGGCCGCGACGGCCGGGTGTGGCTGCTCATGTCTTCCGTCACCGCTCCTTCCTTTCGCCACCGAGGACACCGCGTCCGCGGCGCCGCGCGGCAGCGTCCGGCCGCCCGGCTCGGTCGTGCCTGCGTCTCGGTCGTGCCTGTGTCTCCGTCGTGCGGTGCTCGCATGCTGCCGTGCGTCTGCGTCTGCGTCCGCGTCCGCGTCGTTCGGTTCGGTCGTGCCGGCCGGTCAGAATCGGGTCTGTGGTCGTACCGCGTGCAGGAGGTCCACGAGGTGTTCGTGGGTGGCGGCCGACTCCCGGTGCCGGGCGGCCAGTTGCCGGTAGAGCGACTCCAACCGCCTGCGCTGCTCGCGCTCCGGCGGAGTCAGGCGTCTGAGCCGGCGGGCGTCGAGCCGGCCGGCGCCCGCGCCCGGAGCGCCGGTCCGGTCGCTCTGGTGGTGCAGCGCGTCCAGTTTCCACTCGTGCAGCTCGGTCCTCAGCCGTAGCGCCTCCTCCTCGGACAGGCTCGGCTCTCCCGCGCCCGGCCCGCGGCCCACCAGGCCGGGCAGTTCGGCCAGCGCCGCGTCGACCTCGGCGGGCGCGGGCAGCGGAGCGAAGTTCTTCGACGGCGGACCGACGTCCCCGGGCAGCCGGGCCGCGCGGATCCGCAGGGACGCGATCCGGGCCACGGTGTGGTCCAGGGTGCCGGGCCCCACCCGGCCGAGCACGTCGAGGGCCGCCCGCCGGTCGCCCGCGCGCAGCGCCAGCCTGGCCAGCCCCAGCGCGGCGCCGCCGTGCGCGGGGTTGCGGGCGAACACCGCCTCGTACAGCTCCCTGGCGGTGGGTCCGTTGCCGTGGTCGCCGAGCCGCTCCCCGCAGTAGGCGAGGGCCAGCTTGGGGGCGTACTCGCCGGGCAGTTCGAGGTGGACCCGCAGGAAGTGGCCCTGGGCGTCGGCGACTTGCTGTGGGGTGTCGTGGAGACCTGCGTGTCGCAGCGCGAGCAGCGCCCGATGCCATTCCAGACGCCATCGGCGCACCGCGGACGGCCCGGGGATGGAGTCGGCGGTGTCGAGTTCCGCCTGGGCCAGCTCCAGGTCGCGCCGGGTGTTCCGGCCCAGCAGGACACGCACGTTGTGCAGGCAGATCTCCACCGAGGCCGGTTTCTCGTCCTCCTGGTCGAGGAGCAGTCCGGGGTCGTAACCGCTGCTCACCTCGAACCGCGCGGTCTGCGGGTCGCCCGGATAGCGACGCGGCACCGGCAGACAGCCGGCGATCTCGGTGGGCGTGGGGGCGCCGAGATCGAGGGCGGGCGCCACCGGCGGCGCGTACCGGTCGCGGCGGGGGCGCTCCAGCCAGTGCTCGATGCCCGGCACCGTGCCCAGCCGGGCGCCGAGCAGCTGCGGGGACGGACGGAAGTAGTCGGAGGGCTCGGGCGGGTCGCTCTTGCCGCGCAGGGCCCGGATCTCCCGTAGCGCGCCCCGCAGTTGGCCGGACATCTCGCGGGCGTCGGCGAAGCGCCGGCCGGGGTCGGTCCGCACGGCGCGTTCGACGACCTGCCAGAAGGAGCCGGTGCCGAGGCCGGGCACCTCGTCGACGGCCCAGTGGGCGAGTTCCCGCAGGGTGACGCCGACGGTGTGCAGGTCGTGGGCGACGGTGGGCAGGCCGGAGAACGCGGTCTCCGGCGCCATGTAGTCGTTGGTGACATGGGCGGGCGGCCTGCTCTGGCCCTCCTCGCGCATGCCGCCGAGGTCGATGACCTTGACGCCGTCCCCGTGGTGCACGACGTTCGAGGGCTTCATGTCCCCGTAGACGAAGACCCGTTCACCGCCGGCGTGCAGATGCACCAGGGCTTCCAGGATCTGGCAGCCGTACGCCGCCACGTGCTCGATGTCGAGCACCGCCTCGCCCCGCCGGGTCTCCTCGACGACCTTCTCCAGGGTGCCGTCGCCGACGTCGTCCATGACGATGTAGCCGCCGGTGATCTCCCCGGTGCCGTCGCCGCGGGCGACGAAGTCGCGGATCTGGACGATCCGGGGGTGGCGCATGGCGACCAGGTTGCGGCGCTCGACGTCGGCGAGCCGGGCGCCGTCGTGCTCGTACCGGTTGAGCAGCCCCTTGACGGCGACGACGTCCCCGAGATGGGTGTCCTCGGCGAGGTAGACCCAGCCCTGGCCGCCGTGTGCGATGGGCCCCATGATCCGGTACTGGTCGCGCAGCAACTCGCCCTCGGTGAGCTCGGGTTCGTACGAGTACCGTTCGCCGCACGCCGGGCAGTACCCCGTGATGGGCACCGGGCCCTCGGTGTAGGGCGGGGCGAAGGTGATCCCGCAGTCGGCGGCCGAGCAGCCCATCCGGATACGCAGCGGTGTCTCCGTACCGACGAGGCGCGCCTCGGCGGGGCGCGGTGCGCGGTCGGGGAGCGCGAGGAGGTCGCGGGGGCCGAGGTCCCGTGGGTCCTCGGGCAGGGCGGGCAGTGCGGGGCCCCGTTCCGCGCGGCCGCACCGGTCGCACCAGCCGGTGGGCAGTACGGAGCCCTGGCAGCGGGAGCCGTCGAAGTTCCGGTGCGGGCAGCCGGTCATTCTCTCCTCGTCCTGCCTCCCGGCCCGGTCCGGGCGGTGCCCCCGCATCACCGGCCTCCCTGGCGGTCAAGGTCGGCTCGCAGGGTTCTGAGCAGCGTGCGCAGTCGGGGCAGTTGCTGCTGCGGGTCCGGTAACGCGCCGATCCGGCGGAGTTCGGCCCGGCGCAGGTCGGCCGTCTCGGTGACGGAGTCGAGGGAGGCGCTGTCGACGACGTCGCGGCGGACGGCGTTGCCGAACTCGGCGAGTCGCAGCCGGTCGAGCAGGGTGTCCGCGTGGCCCAGGAGCGCGGGCCGCAGCAGGTCGTCGCGGGCCGTGTTCCAGCCGGTGCCGCCCTCGTGGCGGAAGACGAGCAGCAGCCGGAATCCCAACACACGTAACCGCGCGAGGAGTTCGAGCAGCGGGCCGGGCCGGGGATCCTCGTCGAGGCCGTCGACGACGACCGTCGGGAGCCGGGCGGGGGCGGGGGCCGCGCCCGTCGGGTGACGCGCGGTGCCGAGCAGCCAGTCCCAGTACGCGAGGTACTCGCCGACCGGGAAGGAGATCCGGCCGAGGGCGTGGTCGGCGAGGTGAGGTCTGCTGTCGCCGCCGTGATGGACGATGTCGGCACGGTGCAGCAGATGGCGCAGCGAGCGGTCCTTGCCGCTGCCCGGGGGTACCACGGTGATCTTCACCGGGTCCTCGTCCGGATCGTCGTACCACCGGTTCAGGCGGTCCTCGAAGGCGTGGTCCCACGCGTCCGGGCTGCTCAACTCCTTCACGAAGGGTGAGAGTTCGGCGATGCGGTCGACCGGCACCAGATACGAGAAGGCGAGCCGGCTGTCCTCGGGCAGCGGCCTGCCCAGGTCCCCGCGCCAGCTGACCACGAGGCCGACCACCCGGGCCGGACGACCCTCCCGGGGCCGCGTGCACACGGCGGCGCCGCTGAACCCGGGGCGCACCACCTCCGCCTTGGTGACGGCGTCGAGCTGTACCCATTCGCCGCTGGCCCCGCCGATCCGGCCCCACAGGCTCATACCGTCGTCGAAGCCCTCCGCGTACCCGGTCGCGTACACCTCCGTACCGACACTGAGCGCGGTCTCCAGCCGAGCGGGGCGCGCCTGCGGGCGCGGACTGTCGAGCCGTAACACGGCGACGTCCTCGCCGTGTCCGCCCTCCCGGAGCCAGCCGCCCGCCATCACCCGGGCGGCCACCGGTTCCAGCGCGCTGTTCTCGGCGAACTCCAGCCACATCACGGCATCCGGGTGGCGCACCACATGTGCGCAGGTCAGTGCCGTGTGCTGGTCGACGAGTACACCGGCCCCGCAGACGGGGCCGTGCGCGTCCTCGCGTCGCAGCCTGAGTCTCCAGTCCGCACGCAGTTCCCCCATGCTGTCTCACACTACGCGCGGGGCATTGCCCGTCCCTAGACTTGTGACCAGGTTGGATCGGTCAATCAGCGGAAGGTGGCGGTGTGTTGCCATGGGGGATCCGGAACCGATCGGTCTCGCGGAGGCCATCGGCACGGTACGCGCGGAACTGGCCCGGGCCCAGGCCGAGGGCGCCGAGAGCGACTGGCGGTTCAGTGTGGAGCAGGTCAGCCTGGAGTTCTCGGTGCAGTTCCACCGGGCCGGCGAGGGCGGTGCGGGGCTGCGCCTGGGTGTGGTCGAGGCCCGGCTGGGCGGCTCGGTGAGCCATGACTCCACGCACCGCATCCAGGTCGACCTCAAGCCGCTGCCCCGCCCCGACGGCCGCCACCACGAGGTGAGCCGCGAGGAGGACGGCCCCCTCTCACGGGGGTAGAGATCTCAAGGGGTCACAGATCTCAGGGGGTCACAGATCTCACGGGGTCGGAATGAGCCACGATTTCCCTGAGTGCCCGTCAGGGTCGCCCGTTCGGGGACGTCGCTGCCGGCCGGACGCGGTGCGCACAATGACTCGCGCCCGCCGGTGAGTCCGACGAATCAACCACGATTCGGTACCCCGGAGCCGACGGGCGCCGCGCGCTGGGGCCCGCCGTCCGGAGTACAGGGACCGATCGAGGTCCCGGTCCGGCTGAACCGCCGCTCGGGGCCGGGCCGTTGAACCGTGGGGCGCCGTCGCTCGCGCACCACGCCCGACAGGGCGCCCGTGGCACCCGTTGTGATCACGCGACACCGCCGACCGGAGTTGGAGTGCGACGATGACCGACAGCTCACCCGCCACCGTCCCGATCGAGGACCCGGGGTTCTACGTCGACGATCCCTGGCCGGTCTTCGCCCGGATGCAGGAGGACGCGCCCTTCTACCACTACGCACCTCTCGACACCTTCGTGGTGACCCGGCACGCCGACATCCGGGCCATCGCCGGCCTGCCGGAGACCTTCGTCAGCTCCCGGGGCCTGTTCCTCAACGACGTCAAGTACCAGGCGCGGGCCGGGGACGAGCTGATCACCGACAGCTTCTTCCCCAAGGGCGGCGAGCAGGTCGGTACGACGGATCCGCCGCGCCACGCGGAGTTGCGCCGGGTGATGGCCCCGGCCTTCTCGGCGGAGGCGATCCGGCGGCTGCGGGAAGCGCTGACGCCGGACGTCCGTGAACTCGTGGCCGGGATCGCCCCGGACACCGTGGTCGACTGGGTGTCCTACGCCAACCTGGTGCCGATCAACGCCGCGATCCGGATGATCGGGCTGCCCCACACGGAGTTCGAACGCGTCCGGTTCTGGAGTGACGAACTGGAGAAACTCGCCGGCGACGTGACGTTCGAGGAACTGCGGGCCGCGGCCGCCGAGTTCCAGAGCCTCCAGCGGTTCATCGTGGAGAGCCTGGAGGCCAGGCGCCGGGACCCCGGCGACGGCGACCTCCTCACCGTCCTGCTGACCGCGGAGCTCGACAGGACGAACGTGTCCGAGGCCAACGTCGTCATGTTCGCCATGACCATGCTCGCCGCCGGCAACGACACGACCCGGTCCCTGCTCGCCGGCCTGGTCCATCAGCTGGCCCGGCACCCCGACCAGTGGGAGCTGCTCCGCCGGGACCGTTCGCTGATCCCGTCGGCGGTCGAGGAGACCCTGCGCTACGTCACACCGGCCCGTGCGATGCTGCGGACCGCGACGCGGGACGTCGAGATCGACGGCCACCGGGTCCGTGCCGGACAGCATGTGTACCTGATGTACATGGCCGCCAACCGGGACGAGTCGGTGTTCCCCGACGCCCACCGGTACGACGTCACCCGCGCCGAGAGCGTCAGGCACCTGGCGTTCGGCGCCGGCATCCACCACTGCATGGGAGCCCGTCTCGTCCGTGCCCAGGCACCGATCGTCCTCGACGCACTCCTGGACCGCTTCTCGGGAGTGACACCCGCCGCCGACCCCACACCGGTCCTGAACCACATCCGCAACGGCTGGACCAGCATGCCGGTGGTCTTCAGCACCTGAAACCGGAGCAGGACGCCGCCGCGCCCCTCCCTGGAAGGGGCGCGGCGGCAGCTCCACCTCAGATGTCGCGGAAGATCTCGATCTGCGCCCCGATCGTGTTGAGGCGCTCCGCGAGGTCCTCGTAACCGCGGTTGATGACGTACACGTTGCGCAGCACGGACGTGCCCTCGGCCGCCATCATGGCCAGCAGGACGACCACGGCGGGGCGCAGCGCCGGCGGGCACATCATCTCGGCGGCGCGCCAGCGGGTCGGGCCCTCCACCAGCACCCGGTGCGGGTCCAGCAGCTGGAGCCGGCCGCCGAGGCGGTTCAGGTCGGTGAGGTAGATCGCACGGTTGTCGTAGACCCAGTCGTGGATGAGGGTCTTGCCCTGTGCGACCGCCGCGATGGCCGCGAAGAAGGGGACGTTGTCGATGTTCAGGCCCGGGAACGGCATCGGGTGGATCTTGTCGATCGGCGCCTCCAGCTTGGAGGGCCGGACGGTGAGGTCGACCAGGCGGGTCCGGCCGTTGTCGGCGAAGTACTCGGCCGTGCGGTCGTGGTCGAGGCCCATCTCCTCCAGGACGGCGAGTTCGATCTCCAGGAACTCGATCGGCACCCGGCGCACGGTCAGCTCGGACTCCGTCACCACGGCCGCGGCCAGCAGGCTCATCGCCTCTACCGGGTCCTCGGAGGGGGAGTAGTCCACGTCCACGTCGATGTTCGGGACGCCGTGCACGGTCAGCGTGGTGGTGCCGATGCCCTCGACCCTGACGCCGAGCGCCTCCAGGAAGAAGCAGAGGTCCTGGACCATGTAGTTGGAGGAGGCGTTGCGGATGACGGTGACGCCGTCGTGCCGGGCGGCGGCCAGCAGCGCGTTCTCGGTGACCGTGTCCCCGCGTTCGGTCAGCACGATCGGGCGGTCCGGGCGGATCGAGCGGTCGACCTGCGCGTGGTACTGCCCCTCGGTCGCCGCGATGTCCAGCCCGAACCGGCGCAGCGCGATCATGTGCGGCTCGATGGTCCGGGTGCCGAGGTCGCAGCCGCCGGCGTACGGCAGCTTGAAGTGGTCCATGCGGTGCAGGAGCGGCCCGAAGAACATGATGATCGAGCGGGTGCGCACGGCGGCCTCGGCGTCGATCGCCGCCATGTCGAGGTCGGCCGGCGGTACCAGCTCCAGGTCGACGCCCTCGTTGATCCAGCGGGTGCGCACGCCGATGGAGTTGAGCACCTCCAGGAGGCGGTACACCTCCTCGATCCGGGCCACCCGGCGCAGTACCGTGCGCCCCTTGTTCAGCAGGGAGGCGCACAGCAGGGCCACGCACGCGTTCTTGCTGGTCTTCACGTCGATCGCGCCGGACAGCCGGCGGCCGCCCACCACCCGCAGATGCATCGGGCCCGCGTAGCCCAGTGAGACGATCTCGCTGTCCAGGGCTTCACCGATGCGGGCGATCATCTCAAGGCTGATGTTCTGGTTGCCGCGCTCGATGCGGTTGACAGCGCTCTGACTGGTGCCGAGCGCCTCCGCGAGCTGTGCCTGTGTCCAGCCGCGGTGTTGCCGGGCGTCACGGATGAGCTTGCCGATGCGTACGAGGTAGTCGTCTGCCATGAGGTTGAGGCTATCTCAGATATGAGATGGTGCCCGTTGGGGGGCCCGTTCGGGTGATGCCTTGTCAGCGAGGGTGGCCGTTCGGCCCGTCGACCGTCGTTCCGGTGCGCACAAGGGTGGGGTGAGAGAGATCGAGGCGGCTCCCGGCGTCCGGTCGTGAATTCCGTCCGACGTTCTCCGGAGGCATTTCCTCTACTCACCGGTGTGGTGCCCGGTGCACATCGCCGGCATGTCATCAGGCTCAAGTCGGCGGTACGGGAAATATGCCAGGCGGCCATCGACCTCGCGATCATCCACAACGGAATCCGATGCACGGTGCGTTGCGCCACGCGCCGCCGCAGGTGTCCTTCTCGGACATACGCCGACGGCCGCCCCGGAAATTCCGGCACTCTCGCCGCACACAAGGGGATCGCGCATGTCTCGAAGAATTCGGGTGGCGGAAGGCGCGGGGGCGACGGTGACATGTCCCGCCGCGCCCTGAGGGCGCCGGACGGGGAACCGGAGCCCGGCGATGACGTGGACGGGGGCGTCCAGCGGCGGACGCCGTCGGTTTCCAGGATCGGCGTTCCGGGCATTTTGCCGCCCTCTTTCCCGGCCGATCCGCGGGTCTCCGGAGACGGTCCGGAAAGATTCCCGGAGATCGACATACCGGGCTGTTCCGCGGCGAATCGCAGAATCATCTCCCCACTTCTCCCGGACGGACACTCCACCATCGGAGACCACTTCGAGGTCGCCATGTCGCCGACCGATCTTTTCGGTCGTGTCGGCATCGACCTCACGGTTTCCGGAACATCGGGAACGGTTTCCGTGCCTGTCACCGGAGGCCGTGAACTCAAGGGCGCCCGCGCCGACCGATTCGGGACCGCCGCCGAAATCACGGAGGCCATGCGGAAATCCGGTCCGCTCCAGGTGTCGACCCAGGGCAACCGGTCCGTCGACGGGTTCGGCCCCGTGAACCGCCACGTTGTGCGACACGCCGACGATCCACCTTGTGGGTTCCCCGCTCCTCCGTCCGGACCCGGACAACGCCGCGGGCGGACCGCTCGGGTCCCCGGTCCGCCCGCGGACGTCACCGGCGGCGCTCCCTGGAGGTGCGCCGCCACCCGAACGGTCCGGGCAGATCCATCGACGTCGTCCGGCGCCCCGTACTGCTGTGCGTGTGCCGGGGTCCGTGCTTGCCCCCGGTGGTGATGGACCAGGAGTGCCGATTGATGTTGAGGCGCACTCCGGGCAGGATCCGGAAGCTCTTCCGGAAGGTGAGCGGCATGACTGGGACTCCTTTCGCTCCTCCCGTCGGCTACCCCCACTCCGTGAACTGATGGGCGCGAAAACCGGATTGACTCACGGGTGCTCGATCGGGGCCGGGTGGTCCGCTCCCGCACGCCCGTTCGGGATGTGGTGATTCGCCCCTCGGGGGCCGGTGCCGGACACGCCGCGGGGGCAGCGGAGAACGGGTCCGGGCATGACCATCCGGCGCCCGTGTACTAGAGTTATCTCGACATCGAGATATCTGCCTAGGCGCACCGTAGCCGCCACCTCTAGTAAGGCATGCCTAACTTAGCCTGGCCTTACTGGATCGGCCAAGTCGGCGTGGCGGCACGATTGACGGTGGTACGCGCACATCAATGAAGGAGACTGTCGTGTCGGCGAACAGCTTCGACGCCCGCAGCACGCTGCAGGTGGGCGACGAGTCGTACGAGATCTTCCGGCTGGACAAGGTGGAAGGCTCGGCTCGCCTTCCGTACAGCCTGAAGGTGCTGCTGGAGAACCTGCTCCGCACGGAGGACGGCGCGAACATCACCGCCGACCACATCCGTGCCCTCGGCGGCTGGGACTCGCAGGCCCAGCCCAGCCAGGAGATCCAGTTCACGCCGGCCCGCGTGATCATGCAGGACTTCACCGGCGTGCCCTGTGTCGTGGACCTCGCCACCATGCGCGAGGCCGTGAAGGAGCTCGGCGGCGACCCGGCGAAGATCAACCCGCTGGCCCCGGCCGAGCTGGTCATCGACCACTCCGTCATCGCCGACAAGTTCGGCACCCACGAGGCCTTCGCCCAGAACGTCGAGCTGGAGTACGGCCGCAACCGCGAGCGCTACCAGTTCCTGCGCTGGGGCCAGACCGCCTTCGACGAGTTCAAGGTCGTCCCCCCGGGCACCGGCATCGTCCACCAGGTGAACATCGAGCACCTGGCCCGCACGGTCATGGTCCGCGGCGGCCAGGCCTACCCCGACACCCTGGTGGGCACCGACTCGCACACCACCATGGTCAACGGCCTCGGCGTGCTCGGCTGGGGCGTCGGCGGCATCGAGGCCGAGGCCGCGATGCTCGGCCAGCCGGTCTCCATGCTCATCCCGCGGGTCGTCGGCTTCAAGCTGACCGGTGAGCTCAAGCCCGGCACCACCGCCACCGACCTGGTGCTCACCATCACCGAGATGCTCCGCAAGCACGGTGTGGTCGGCAAGTTCGTCGAGTTCTACGGCGAGGGTGTGGCGGCGACGAGCCTCGCCAACCGCGCCACCATCGGCAACATGTCGCCGGAGTTCGGCTCCACCGCCGCGATCTTCCCGATCGACGACGAGACCCTCAACTACCTGCGTCTGACCGGCCGCAGCGACCAGCAGGTCGCGCTCGTCGAGGCGTACGCCAAGGAGCAGGGCCTCTGGCTGGACCCGAAGGCCGAGCCCGACTTCTCCGAGAAGCTGGAGCTGGACCTCGCCACGGTCGTCCCCTCCATCGCCGGCCCCAAGCGCCCGCAGGACCGTATCGTCCTCGCCAACGCCGCCGAGCAGTTCAAGAGCGACGTGCGCAACTACGTCGCCGACGACGACGAGGCGGGCAAGGAGTCCTTCCCGGCCTCCGACTCCCCGGCCACCGCCAACGGCGTCCCGACCAACCCGGTCACCGTCACCGCCCCCGACGGCTCGACCTACGAGATCGACCACGGCGCGGTCACCGTCGCGGCCATCACCTCCTGCACCAACACCTCCAACCCGTACGTCATGGTCGCCGCCGCGCTGGTGGCCAAGAAGGCGGTCGAGAAGGGCCTGACCCGCAAGCCCTGGGTCAAGACCACCCTCGCCCCGGGTTCCAAGGTCGTCACCGACTACTTCGAGAAGGCGGGCCTGACCCCGTACCTCGACAAGGTCGGCTTCAACCTGGTCGGTTACGGCTGCACCACCTGCATCGGCAACTCCGGCCCGCTGCCGGAGGAGGTCTCCAAGGCGGTCAACGACCACGACCTCGCGGTCACCTCGGTCCTCTCCGGCAACCGGAACTTCGAGGGCCGGATCAACCCCGACGTCAAGATGAACTACCTGGCCTCCCCGCCGCTGGTCGTCGCCTACGCGCTCGCCGGCTCGATGAAGGTCGACATCACCAAGGACGCCCTGGGCACCGACACCGACGGCAAGCCGGTGTACCTCCAGGACATCTGGCCCACCGAGGCCGAGGTCAACGAGGTCGTGGCGAGCGCCATCGGCGAGGACATGTTCAACAAGTCCTACGCCGACGTCTTCGCCGGCGACGCCCAGTGGCAGTCGCTGCCGATCCCGACCGGCAACACCTTCGAGTGGGACGCGGAGTCGACGTACGTCCGCAAGCCCCCCTACTTCGAGGGCATGGCGCACGAGCCGTCCCCGGTCACCGACATCGCCGGTGCCCGCGTGCTGGCCAAGCTGGGCGACTCGGTCACCACCGACCACATCTCCCCGGCCGGCGCCATCAAGGCCGACACCCCGGCCGGCAAGTACCTCACCGAGCACGGTGTGGAGCGTCGTGACTTCAACTCCTACGGCTCCCGCCGAGGCAACCACGAGGTCATGATCCGCGGTACGTTCGCCAACATCCGCCTGCGCAACCAGATCGCGCCGGGTACGGAAGGCGGCTACACCCGCGACTTCACCCAGGCCGACGCGCCGGTGGCGTTCATCTACGACGCCTCCCGCAACTACATCGAGCAGGGCATCCCGCTGGTCGTCCTGGCCGGCAAGGAGTACGGCTCCGGCTCGTCCCGCGACTGGGCCGCCAAGGGCACCGCGCTGCTCGGCGTCAAGGCCGTCATCGCCGAGTCGTACGAGCGCATCCACCGCTCGAACCTGATCGGCATGGGCGTGCTCCCGCTGCAGTTCCCAGAGGGCGCCACCGCCGAGTCCCTCGGCCTGACCGGCGAGGAGACCTTCTCCTTCACCGGCGTCGAGGAGCTCAACAACGGCACCACGCCGCGCACGGTCAAGGTCACCACCAACACGGGCGTCGAGTTCGACGCGGTCGTCCGGATCGACACCCCCGGTGAGGCCGACTACTACCGCAACGGCGGCATCATGCAGTACGTGCTGCGCAGCCTGCTCCGCAAGTAGCCTCAAGGGGCCTGTGAGGGCCGCGTCCCCGGTCAGCCGGGTGCGCGGCCCTTCGCCGTACCTGTGCGCGGCCGCCGCGGAACATCGCCAGGGCTCAGCCGGAACACAGCGTTCCCCCAGCGGACCGGCACAGACTTGATACATGTCTGCCACCGCAGGGTCCCGAACCGGCCGAGTCCGCGTCCTGATCGTCGACGACGAGCCCGGTCTCACCGAGCTGCTGTCCGCCGCCGTCGCGGACGCGGGCTGGCGCCCCTACCCCGCGCTCGACGGACAGACGGCCCTGCGGCTGGCCCGCGGCTGCACCCCGCACGCGGTGGTGCTCGACGGGATGCTGCCCGACCTCGACGGCCTCCAGGTACTGCGCAGACTGCGCTACGAGATGCCGAGGCTGCCCGTCCTGATGCTCACCGCCCGCGATGCCGTCGAACACCGTATCGACGGTCTGGAGGCGGGGGCCGACGACTACGTCACCAAGCCCTTCTCCGTGGCGGAGGTGATGCTGCGGCTGCGCGGACTGCTGCGCCGGGCCGGCACCGAACAGCAACCCGCCGACGACTCCGTACGCGTCCTCGGCGACCTGGTGCTGACTGGGGAGACCCGCGAGGTACAGCGGGCCGGCACCCCGATCAGGCTGACCGCCAAGGAGTTCGACCTGCTCAGCCTGCTCCTGGACCATCCACGCCAGGTGCTGAGCAAGGCCCAGATCCTCGACCACGTCTGGAGCACGTCCTTCGACGGCGGCGGCAACCTGGTCGAGGTGTACATCTCCAGTCTGCGCCGCAAGATCGACCGGGGCCGGACGCCGATGATCCACACCGTGCGCGGCATGGGTTACGTCGTACGGGCCGTGGAGGACGGGAGATGACCGCCCGGCTGGGGAGCCGGTCGCTGCGCACGCGACTGCTCGTCTTCATCACCGCCGTCCTGGTCTGCGTCTGTGCGGCGCTGGCCCTGACCACCGCCTTCGCCCAACGCGCCTATCTGATGGGCAACCTGGACGACCGGGTGAGCGACGCGGTCGAGCGCAACGCGGGCGGCGCCGCCCTGCACCCGGAGCTGACCCGCGACCTGACCTTCCTCAACGAGGGCGGCCAGCCGGCCGGCATGCTCGCCGCCCGCATCGACGGCAACGGCGACATCCTCAGCGCGGCCGTGGTCACCCAGGACGCGCCCCCGCGTTCGCTCACCGCCGCCCAGACCGACGCCCTCAAGGGCATCGCGCCGAACGGCTCGCCGGACACCCGCACGGTTCCCGGCCTCGGCACCTACCGGGTCGCCGCCCTGGACGCAGGCGGGATCCGCGTCGTGACCGGCCTGCCGATGGACGACGTACTGGACATGATCGGAGACCTGGTGGAGGTCGAGGCCGCGGTCGCCGCGGTCGGTCTCACGGTCGCCGGCTGCGTGTGCGCGGTGGTGATACGACGACAGCTGCGCCCCCTCGGCCGGGTCGCCGCCACCGCCGTCGAGGTCTCCCACGCGCCCCTCGGCCACGGCCAGGTCACCGGCCTGACCCGGGTACCGGAACGGGACACCGACCCCGGCAGCGAGGCCGGCCAGGTCGGCGCCGCCCTCAACCGCATGATCGACCATGTCGAGACCTCGCTCGCACAGCGCCAGCACAGCGAGGAACAGGTGCGCCGCAGCGAGGAGCGCATGCGCCGCTTCCTGGCCGACGCCAGCCACGAACTGCGCACCCCGCTCGCCTCCATCGCCGGGTACGCGGAGCTGATGAACCGCGGCACCGACCGCATCGAACCGGGCCTGGCCTGGCGCCGGGTCAACGCCGAGTCGGCCCGGATGCGCAGCCTGGTCGAGGACCTGCTGCTGCTCGCCCGCCTCGACGAGGGACGCCCGCTGCAGTCCGCCGAGGTCGACATGGCCGCGTTGGTCGCGGAGGCGGTGTGGGACGCGCGGGCGGCGGGCGCCGCACACCTCTGGCAGCTCGAACTCGACCTGGACGGCCCGGCGCTGGTCCTCGGCGACGAGGCCCGGCTGCACCAGGTGGTGGCCAACCTGCTGGCCAACGCGCGGGTGCACACGCCCGCGGGTACGACGGTGACCGCCACGGTCGGGGTCACCGCCGCCGCCTGCGTGATCCGCGTCCACGACGACGGACCGGGCATCCCGGCGGAACTCCTGCCCGCCGTCTTCGAACGCTTCACCCGGGCCGACTCCTCCCGGACCCGCGCCGGTGTCCTGGAAGGCGGCTCGGGACTGGGCCTGGCCATCGTCGCGGCGATCACCACGGCCCACGGCGGCCGGATCGACGTGCAGAGCCGGCCGGGCCGTACGGAGTTCACCCTGGAACTCCCGGTGGCCGAACTCCCGGCCGCCGGAACGGCGATGCGCGCCCGCACGGCGCCGGTCTGAGAAAGCACCGAGCGCCGCGCGGACGACACCCCTAGGGGGTGGTGGTGAACGAGTCGAAGTCGGCCTCGCCGGTGGTGCCCGAGGCGTGCGAGGTCTGGGTGAGGCCGACGTCCTGGGTGGCCGCGGCGGTCGGGACCGTGACCGTGCCGACCAGGTTCCAGGTGGAGTCGTCGGTGGAGTAGTAGCCGCTGTACGTGGTGCCGTGGCGGACCAGCTTCAGCCACGAGGGGTAGGTGGCGGTCCCGGCGGAGTCCTGGGAGTCCAGCCGCCCGTCACCGTCGCTGTCCCAGTCGAGGAGGTAGCCGTTGCCGGGGGTCACGACCAGGGCCAGGTAACCGGGGGAGGTGTCCGGCTGGGTGATGTCGTTGCGGACCATGATCCCGGCCTTCGCCCAGACGTCCGTGTCCGACTGGGAGTCGATCTTCACGGTGGTCGTGGAACCGTCGTGCTCGGCCCCCGGCAGATAGACCGTCCCGTACTCGTTCGTCCCGTTGTACAGGTCGGCGCCCTGGGCACGGATGCCGAGGCCGGAGCCGGACTCGCTGAAGCTCGCCGTGGTGGAGGCGAACGTGCGGTACGGGGCCGTCACCTGGTGGTTGACGGTGATCGTGTCACCGGCGGTCAGCCGGGTCCTTGCCGCCGACCGGAAGCGGTAGGTCGCCGTCCCCTGGAAGTCGCTGGAGGCGAAGAGCTTGGCCGAGGGCGGGATGGACACGGAGTAGGTGGCCTTCAGCGCGTGGCCGCCGCGGATCGTCCGGGCCCGCGTCGCGGAATGCGTGGTGATCTTCGTGCCGGACGGCCCGGTGAGGGCCAGGCCCCCGTCGGTGATCGGCCGCGATCCGTTGTCGGACAGGACCGCGGTCACCGTACGCGTGGTGCTGTCGCTCGGCGCGGGGGCCCAGTTGAGCGCCAGCGAGACGTCCGGAGCCGCGCCGGCCACCGTGTGGTGGGTGCCGTGGACCCGGTACAGGACCACGCCGTGCGGCGGCACATCGGCGGCGATCCGGCCCGCGGACTCGGTCAGCCGGTGGCTCCACAGGTCCCGCAGGCCGTAGTCGTGCGCCGCGGGCAGACCCAGCGCGGCCGCCGTCGTGGCGACCTCCCGGGGCGCCGAACCGGTGTTGAACAGGCCGACGACGGCGTCCCCGTCGGGCTCGGTCTTGGCGAACACCTGGGAGTCGCCGTCCGCGGAGATCCGCCGGGCGTCGATGCCGTCCTGGTCGACCGCGAGGACGTCGGTGTTCTTCAGCAGGGCCAGGTCGGCCGGGTCGAGGTGGGTCAGATCGGTGCCGAGCATGAGCGGCGAGGCGGCCAGCGACCACAGACTCAGCTGGGTCCTGCGCTCGTCCGGGGTCAGGCCGTTGTGGTCACCGTTGCCGATCTCCAGGGAGTCGTAGTCGTTGTAGCCGCCGGGACCGCCGTACGGCGCCCACGCGGCGACCTGGTCGAACCGGGAGGCGACGGAGGCCCAGGTGGTCAGCGGGTAGCTGCTGCCGTCCGGTCCGCAGTAGCACTCGATGTCGCCGCCGGTGCGCCAGCCGTTGGAGAGTTTCTTCCAGGTGGCGGCGTTGTTGATGTCGAGGTTGTTGGACAGCGCCAGGTGGATGGGCCGGCCGGTCCCGCGCAGGGCGTCCGACCAGGCCTGGACGTCCTGTTCGTCGGGGGTGCCGACGCCGTCGATCTTGAGATAGTCGATGCCCCAGTCGGCGAACTGGCCGGCCCAGGAGTCGATGAACGCCTGAGCGCCGGGCTTGGTGTAGTCGATGCCGACCATGCCGCCGCAGTTGTAGTTGTTCTCCGTCGTCGTGGTGGCGATGTCCTGGGCGTGGTACGGCGTTCCCTGGATCGCGGTGTTCTGCGCGACCGCCTGCCGGGAGATGCCCGGAGTGACATAGAGCCCGAACTTCAGCCCGAGGGAGTGGACATGGTCGGCCACGACCTGGATGCCGTTCTCGCCACCGCGGGGCGGGAACTTGGCGGGATCGGTGACCCAGCGGCCGTACTGGTCGACGTCCGGACCCTGGCTGCCCGGGCACTGGTACCAGAAGTCGTCGACATTGGCGTACACGAACCCGTTCTTCGCGAGGCCGCTCGTCTTGAGCGCCTCGGCCTGCGCCTCGATGGTCTGTGCGGTCGGATTGCGGCGGACGAAGCTCCAACTGCTCCACCCGAGGGCGGGTTTGAGTCCGACACCGTTGTCATCGGCTTGCGCCGGCTGGCCGCCGGTCGCGGTGATCCCCATCGTGAGCAGCAGCGCTCCGGTGAACGCGGCCAGCGTCCCGCGTATGTGTCTTCTCATGAGTTCTTCCTCCATCGCAGCGCCCTGACAGCGCGACGGTCGGTATCGGAGGGTCGGGATCCGGCCGGGACGGCTGTTCGCGCGACCCACCTGACTGACTCAGAAAGCGTCAAGAACCAACGTTGTGGGCGCGACAAGTGAACATGACCCAACGCCAGTCACCACCAGTGCGCTTGGCCAAGAAAGAGTCAAGTCTGTGGGCGCACTGTGGCATCGCCGCCCGGCAACCGCGATGTCCCCCGACCGCAGAGCACGGCCCTGGCCTTCGCTGATCGCCCGCCAGGACGCCCGGACTCGCGCCGCGTCACCCGCCGGGGGCGAGCTCGGCGGCCGGCTCGCCCGGATGCCGGCACGACAGGGCGTCCCTGTGTCCCCGCCTCCATCGACCAAGATCGATCGCAGGTCGGCCCAGTAGGGTCGGAGGTATGACGACGCCTCTTGCCAGCAGTGTCTTCGACTCGCTCCGTCTCGACGCCGTGCCCGATCAGGAGGCGCTGCGCCGGGTCTACGAACTCCCCGGCGCCGCGGCCGTGCGCAAGCAGATGACCGAGCTCACCGAGCGGACCCGGCAGTTGATCGGCTGTTCGTCGCTGGTCCTGGTCGCCAGCGCGGACGCCGACGGCAACTGTGACGTCTCCCCGCGCGGCGGTCCCGCCGGGTTCGTCGCCGTCCTGGACGCACGGACGCTGGCGATACCGGACGCGACCGGCAACAAGCGTCTGGACACCCTGCAGAACGTCGTCGCCACCGGACGGGCCGGGCTGCTGTTCATCATCCCGGGGCGCACCACGACGCTCAGGGTGAACGGCCGGGCCTGCGTCTCCACCCGCCCGGAGCTGCTGTCCCAGCTGACCGCCGTGGGCAAGCCGCCGGCCAGCGCGCTGGTGCTGGGGATCGAGGAGGTCTACCCGCACTGCCCCAAGTCGCTGCTGCGCAGCGGAGCCTGGAAGCCGGAGCAGTGGCTGCCGGCGGACGCCCAGCCGACCTCGGCCGAGGTGACGCTGGCCCAGCTGCGGATGCCGGAGCTGACGATCGCCGACATCGAGCAGGCGGAGGCGGACTCGCTGAAGTACCGGTACGAGTAACGGGCGGACCAGCGGTCGCTGAACCAGCAGCCGGCCGAACCCCCGGGCCGGCCCGCCCCGTGACCAGTCGTGGGGCGGCCCGTTGGAGATCGCCGAACTGCCGGTCGACCCGGGCGGCCGTGACGGCGACTGCTGGTCCCGTGACGAGAGGTCCGCCATCCGCCGGCTGGCGCAGTCCGCGAACGCGTCCTGCCGGCTCGTGTATCTGCCGGTGGACCGGGAAACCCAGCGGGCCCGGATCGCTCACCGTCAGGCGTCGGCCCCGGAACAGACCTTCCCGATGACCGAGACGGACCTCTCGCGCTGGAGGGCTCGCTTCGAGGAGCCCGATGCCGCGGAACTCGCCGGCCACGACATCGGTGCCCCGCCCCCGGGATGGCCGACCTGGCGCGAGTGGGCCGCCGACCGCTGGCCGTCCCTCACCGTCTGACCGCCTCGCCTCTCGGAAGCCCGTGGTCCCTTCCGGTCACGCGGTGGACCACTTGAGGTGGACGGCGGTCTCGTGGAACTCCAGGGCGCGATAGAAGCCGGCCGCCCTGCGGGTCGGCACGGTCACCTCGACGTCCTTCGCCTTCCGGGCCCGTGCCTGAACGGCCCGGATCAGTGCGGTACCCGTACCGCGGCCACGCGAAGGCGCGTCCACGGTGAGTTCGAGCAGTTCGAGGATGGTGCCGCCCGCGAAAAGGGTGGGCATGCGCAGTGCGAGCGCGTACCCGACCACACCCGAGTCCGCCTCCGCGACCAGGAACTCGGCCGTGCCGTCCGCGGCGGCCGCGATGATCCGGGGGAACGTGACGGCGTCGAAGACCGCCCGGTCGGGCCGGTGGCTCGTCACGAACCCGCTCAGCAGACGGTAGACGGCGTCGGAGTCCGAGGGGGCGGCGTCGCGGACGGTCATGCCGGCCGGCCGGCCATCTCGTCGGACATCATGGTGCACACCCGTCGAGACTACGGTGGGCGGCGCCTGCCGTCAGGGGATCAGTCGTAGGGGTTGATCGACCCGCCGGACGAGCTGCAGTTGTCGAAGGTCGTGTCGCGGCAGACCGTCACCCAGAGGCTGTGGATGCCGCCGTCCAGGCTGCCCGACAGGCTGCCCCAGGTGGTGGTGGTGCCGCACCCGCTGGTGTTCCAGTGGTTCGGGTACTGGAAGCCCGGCACGGTGACGTAGAAGAACACCGGGTGGGCGTCGCAGGAGGTGTCACTGAGCTTCACGTTGCGCAGGGTGAACGATTCCGAACCGGTCCAGTCGACGGTGAGCGAGACGGAGGCGCCCGTGGTGCTGGCGCTGAGCGGCTCGTTGTCCGCCGCGTTGGCCGTGCCCGGCGTGAGCCCCAGGGCCGTGGCCGCGAGGCCGGCGGCGATGGCTGCGATGCCACGCTTCTTCATGGTTCCTCCCGTGTTTTCGAGCGTGTGTCCGGTCGTGTGCCCGGCGTGAGGTGTTATCCCGCCCGGCCGCAGCATGCTGTCGGCGCGGCCGGGCGCGCGCCAAGGAGTTCCGGGCAGCTTGGGATGCCGGGACGGCGGTGGCGGGTTGAACTGCGCCATCGCGGAGTCGCCGGGACGCCGCTGGGACGGCCGCCCGCAGAGCATCGACCGGCGACGACCGTGAGCCCCTGTGCCGGTGTCACTCGAGACGGCGGAGCCTTCCCTGCCGTTTACAGCCGCCCCCGTCCGCGCTAGCGTCACAGAGGAGCGGGGTGGGAGCGCTCCCATCGACCTCGGTGGACCGGAACCCGCCGAGGTACCGGGCCCGCTTCCGCCCCGTGTCCGTCTCCATGACCCGCGCACGGCCGCTCACCCCGCACAGGGGCGGATCTGTCATGGTCGGTCGACGCCGCTGATCCGCTCTGGGCGGACCCGGTGTCGGTGCACACCGGGTCCGCGAGCCGGGCAGGGAGGGGGGTGGGGTACCTGCCCGGGGGAAGGGGCTCGAACTGCCTCTTGCGCGCCGTGCTGTTCGGCTTGTGTCGACGCTCTGGAACACGACAACGTTGTCTGATGGTCTGTACATGACTCTACCGCCTCAACCGACAACGATGTCAACCCGCTTCGGGTAGCCCGACCGGGTGAACCAGGGCGGTGCCGGTCCGGGGGTGGGCGGTCTTCCGTGTTACCGGTGGCGCACGTTACTGTCCCTGCGGCTTGTGCGACCTGTGGTGCGCGACCCGTCCGAAGGAGGAGGGGCCGCGTCATGCGTTTCCGTCCCATGTCCCTGCTGCTGGCCGCGGTACTCGCGACCGGCGGTGCCACCCCCGCCCTCGCGGCGACCCTGAGCGGGCCACCCGAACGAGTCCCCGAACTGGTCAAGGACCCCACGGCGTACGTGGATCCGCTGATCGGCACCAAGAACGGCGGCGACACCTTCCCGGGCGCCGTCGTGCCGTTCGGCATGCTCTCCTGGAGCCCGGAGAACACCAGAGGCGACGCGACCAGAACGGCCGCGCCCGGCGGCTACCAGTACGACGCCACCCGCATCCGGGGCTTCAGCCTCACCCATATGTCCGGCACCGGCTGCGCCGGCGGCAGCGGCGACATCCCCTTCTTCCCGTACGCCGGTGAGGTCACCTCGTCCCCGGCGAGCGACACCAAGGACGCCGTCTACGCCTCGGACTTCAGCCACGCCGACGAGACCGCCGAGCCCGGCCACTACAAGGTCGGCCTCGCCTCCGGCGTCACCGCCGACCTCACCGCGACCACCCGCACCGGCTCGGCCCGGTTCACCTACCCGGCCGGCAAACCCGCCTCGTTGCTGATCCGCACCGCCAACTCCGAGGTGGGCTCGGCCGATTCCACGGTCACCATCGACCCGGCCACCCGTACCGTCTCCGGCTCGGTCACCTCGGGCGACTTCTGTGGCTACCTCGACCCGGAGGGCCAACGCGCCTACTACAAGCTGTACTTCACCGCCCGCTTCGACCGCGCCTTCGCCACCACCGGCACCTGGCAGGACGACAGGCTCAGTCCGGGGTCCACGGCCGCCTCCGGCGGCACCGGCGGCTTCTCGACCGGCGGGCGGCCGGTCGCGGGCAAGGGGGCAGGCGGATACGTCGAGTTCGCGCCCGGCACCGGCCCGGTGAACGTCAAGGTCGGTATCTCGTACGTCAGCCGGTCCGCCGCCGAGGCGAATCTGCGGGCGGAGAACCCGCCGCAGCGCTCCTTCGACGCCGTCCGTGACGCGGCCCACCGCGCCTGGCGCGACCGCCTCGGCGCCATCCGCGTCGGGGGCGGTACGGACACCGACCGCACCACCTTCTACACCGCCCTCTACCACTCGCTCTTCCACCCGAACGTCATCAGCGACGCCGACGGCCGCTACCGGGGCAGCGACGACCGGGTGCACCGCGTCGGGCGCGGCCACCGGGCGCAGTACGGCACCTTCTCCGGCTGGGACGTCTACCGGGACCAGGTCCAGCTCCTCACCCTGCTGGACCCCGGGACCGGCTCGGACATCGCCCAGTCGCTCTACGAACTCGCCCGGCAGAACGGCGGGATCTGGGACCGCTGGCTGCACGGCGCGAGCGGCACCCACGTCATGAACGGTGACCCCTCGCCCACCGCCCTCGCCGGTATCCGTGCCTTCGGCGGCACCGACTTCGACCTGAAGGGTGCGCTGCACTCCCTGGTGAAGGCGGCCACCGTACCGACCGCCCAGGACCTGTCGGCGGCGGGCAAACCGGTGCTGTCGGTCGGCCAACGCCCGTCCCTCGACAAGTACCTGGACAAGCACTACATGCCGTCCGTCTCCAACGCCTGGGGCGGCGCGGCCGAGACCCTGGAGATGTCCACCGCCGACTTCGCCCTCTCCCAACTCGCCGCGGCCGCGGGGGAGAAGAACACGGCGGCCACCTTCGCCGACCGCTCCCAGTGGTGGCAGAACACCTTCAACATCGCCGCCGACCCCGGCGGCGGCTACATCGCCAACCGCAAGGCCGACGGCAGCTGGGTCACCGGATTCACCCCCGCCACCGGCAACGGGTTCGTGGAGGGCACGGCCGCCCAGTACACCTGGATGGTCCAGCACAACCCGGCCGGGCTGTTCGCCGCGATGGGCGGCACGGACCAGGCCCTCGCCCGCCTCGACGCCTTCTTCCACAACAGCGACGGCGGCTGGGCCCTCACCGGCAGCGGCGGCGACAAGTCCGAGCTGGACAACGAGCCCTCGATCAACGTGCCCTACCTGTACGACTACGCGGGCGCTCCGTACAAGGCCCAGGAGACCGTCCGCGCGGCCATGACCACTCTCTGGTCCACCGGTCCGGGCGGTATCCCCGGCAACGACGACCTCGGCGCGATGTCGTCCTGGTACGTCTTCTCGGCGCTCGGCATGTACCCCCAGGTCCCGTCCCGTGCCGAACTCGTCCTGGCCTCACCCCTGTTCGAGCGGGTGGAGATCGACCGCCCGGGCGGCAACGACATCTCGATCCGCGCCCGGGGCGCGGCCGCCGACGCCCCGTACGTCCAGTCCCTGAAGGTCAACGGCCGTACCAGTGACCGCGCTTGGCTCGACAGCTCCTTCGTCCGGGACGGCGGCCGCCTCGACTACACCCTCTCGGCCACCCCGAACCGCGCCTGGGGGACCGCCTCCGCACCGCCGTCCTTCCGCCAGGGCGAGCAGCCGTACCAGATCGGCGTCGGACCGACCACCGCGACGCTCGTCCCCGGTGACAGCACCCAGGTCGGCATCCGTGCGCTGTCCCTCACCGGCGGCACCGGCCCGGAGGTCCGCTTCCGGGTGGCGACCCCGGACGGCGTCGAGGCCACCCCGGCCGAGGGCACGGTGACCGACGGCTCCCAGCAGATCACCCTCGCCACCACCTCCGGCACCCCCCAGGGCTACTACGACGTCCAGGTGACGGTGACGTCCACCGGCACCTCGTACTCCCAGCCGGTGGCCCTGACCGTCGCCGCGCCGGGCTCGCTGCTCGCCGCCTACGACAACACCGGTGTCTCGGACGACGTCGGTGACCACGACGAGGGCGACTTCGACGGCGGCGGCTGGAGCTACTCCCGCCAGGCCCTCGCGGCGGCCGGCCTCACCGCGGGTGCCCAGGGCACGGTCGACGGCCTGGCCTACACCTGGCCGAACGCCCCCGCGGGCCGCCCCGACAACGCGACGGCCGCGGGCCAGACCATCGAACTCGGCACCCCCGCAGCCAAGTTGTCGTTCCTCGGCAGCGCCACCAACGGCAACCAGTCCGCCCCGGCGACCGTCACCTACACCGACGGCAGCACCGGCACGGTCGACCTCGCCTTCACCGACTGGACCGTCGGCGGCGGAGGCGGCACCGTCCAGTACGGGAACGAGACCGTCGCGAGGACCGCGTACCGCAATGTCGCGGGCGCCGACAAGGACCCCGTGGCCACCTACGTCTTCGCGACCAGGCCGTTCGAGGCACCGGCCGGCAAGAGCATCAAGAGCGTCCGGCTCCCCGAGAACACCGACCTGCACGTGTTCACCCTCGCCACCGGCTGAGACGGAGAAACCAAAAAAAGGGGGGCGGACCCGAACGGGCCCGCCCCCCTCTCCGTGCCGTGCCTCAGGCCAGCAACTCCACCTCCGCCAGCGTCGAAGCGTCGTCCAGGACGAGCCGGTAGTGCGCGTACGTCCCGGGCGTGCGGACCGTGAACGCCCGGGTCTGCAGGTTCCAGGCGAAGGTCTCGCCCGACCGCCGGTCCACGGTGCGCCAGTGGGCGCCGTCCGTCGAGGCCTGGAGGGTCCACCCCGTCGGGGCCCTGGTGTGGTCCGCCGGTGAGGTGAGCGTGTACTGGATCCCCTTGACCGACCGGGTCACCGGCAGGTCCACCGAGGTCACCGCCTGCTCCGTCGCCGACGTGTTGTCGAACAGGGAGCCGTCACCCTTCAGGACGTCCGCGCGCGGAGCCGGGACCTTGTCGTCCTTGGCGATCGAGACCGGGCCGGCGTTCTTGCCGGTGCCCCACGTCGACGGCTTCGGGCCCATCGCGAAGTCGATGATCCCGCCCTTGGAGATGAGCGAGTGGGGGAGCGAGGTCGACGTCCAGATACGGCCGTTGACCCGCACACCCTGCACGTAGACGTTGGTCGCGCTGTTGCGCGGCGCCCGGATCACCAGGTCCCGGCCGTTCTCCAGGTGGACCGTGGCCTTCTTGAACAGCGGCGAGCCGATCGAGTAGTCGCCGCTGCCCATCACCAGCGGGTAGAAGCCGAGGGCCGAGAAGAGGTACCAGGCCGACTGCTCGCCGTTGTCCTCGTCGCCGTGGTAGCCCTGGCCGATCTCGCTGCCCAGATAGAGCCGGGAGACCGCTTCACGGACGTAGGCCTGTGTCTTCCAGGGCTCGCCGGCCGCGTCGTACATGTAGATGACGTGGTGGGCGACCTGGTTGGAGTGGCCGTACATGCCCATCCGGACGTCCCGGGCCTCGGTCATCTCGTGGATGACCCCGCCGTAGGAGCCGACGAAGTCGGTGGAGGCCGTCTCGGGGGTCGCGAAGTACTCGTCCAGCTTGTCCGCGAGTCCGGACCGGCCGCCGTACAGGTTGGCGAGGCCCCGGCTGTCCTGCGGAGCCGTGAAGGCGTAGCCCCAGCCGTTGGTCTCGGTGTAGTCGTAACCCCACACCCGCGGGTCGTACGACGACGAGTCCACCCGCCACTTGCCCTGGGCGTCCTTGCCCTGGAAGAAGCCGGCCTTGGAGTCGAAGAGGTTCACATAGTCCTGGGCGCGGTTGAGGAAGTAGTCCGACTCCTCCTTGTAGCGCTTCTCGCCGGTCTTCTTGTACAGGGCCAGGCCCATCTCGGCGATGCCGTAGTCGTTGACGTACCCCTCCATCGCCCAGGACAGGCCCTCGCGGGTGTCGTCGCTGGTGTAGCCGAGGAAGGGAGAGGTCGACATGCCCTTGCGGCCCACGCCGGAGGAGGGCGGGACGACCGTCGCGTTCTTCACGGCCGCCTCGTAGGCCGCCTTCGCGTCGAAGTTCACGCCCTTGACGTACGCGTCGGCGAACGCCACGTCCGAGGAGGTGCCGGTCATCAGATCGGCGTAACCGGGGGAGGACCAGCGCGAGGTCCAGCCGCCGTCCTTGTACTGCTGCACGAACCCGTCGACCATCTCACCGGCCTGACCGGGCGTCAGGAACGAGTAGGCCGGCCAGGTCGTGCGATACGTGTCCCAGAAGCCGTTGTTGACGTACACCTTGCCGTCCACGATCTTCGCGCCGGTGTGCGTCGGGGTGTCCTGGCTGGTCATCGGCGAGAACGGGGAGGCGTACTGGTCCTTCGAACCGACCCTCTCGAAGCCGGAGTTGGGATACAGGTACAGCCGGTACATGCTGGAGTAGAGCGTGGTCAGCTGGTCCGCCGTGGCGCCCTCCACCTCGACCTTGCCGAGCAGCTTGTCCCAGGCCTTCCGGGCGTGCGCCTTGACGGTGTCGAAGGTGGCGCCGTCCGGGATCTCCTGGCGCAGGTTGTCCTGGGCCTGGTCGACGCTGATGAGGGAGGTGGCCAGGCGGAGCGTGACGGTGTGGTCGGCGCCCGCGTCGAAGCGCAGATAGCCCTTGACCCCGCTGGAGTCGCCGCCCGTCACCGGCTTGTCGAAGACGCCGTAGACGAACAGGCGGGTGGCGCCGGTCGACAGGCCGGACTTGACGTCGGAGTAGCCGGTGACGATCCCGTGCTCCTTGTCCAGGGTCAGGCCCGCCTGCTCGGTCACGTTGTCGAAGATCACGCTCGCGTCGTCGCCCGGGTAGGTGAAGCGCAGCGCGGCCGCGTGGTCGGTGGGCGCTATCTCGGCCTTGAGACCGTTCTCGAACCGCACCCCGTAGTAGTACGGCCGCGCGGTCTCGTTCTCGTGCCGGAAGGCCAGCTCCCGTGCCTCCCGGCCGGTGTCCGGGGTGCCGGCGGCGACGGACGGCATCATCTGGAAGGTCTGCCGGTCGCCCATCCAGGGGCTGGGCTCGTGGCTGGCGCTGAACGCCTGGATCGTCGGCAGGTTGTCGTCGTTGTTCGCCCGTGCGTATTCGTACAGCCAGCTCTCCGAGGACGCGTTGGTCACCGGCGTCCAGAAGTTGAAGCCGTGCGGCAGGGCGGTCGCCGGGAAGTTGTTGCCGCGCGAGAAGCTGCCGCTGGAGTTGGTGCCGCGGGTGGTCAGCGCGTAGTCGGACAGATGCGCCTTGGGCTTCTCGGGGGCGACGGGCTCGATGTTCACGTCGTCGATCCAGCCCCGGAACTTGGCCGGGCCCGCGGGCGAGTCGTAGCCCACCAGGATCCGGTCGACGGTCCTGCCGGCCGCGACCGAACCGATCACCGACGAGACGTCGTTCCACTGGTTGACGTACAGCCCCTTCGACGCGCCCTGGCCGCGCGGCGACAGCGCGAACCCGTGCTGGTCCACCGCCCCGAGGCCGCTCAGGTAGGTGCCGTCGGTGAAGGCCAGGTCGACGGAGACGTTGGTGGCGTCGTAGTCGAGGTCGCCGTCGGCCATCGAGGGGAAGATCCGGTACGACAGCCGGGTGTCGCGTCGGACCTTCACGTTCACGTCGAAGACCTTGTTGTACGAGTACGCCCGCCCGCTCGCGGTGTGCCGGCCCGCGTAGCGCAGCGCATGGGTCCCGGTGAAGCCGGCCCGGGCCTTCGCGGTCGGCGAGCCGCTCGGGCCCTTGTCGACCAGCGAGAGCATGTCCTGGGGCACCGGGCCGCCGCTGCCGCCCGTGGAGAACTGGACGTCGGCGATCTGCAGGATGTCCGGGGCGCCGTTGTTCTTCGTGACGTCGAGCCGGAAGTGCTGGTACTCGGCGGGTGCCGAGAGGTCGTACGTCCTGGTCTGGAACCGCTCGGTGAAGCCTTCGCCCGTGCGGGTGTCGACGGTCTTCCAGTCCTTGCCGTCCGTCGAGCCCTGGAGGGTCCAGTCGGCCGGGTCGCGCTCGGCGTAGTCGTTGGCCGAGGTGATGGCGTACGTCACCAGTTTGACGGGCTTGTCGAAGTCGAACTCCGCCCAGCCGGTCGGCTCGAAGGTGAGCCACTTGGTGCCCGGTTCGCCGTCGACGAGGTTCTCCTTGACCTCACCCGCGCCGGTGTTCTCGCCGCTGGCCCGCATGTCGGTCACATGGTCGGTGACATTGCCGGGGATGCCGGTGCTGTAGCCGCCGTCGACACCCGAGGCGCGCGGGGCGCCACCAGGGTCCGTGTCGACCGTGTCGGTCCAGTCCGGTGACGGATCGCCAGACTCGAACGAGGATGCGAACTCCGTCGCGGCGGCCGGTGCCTTGGCCGGCAGGGCGACCGCGGCCCCCTGGGAGCCCAGGGTCATGACTACGGCGGCCGCGATCACGACCGCCGTACCAGATCTGTGTCCTGTTCTTCGCTGCGTTCTCCGCTGCATCACAACGGGTACCCTCCCTGCCACATGAGACAACGTTGTCAGATGCGTGGCGCAGGAACCAGTAGGTGGTCAAGTGGTCGGTGATGTCAAGGGTGTTGGCTGCGGCATTCAGGGGTCTATGTCGGCTCTTTTTCCGGCAAGCCGTACACAGCTCGCTCAGATTTCCGACAGGTCTCAACTAGGAAAAGACCCTTGGCCAACCTTGCATTCGATCTTGCCCCGCTGGCGGGAAGTGGACTATACCTGTCGGCGTTTCCTGCGTGACTTCCTGCACGGCCCAGCACTACCCGACCGCGGTGCCGGGGAGGATCCGGTTCACCGCCTGAGTCCTGGAGAGGGCGAGGACTTGAGCATGGGATCCACATCCGCAGCCAGTCATGGTTCCGAAGGCGTCGGCCGCCGCGATCTGATCAAGCGGTCAGCCGCACTCGGCCTGATTTCGGTCCCCACCGTCGGATTTCTCTCCGCCTGCGCAAGCAGCGGCGGAGGCGGTCAGTCCAAGGACAAGGCCGGCAAGAAGACGGCCAAGAACCCGCTCGGCGTCAACGACACCGCCAAGATGGAATTCGTCCTCTTCGACGGCGGTTTCGGCAAGGAGTACGCCGAGGACGCGGTGAAGATCTACCAGAAGGACTTCCCGAAGGCCAAGGTCAAGTTCTCGGCCACCCAGAAGATCCAGTCCACCCTGCAGCCCCGCTTCAACCAGGGCACCCCGCCGGACCTCATCGACAACTCCGGCGCCGAGCAGATGGACATGGGCGTGCTGGTCGGCAAGAAGCAGCTGGCCGATCTCACCCCGCTCCTCGACGCGCCGTCGTACGACGACCCGAACAAGAAGGTCCGCGACACGCTGCGCCCCGGCATCGTCGAGATGGGCCAGTTCGACGGCGACCCGGTCTGGATCATGTACTACGCCTACACGGTGTACGGCGTCTGGTACTCGCAGAAGGCTCTGGACTCGCTCGACGCGGAATACCCGCAGACCTGGGACCAGATGATCGCCGTCTGCGAGAAGGCCAAGAAGAAGGGCATGGCCGGCTGGACGTACGCGGGCAAGTACCCGTACTACATCCCCTTCTCGCTGTACCCGATGATCGGCAAGGTCGGCGGCGTCGAGGTGCTGAACGCGATCGACAACCTGGAGCCGAACGCCTGGAAGCACCCGGCCGTCAAGGCGTGTTTCGAGGCCTACTACGAGCTCTACAAGAAGGGCTACATCCTGAAGGGCACCCCCGGCCTGGACCACATCCAGTCACAGACCGCCTGGGCCCAGGGCAAGGCGCTGTTCATCCCGAACGGCTCCTGGGTGGAGAACGAGTCGGCGAACGTCATCCCCTCCGACTTCAACCTCGCCGTCTCCGCGCCCACAGGCATCGACAAGAGCGACAAGATGCCGTTCGGCACCATCTGGGCCTCCGGCGGCGAGCCGTTCATCGTCCCGGCCAAGGCGGCGAACGCCGAGGGCGGCATGGAGCAGCTGCGCATCATGCTCAGCGAGGCGTCCTCCAAGAACTTCACGTCGAAGGTGAAGTCGCTGACCGCGTACAACGGCGGCACCGACGGCATCACCCTCACCCCGGGCCTCACCTCCGGCGTCGCCGCCCTGAAGCTGGCCGGGTCGAACGTGGTCAACCCGCGGCTCCAGGACTGGTATGTGCAGCTTCAGAAGGAGAAGATCGGGGTGGCCGGCCTCGGCGAGATGATGGCCGGCCGGCTGACCCCGGCGGAGGCCATCAAGAAGATCCAGGGCTATGCCGACGAGGCGGCCAAGGACACCACGATCAAGCACTACAAGCACCAGTAATACCCACCTCACGGCACCGGAGTGGCGATGCAGCACGGCAAGTACCGGTTCATTGTGGGGTTTCTGGCGTTGCCCCTCGGACTGTACGCGCTCTTCGTGGTCTGGCCGTTCATCCAGTCCATCTACTACTCGTTCACGGACTGGACCGGCCTGAGCCCCGATTTCAAGATGGTCGGCCTGGACAATTACAAGAGGATGCTCCACGACGACATCTTCTGGAAGTCCTTGCAGCACAGCTTGATGTTCGCGGTCGTGCTGCCGCTGGTGACGATCAGCCTGGCGCTGTTCTTCGCCTTCATGATCAATGTGGGCGGTCGCAGGAGGAAGGGCGGCCCGGTCGTCACCGGTGTCCGGGGCTCTTCCTTCTACAAGATCGTCTATTTCTTCCCGCAGGTGCTTTCGATCGCGATCGTCTCGCTGCTGTTCGCCTTCGCGTACAACCCGGACAGCGGCGCGATCAATTCACTGCTCCGCGGAATTGGTCTGGACAACATCCAGCCGCTGTGGCTCGGCGACCCGAGCCTGGCGCTGTGGTGTGTGATGGCTGTACTGGTCTGGTCCTCGGTCGGCTTCTTCGTGGTCCTCTTCTCGGCGGGCATGGCGTCCATCCCCACGGATCTCTACGAGGCCGCCCTGCTCGACGGCGCCGGCCGCGCGACGACCTTCTTCCGCCTCACCCTGCCGCTGCTGTGGGACACCGTGCAGTCCGGCTGGGTCTACATGGGCATCCTCGCGCTCGGCGCTGAGTCGTTCGCAGTCGTACAGATCATGACGACCGGACCGGGCGGTCCCGACTACTCGACGACCGTGATGGTCCTGTACGTGTACCAGAAGGCGTTCCGGGACGGTCAGGCCGCCTACGCCACCACCATCGGCGTCGCCCTGCTGGTCGTCACGCTCGCCTTCGCGGCGATCGTGATGCGGCTGGGCCGTCGCGAGCGGCTGGAGTACTGAAGCGATGACGACCACCGAGACCGACGCCCCGATGCCGACCGGCCCCGACGCGCCCGTGGCCAAGACCGAGATCCCCGCGCCGAAGCCGTCCCGGCGCAGGCGCGAGGGCGGGATCCTCAACGTCTTCTCCCACGGCGTCCTGATCCTCTGGGCGATCATGGTGGTCATGCCGCTGGTCTGGGCGGTGATGACCTCCTTCAAGGACGACGGGTCCATCTTCAGCTCACCGTGGGCGCTGCCGGACAAGCTGCACTTCGACAACTGGTCGCGGGCCTGGACCCAGGCCAACATGAGCGACTACTTCCTGAACACCATCCTGGTGGTGGGCGGTTCACTCATCGGCACACTGGTGCTCGGCTCGATGGCGGCCTACGTCCTGGCCCGCTTCGACTTCCCGGGCAACCGCTTCATCTACTTCCTGTTCGTCGGCGGCATGAGCTTCCCGATCATGCTCGCGCTGGTCCCGCTGTTCTACGTCGTGAACAACATGGGCCTGCTGAACACCATCCACGGTCTGATCCTGGTCTACATCGCGTACTCGCTGCCGTTCACGGTCTTCTTCCTCACAGCGTTCTTCCGCACCCTGCCCACCTCGGTGGCCGAAGCCGCCTTCGTCGACGGCGCCTCGCACACCCGCACGTTCTTCCAGATCATGCTGCCGATGGCGAAGCCCGGCCTGATCAGCGTGGGGATCTTCAACTTCCTGGGCCAGTGGAACCAGTACATGCTCCCGACGGTCCTCAACACGGATCCCGACAAGCACGTCCTCACCCAGGGGCTGGTCCAGCTGGCGGTCAGCCAGGGTTACAAGGGCGACTGGTCGGGCCTGTTCGCCGGCCTGGTGATGGCGATGCTTCCGGTCCTGGCGGCGTACATCATCTTCCAGCGCCAGGTGGTGGCGGGTCTGACGGCGGGTGCTTTGAAGTAACGAAGCGTTTGCGCTCCGAAAGAGGTGCGGGCCGTGCTCGTGTGCGGCTCCGCCGCGCGGGCGCGACCAGCCACGACGCGCTCCGCACTCACTTCTCGGCCGTCACCCCGACCTCCTCACCAGTGGCCTAGACATGTCGAAAGCATGTCTCTCAGGCGACCCCCGAACCGCCAACGATTTCTGTCAAGGACTTGACGGCGGTAACCCGTTCAGCAGAGCTTGGAGTTCATAACTTGTAAGTGGCCCGGTCTCAGTGAGGTGACCTGGGTCACGTTGGCGGCACCGTGGCCGCCTCCGATGGCGGGAGTGGATGGGTCGATGGAGACTCCGGGGTCGCAGTCGTCGCTGCACCGAGCCAACCTGGAACGTGTCGTACGGGCCGTACGTCTGGCCGGATCGCTCACCCAGGCGGAGATCGCGCGTACGACCGGCCTGTCGGCGGCGACGGTCTCCAACATCGTGCGCGAGCTCAAGGACGGCGGAACCGTCGAGGTCACGCCCACGTCGGCGGGTGGCCGCAGGGCCCGCAGCGTGAGTCTGAGCGGTGACGCCGGCATCGTCATCGGGGTCGACTTCGGCCACACCCACCTGCGCGTCGCGATCGGGAACCTGGCCCACCAGGTGCTGGCCGAGGAGTCCGAGCCCCTCGACGTGGACTCGTCGTCCAGCCAGGGCTTCGACCGGGCGGAAGAGCTGGTCAACCGCCTGATCGCGGCGACCGGCGTGGACCGTTCGAAGATCGCCGGCGTGGGCGTCGGCGTCCCCGGCCCGATCGACGTCGAGTCCGGCACCCTCGGCTCGAGCGCCATCCTGCCCGGCTGGATCGGCGCGAGACCCGCCGAGGAGCTCAGACTCCGCCTCGGCGTCCCCGTGCACGTGGACAACGACGCCAACCTCGGAGCCCTGGGCGAGCTGGTCTGGGGCAGCGGCAAGGGCGTGCGTGATCTCGCTTACATCAAGGTCGCGAGCGGTGTCGGCGCCGGTCTGGTGATCAACGGGAAGATCTACCGAGGACCCGGCGGCACAGCTGGCGAAATCGGACATATTACACTCGATGAATCCGGCCCGGTCTGCCGCTGCGGCAACCGTGGCTGCCTGGAGACCTTCGCGGCGGCCCGCTACGTGCTGCCACTGCTCCAGCCCAGTCACGGCACCGACCTGACCATGGAAGGCGTCGTACGGCTGGCCCGGGACGGTGACCCCGGCTGCCGTCGGGTGATCGCCGACGTCGGCCGGCACATCGGCAGCGGTGTGGCCAATCTCTGCAACCTGCTGAACCCGAGCAGGGTGGTCCTCGGCGGCGACCTCGCCGAGGCCGGAGAGCTGGTCCTGGCGCCCATCAGGGAGTCCGTGGGGCGCTATGCGATCCCCAGCGCCGCCCGGCAGCTCTCGGTGCTTCCAGGGGCCCTCGGCGGCCGCGCGGAGGTGCTCGGCGCGCTCGCTCTCGCGCTCAGCGAGATGGGCGATTCGACCCTTTTGGATGGGTCGTTGCCTGCCGTTGCACCTGCCTTCACTTAGAGAACGAATGGCGCCGTTGCCATCTCGTTAAGTATTTACTTCTTGACGCCGCAGTCGCGGCCGAGTTGACTTCCAGCCACCTCGGCCGCAGCGTTGCGGCCCTGTCAGGGAGGCACCCCCAATGAACGCAACGATGCGTAGAGTCGTGATCGGCACCGCCGCGGTTTCCATGGCGCTGTCGGTCGCCGCCTGTGGCAAGGCCGGCGACGACAAGAAGAGCGACTCGAGCAGCAGCAGCTCCTCCGGTGGCAAGACCATCGGCCTGCTGCTCCCCGACAGCGTGACCGCGCGCTACGAGAAGTTCGACCACCCGTACTTCGAGGCGCAGGTCAAGCAGCTGTGTGCCGACTGCACGGTCGACTACGCGAACGCCGCCGGTGACGCCGCCAAGCAGGCCCAGCAGGTCAGCACCATGGTCACCAAGGGCGTCAAGGTCATCGTGATCTCCGCCCAGGACTCTGCGGCCATCAAGTCCTCCATCGACGCCGCCGTGGCCAAGGGTGTCAAGGTCGTCGCGTACGACCGCCTCGCCCAGGGCAAGGTCTCGGCCTACGTCTCCTTCGACAACGTCAAGGTCGGCGAGCTCCAGGGCCAGGCCCTGCTCGACGCCCTCGGCTCCAAGGCGACCACCAAGTCCAAGGTCGTCATGATCAACGGTGACGACGCCGACCCGAACGCCGCCCAGTTCAAGGCGGGCGCCCACAAGGCACTGGACGGCAAGGTCAAGATCGCCTACGAGCAGTCCGGCCTGTGGAAGGACACCGTCGCCGCGCAGAAGGTCAAGGCGGCCATCACGCAGCTCGGCGCCAAGAACATCGCGGGCGTCTACTCCGCCAACGACGGCATGGCCGGTGGTATCGCCACCACCCTCAAGGGCGCCGGCATCAGCGGCATCCCGCTGACCGGTCAGGACGCGGAGCTCGCGGGCATCCAGCGCATCGTCGCCGGCACCCAGTCCTCCACCGTCTACAAGGCGTTCAAGCCGGAGGCCGACGCCGCCGCCACGATCGCCGTGGACCTGCTGCAGGGCAAGAGCATCTCCTCGCTCGCCACCACCACGCAGACCAGCGGCTCCGGCGACAAGGTGCCCTCGCAGCTGCTGACCCCGGTGTCGGTCACCAAGGCCAACATCAACGACACCGTGATCAAGGACAAGCTGTACACCGTCGCGGACATCTGCACCGCCGAGTTCGCGAAGGCCTGCAAGGCCGCCGGCCTGCAGTAGTCCCGCCCTGGAGCCGTCCGGCTCCGGCCGTCAGCGCCCGGGTGATCGCAGTACGACACCCGGGCCCCGGCTGCCCGACGCGCCCGGTCCTTCCGCAAGGGCCCCGTCCGTCCGGCGGTCTCGCGAAACCCCTCCGACGCCCGCTCCGGCCTTCATACCCCGCTGCCGGAGCGGGCGTCGGACGGACCCGTTGCCAAGCGCAGCGGATTCGCGCATGTTCATCTTGTAAACCACGTGCGTACACCGACCAACCTGAGGTACCGCACGGCCCTCCGCGCCTGATCACACAAGCGCGGCATCCCCGCCGGTCAGGCGGCGAAGGAGATGGTTCACGTGTCCGCTACGCCCGTGCTGGCGTTGCGCGGAGTCTCCAAGCGATTCGGTGCGGTCCAGGCCCTCACCGAAGTCGATCTGGAGGTCCACGCCGGAGAAGTGGTCGCCCTGGTGGGCGACAACGGCGCAGGAAAGTCGACCCTGGTCAAGACGATCGCGGGTGTCCACCCCATCGATGAGGGCGTCATCGAGTGGGAGGGCGGCCCGGTCAGCATCAACAAGCCGCACGACGCCCAGGGACTCGGCGTCGCGACGGTCTACCAGGACCTCGCCCTCTGCGACAACCTCGACGTGGTCGGCAACCTCTTCCTCGGCCGCGAGCTGCTGCACCGCGGCGTCATCGACGAGGTGACGATGGAGAAGCAGGCCCGCGAGCTGCTGAGCACGCTCTCCATCCGCATCCCGAGCGTGCGCATCCCGATCGCCAGCCTCTCCGGCGGTCAGCGTCAGGTCGTGGCCATCGCCCGCGCCCTGATCGGCGACCCCAAGGTCGTCATCCTCGACGAGCCCACCGCGGCCCTCGGTGTCGAGCAGACCGCGCAGGTCCTCGACCTGGTCGAGCGGCTCCGCGAGCGCAACCTCGCCGTCATTCTCATCAGCCACAACATGGCCGACGTGAAGGCGGTCGCGGACACCGTGGCGGTGCTGCGACTCGGCAAGAACAATGGTTTCTTCCCCGTGAAGAGCACCAGCCAGGAAGAGATCATCGCGGCGATCACGGGTGCCACGGACAACGCCGTGACCCGTCGTTCGGAGCGTCGCACCCCGGAGGCGGCAAAGTGAGTGAGACGTCGAACAAGACCGTAGCGGGCGACGAGTCGCCCAAGATCGAGAAGTCCGAGGCGGCCGAGACCCCGACCACGGTGGCGCCCGCCGACGACCCCACGGCCGCGCCGGTCACCGTCGTCGACCCGCGCCTGCTGGTCCGTGAGGAGGGCTTCAAGGGCTACCTCACCGAGTTCAAGCGCCGGGTGAAGGGCGGCGAGCTGGGCTCGCTGCCGGTCGTCATCGGCCTGATCATCATCTGGACCATCTTCCAGGTGAAGAACAGCCTGTTCCTCAGCGCGGACAACCTCTCCAACATCAGCTACTTCCTCGCGGCCACCGGCATGCTCGCCATCGGCCTGGTGTTCGTGCTGCTGCTCGGTGAGATCGACCTGTCCGTCGGCTCGGTGAGCGGACTCGCCTCCACGGTGTTCGCCGTCTTCGTGGTCAACCACGGAATGAACCAGTGGCTGGCGCTGATCCTCACGATCATCACCGGCATCGGTATCGGCGCGCTGCACGGCTGGTTCTTCGCGAAGATCGGCGTACCCGCGTTCGTGGTCACCCTGGCCGGCTTCCTCGGCTGGAACGGTCTGATGCTGTGGCTGCTGGGTTCCAGCGGCACGATCAACATCCCGGCCGACAGCGGTCCGGTGCACGTCCTCGGCCAGAGCTCCTTCTTCATGGACCAGGCCATCATCGGCGCCTACCTGCTGGCCGGCCTCGGTGTGGTGCTCTCGGCGGTGGGCCAGTTCAACGAGCAGCGCCGGCGCCGCGCGGCCGGTGTGCCGTTCCGGCCCACCAGCGAGATCGTGATCCGCATCGCGCTGCTCGCGATCGCGTCCTTCGTCGCGGCCGCGGTGCTGAACAACGCGTCCGGCGTCTCCAACGCGCTGGTGATCTTCCTCGCGTCGCTGGTGGTCGTCGACTTCGTGCTCCGTCGTACGACCTACGGCCGCAAGGTCTTCGCGGTCGGCGGTGGCATCGAGGCGGCCCGCCGTGCGGGTATCAGCGTGCCGATGGTCCGGATCACCGTGTTCGCGATCTCCGGTGGCTTCGCGGCCATCGGCGGTATGTTCTTCGCCGGTCAGACGGCGAGCGCGACGCTCAACGCCGGTGGCGGCAACACCCTGATGCTCGCCATCGCGGCGGCGGTCATCGGTGGTACGTCGCTGTTCGGTGGCCGCGGTACCGTCTGGTCCGCCCTCCTGGGCATGCTGGTCATCCAGTCCATCCAGACCGGCCTCGACCTGTTGAACATGAACACGTCGATCCAGTACATGATCACCGGTGGTGTTCTGCTGGGTGCGGTCGTCATCGACTCCGTCTCCCGCAAGAGCCAGAAGGCGGCCGGGCGCGGATAGCGCCTTCGGGGCTGCGGACCATGGGCGGCTGACCCGCCGTCGTGGCTGGTCGCGCACACAGCCCCGCGCCCCTGGGCGGTACTTGTGCCCGGTGCCTTGAATGGCACCGGGCACAGTCGTGTCATAGGTGGGCCTCATGATGGGTACGGCCGTTCGCGTGACCAATGACCCATGGGCCGGAGTCCGGCCGCCCGGGCGGAACATTAGACTCGACAGGCCCGGCAACAGCTCGATCAGCTCTACTGCAAGGAGGCACGGGTGCCGCTGCTGACCCGTATCAGGGGACCGCGCGATCTGGACCGGCTCAGCCCCGAGGAGCTGGTCCAGCTGGCAGAGGAGATCCGGAGCTTCCTCGTGGAGGCGGTCTCCAAGACCGGCGGACACCTGGGTCCCAACCTGGGCGTGGTCGAGCTCACCATCGCCCTGCACCGCGTCTTCGACTCGCCGAAGGACAAGGTGCTGTGGGACACCGGCCACCAGTCCTACGTGCACAAGCTGCTCACCGGCCGGCAGGACTTCTCTCGGCTGAAGCAGAAGGGCGGCCTGTCCGGCTACCCCTCGCGGGCCGAGTCCGAGCACGACGTCATCGAGAACAGCCACGCCTCCACGGTCCTCGGCTGGGCCGACGGCATCGCCAAGGGCAACCAGCTCCTCGAACGCGACAGCCACGTCGTCGCCGTGATCGGTGACGGCGCCCTCACCGGCGGCATGGCCTGGGAGGCGCTCAACAACATCGCCGACGCCAAGGACCGCCCGCTGGTCATCGTCGTCAACGACAACGAGCGGTCGTACGCCCCGACCATCGGCGGCCTCGCCAATCACCTGGCGACCCTGCGCACGACGGACGGGTACGAGCGGTTCCTGGCCCGGGGCAAGGACCTGCTGGAGCGCACACCCGTCGTCGGCAGGCCGCTCTACGACACCCTGCACGGCGCCAAGAAGGGGCTGAAGGACTTCATCGCCCCGCAGGGCATGTTCGAGGACCTGGGCCTGAAGTACGTCGGTCCGATCGACGGTCACGACATGGAGGCCCTGGAGTCGGCCCTCGCCCGGGCCAAGCGGTTCGGCGGCCCGGTGATCGTGCACTGCCTCACCGAGAAGGGCCGCGGTTACCAGCCCGCCCTCCAGGACGAGGCCGACCGCTTCCACGGCATCGGCCCCATCCACCCCGACACCGGCCTGCCGGTCAAGGCCTCCGGCGCCGACTGGACCTCCGTCTTCGGCGACGAGATGGTCGAACTCGGCAAGGAGCGCGAGGACATCGTCGCCATCACGGCGGCCATGCTGCAGCCGGTCGGCCTGAAGAAGTTCGCCGACACCTTCCCGGAGCGGATCTACGACGTCGGCATCGCCGAGCAGCACGGTGCCACCTCCGCGGCGGGTCTGGCCACGGCCGGACTGCACCCGGTCTTCGCCGTGTACGCCACCTTCCTCAACCGCGCCTTCGACCAGGTGCTGATGGACGTGGCCCTGCACAGGTGCGGGGTGACCTTCGTCCTGGACCGGGCCGGCGTCACCGGTACCGACGGTGCCTCCCACAACGGCATGTGGGACATGTCGATCCTCCAGGTCGTCCCCGGTCTGCGGCTCGCCGCCCCGCGCGACGCCGACCAGGTCCGCGCCCAGCTCCGCGAGGCCGTCGAGGTCGACGACGCACCGACGGTCGTCCGCTTCTCGAAGGGCGCGGTCGGCCCCGCCGTGGCCGCCGTCGGCAAGGTCGGCGGCATGGACGTGCTGCGCGAGCCCGGCACCGACACCCCGGACGTCCTCCTGGTCTCCGTGGGCGCCCTCGCTCCGATGTGCCTGGAGATCGCCGCACTCCTCGACAAGCAGGGCATCTCCACCACCGTCGTCGACCCGCGCTGGGTGAAGCCGGTGGACGAGGCGATGGCCCCGCTGGCCGAGCGGCACCGGGTGGTCGTCACGGTCGAGGACAACATCCGCGTCGGCGGCGTGGGCGCGACGATCGCCCAGGCCCTGCGCGACGCGGGCGTGGACGTCCCCCTGCGCGACTTCGGCATCCCGCCCCGCTTCCTCGACCACGCGTCGAGGGCCGAGGTCATGACGGAGATCGGCCTGACGGCCCCGGACATCGCCCGCCAGGTCACCGGTCTGGTCGCGAAGCTGGACGGCACGACGACGGAAGTCGACTCGGTGGAGCCCGCGAGGGATTGAGACGTCCTGGCCGAGGCGCGCCCCTTCAGGGGCGCGGGGAACTGCGCGACCAGCCCCCACCGGCCGGCAGCCCTCGACGAAACACGAACCACCCCGATGGGTCGGTTTCGCTCACCCTCCGGTGGCGAGACCGGCCCGTCTGCGTGAACCTGCCTTTGCCGGGGCATACGCATCCCCGGCCCTCTCGATCATGTCGAGGACGACAAACGTGGGAGGTAGGCACGTGGCCAGTTCGCTCTTCAGGACCAAGAACGTCGAACAATCCATCAAGGACACCGAGGAACCGGAGCACGCGCTCAGGAAGTCGCTCTCGGCCCTGGACCTCACGGTCTTCGGCGTGGGTGTCATCATCGGCACCGGCATCTTCGTCCTGACCGGCACGGCCGCCAAGAACAACGCCGGCCCCGCCGTCGCGCTCTCCTTCGTCGTCGCCGGCGTCGTCTGCGGCCTCGCCGCCCTGTGCTACGCCGAGTTCGCCTCCACCCTCCCGGTGGCCGGTTCGGCGTACACCTTCTCGTACGCCTCGCTCGGCGAGTTCCCGGCCTGGATCATCGGCTGGGACCTGGTGCTGGAGCTGGCGCTGGGCACGGCGGTGGTCGCCGTCGGCTGGTCGGGGTACATCCACTCGCTGCTCGACAACGCCGGCTGGCAGCTGCCCGAGTACCTCAGCGGCCGGGACGGCGCCCACGGCTTCGGCTTCGACATCCTCGCCGCCGCCCTGGTCCTCGTCCTCACCGCGATCCTGGTCGTCGGCATGAAGCTCTCCGCCCGGGTCACCTCGGTCGTCGTCGCCATCAAGGTGGCCGTCGTCCTGGTCGTCATCATCGCGGGCGCCTTCTTCATCCACAGCGGCAACTACGACCCGTTCGTCCCGAAGGAGCAGCCGGTGCCGGCGGGAGGCAACCTCAAGGCTCCGCTGATCCAGCTGATGATCGGCTGGGCGCCCTCCAACTTCGGTGTGATGGGCATCTTCACCGCGGCGTCCGTCGTCTTCTTCGCCTTCATCGGCTTCGACGTGGTCGCCACCGCCGCCGAGGAGACCCGCAACCCCCAGCGGGACGTGCCGCGCGGCATCATCGGCTCCCTGATCATCTGCACCGCGCTGTACGTCGCCGTGGCGATCGTGGTGACCGGCATGCAGAAGTACAGTTCGCTGTCCGTGGACGCGCCGCTCGCCGACGCGTTCAAGGCCACCGGGCACCCCTGGTTCGCCGGTCTGATCAGCTTCGGCGCGGCCGTCGGCCTGACCACCGTGTGCATGATCCTGCTGCTCGGCCAGTCCCGGGTGTTCTTCGCGATGAGCCGGGACGGGCTGCTGCCCCGGTTCTTCTCCCACACCCACCCGAGGTTCCGCACCCCGTACCGGCCGACCATCCTGCTGGGCGTCGTCATCGCGATCGTCGCCGGCTTCACCAGTCTCAGCGAACTCGCCGAACTGGTGAACATCGGCACCCTCTTCGCCTTCATCGTCGTCGCGATCAGCGTGATCATCCTGCGCAACACCCGGCCCGACCTGGACCGGTCCTTCCGCACCCCGTGGGTACCGGCGCTGCCGATCGTCTCCGTGCTGGCCTCGCTGTGGCTGATGCTCAACCTGCCGGCCGAGACCTGGCTGCGGTTCGCCATCTGGATGGTCATCGGCTTCGTCGTCTACTTCCTCTACGGCCGCTCGCACAGCCGTCTCGCCGAACAGCGGCGGACCCCGGCCGACGCTCCGTAATCATCAGGCTCGCCACTCCGGCCCCGTATGTCCCGTCCAGGTGGGACTGCGGGGCCGGATAGCGTGCTCCCCATGCTTGTCGCCCCTCTCGTCCCGTCACGATCCGTAGTCGTCCGGAAGGGGTACTGGGCGCGGCTGCTGCCGCTGCTCGCCGTGCTGGCCTGCGTCACCCGGGTGCCGTCCTTCCGCCGGCCGCTGTGGAACCCGGACGAGGGCTTCCTCGCCGTACAGGCGCGCATGCTGGCGCGCGGCGGCCAGCTGTACGAGACGGTCGTGGACCGCAAGCCGCCGTTGTTGCCCTGGCTGTACGAGGGGGCGTTCGCGGTCTTCGGGTCGGGTTCGCTCACCCCGGTCCGGGTGCTCGCCGTGCTCGCCCAGCTGGCCACCGCCGTACTGCTCGCGTCGATCGCCCGGCGCCGGTGGGGCGACCGTGCGGGGCGCACCGCGGGGGCGCTGTACCTGCTGGTCTCGGTGGGACTCAACCCCGAGGACGCGCAGGCGGCGACCTTCGAGGTGTTCATACTGCCGGCCACGGCCGCCGCGATGTGGTGTGCCGACCGCCGCCGCTGGGGCGCCGCCGGAGCGGCCGTCGCCTGTGCCCTGCTCACCAAGCAGACCGGCGGTGCGGTCCTGCTGCCGGTGGTCTACCTCCTCAACCGGTACGGCGGCCCGCGCGCGAGCCTGCTCCGGCTGGCGGCCGGCGTCGCCCTGCCCGTACTGGGCGCGGCCCTGCTCACCGACCCGGCCGGCTTCGCCTTCTGGACGGTCACCGGATCCGGCGCTTACGCCTCCTTCACCGGCTCCGAACTCCACGTCCTGGCACGGGCGTTGACCAACACCGTGATCCTCGCCGCGGCCTGCGCCGGGCTGCTCCCGCCGGTCGCCCGCGCCCTGCGCATCGCCCGTACCGGAGCCGCCGACCTGTGGCTGTGGCTGGGCGCCTCGGCGGTCGCCGTCACCCTCGGCTTCCACTTCTTCGGCCACTACTTCCTGCAACTCACCCCGCCGCTCGCGCTGCTGGCCACGGCCGCGCTGCAGGTCCTGCCGAGGGCGCGGACCGCGGCCGCCGTCCGCACCTCGGCCTGCGTCTGCGCCCTGTTCCTGACCTGGGGACTCCTGGCTCCCCGGCCCGAACTCGCGCACGCCCAGCGGCTCGCGCTCGCCCTCGCCCATCGCACCCAGCCCGGCGACCGGGTGCTGGTCTGGGGCATGCACCCGGAGACGTACTGGCTCGCCGACCGCACCCCCGCCACCCGCTATCTCACCGCCGGCCTGCTCACCAACTTCAGCGGCGGCAGGGACGGTCCGCAGGTCGGCGAGAAGTACGCCGTAGAGGGCACCTGGCCGGTCTTCCGCGCCGAGCTGGCCGACCGGGCGCCGGCCCTGGTGGTCGACGACTCCCGGGGCAAGCCGTACGGCCCCGACCGCGTCCCCACCCTGCGCCGCCTGCTCGCGGTCGACTACGAACAGGTGGCCGAGGTGGACGGAGCGGTGCTGTACGCCCGCGCGCCGGCCGAGTGAGCCCGCGCAACGACGGGCAGGGGCGGGCCCGGTTCGGCGGAGCAGGGGTATGGGCGGGTCCCTTCCACGGAGCGGCGGGCGTGAGCCGACCCGGCTCCGTGGAGTGGTGGGGTGTGGCCGGGGTGCGGAGCCGGTTCAGTGGAGCAGGGCCTTCGGGCCGATCACCTCGGCGCCCAACTCGGTGACCCGGCGCCGGAGTTCGCGGTCGGCGGTGATGACGAGGCGAGGACGGCCGGGGGCCTCGGCGGTCAGCTCGACGATGCGGTCGTCGCCGCTGCCGGACGCCGACTCCACCCGTACCCCGGGCACCGACTCCACCCCGCGGGCCGCGCCCTCGACGACGAGCACCAGTTCCACCGGGGTCGGATGGCCGGGCAGGCCCCGCTCGGCCAGCCGGTCGCGCAGCCGCTCGGCGGCCCCCTTGCGGTCCCGCCACCAGCCGTCCGGCCGTGACCCGACGACGTTCGCGCCGTCGACGATCACCAGCAGGGGAGCTTCCTCATCCATGCCCCCAGCCTCGCACGCCCGGGGCCGGGCCACTGCTCCGAACGGCCCCGCTTAGAGTGAAGCGGTGAACGGCGACTGGCTCCTCCGCGGCCGTGACGGCCGGCTCAGTGTCTATCTGCCGTCGGGTGACGCCGTGCTGTGCCGTGCGGAACGCGGCCCTGGCAGCCCCTGGGGCACCCCCCGGAAGATGGGTGGCGACCAGCGGCTGCACCCCGGTTTCTCGGTGGGCCGGGGCACCGATGGATACGCGCACCTGGTCGCCTGGCGGCCCACGGTGAAGGGCGAGTCGGGCCTGGTCCACTCCACCCACTACCGTCCGCGTCTGTCCCCCCTGGACTGGCGGCCGATCGGCCACCCGAGCAAGAAGGGCGAGGTCACCGGCGCCCCGGCTGTCGCGGTGGACGCCCAGGGCCGTGCCCATGTCTTCGTCCGCAACCGGGGGCGCGGAGTGAGCATGGTCGCCCAGAAGGAGAAGGGCGGCTGGGAGCCGTGGCGCGATCTGAAGGGCCGGCTGGTCGAGGACGGACTCGCGGCGGTCACCGGTGAGTCGGGGCGGGTGGAGGTGTACGCGGCCGTACCGGGCGGGATCGTGTACTGGCGGCAGGAGGCGGCGGGGAAGCCGCCGGTGCTGCTGGAGGCGCTGGAGACCCCGGTCCGGCCGGGTACCCTCGCCGCCCTCGCCACCTCCGCCGAGAGCACGACCCTCTACTACAGCGACGAGGCCGGCGACCTGTGCGCCTGGCGTCCCGGCGGCAAGCCGTACACCCTGCTGCCGTCCGCCGGTCCTGGCCCGGTCGCCGCGGTCCGCTGTGAACTCGACGGACACGACTGCACCCTGCTCGCCCAGCGCTCGGCGAGCGGCCGGGTGGCGTTCGCCGCGTACCCCACGGAGGACGAGCGGGCCGGTGCCTGGTGGACCGAGTCGGGGCCGCAGCTCCCGGCCGACGCGACGGTCGCCCTGACCACGGACGGGGACGACCGGGTCACCGCGGCGACCCTCTCCCCGTCCACCGGGCAACTCCTGCTCACCCGGCGCAAGGACGAAGCGGGGCTGGCCCTGGAGGCCTGGCGCGAGGTCTGACGTACCGTCAGCTGCCGCCGGTGGCGGGGGACTTCTTCGCCGAGGCGGGGATCGTGGCATCGGCGCGGATCGCCTTCCACAGGGTCGAGGCCTGCGGCTCGGCGGCCACCACGCGGTTCGGGTCGGCCTTGTCGTACGCCACCGGGAGCATGATCGTCTCCATGGTGGACGGGTTGACGCCGTTCAGGCTGCGGCCGAACTCCGCGAGCTTGGTGAGCGAGGCGAGTTCGGAGTCGGTGGTGAGCGCGGCGGTCAGCTTGTCGGCGATCTTGTACGCCTTGACCGGGCTGCCCAGCAGGTCCTGCTTCTGGATCTCCGCGAGCAGGGCGATCATGAACTGCTGCTGGAGACCGATCCGGCCCAGGTCGCTGCCGTCGCCGATGCCGTGCCGGGTGCGGACGAACTCCAGGGACTGGGTGCCGTCCAGTTCGTGGGTGCCCTTGGTGAGGTCGAGACCGCTGGAGGTGTCGTGGATGTCCTGGTCGACGGTGACGGTCACCCCGCCTATCGCGTCCACCAGGTCCTTGAAGCCGGCGAAGTCGACCTCGACGTAGTGGTCCATGCGGACCCCGGACATCTTCTCCACCGTCTTGACCACACAGGCCGGACCGACCTGGGAGTAGATGGAGTTGAACATCACACGTTTCGCGGAGGGGGCCTGGGAGCCGCTCGCCGTGGTGCACTCCGGGCGGGTCACCAGGGTGTCACGCGGGATGCTGACCGCGACGGCCTGCTTGCGGCCCTCGGGTATGTGCATCACCAGCGCGGTGTCCGAACGGGCCCCGGCGACCTTGCCGGTGTTCAGCTTCGCGTTGGCGCCGGCCCGTGAGTCCGAGCCGAGGATCAGTATGTTCTGTCCCGAAGTGGGCAGTTTCTCCGGGCGGTCGTCCCCGATCGCCCGGTCGATGTCGACGCCCTGGATGTTGCCGTCGATGCCGCTGTAGAGCCAGTAGGCGGTGCCCGCTCCGGCCACGACCAGGACGGCCAGCGAGATCAGGATCCGGCGGCCCCTTCGGCGTCCGCCGGTGCGCTCGCGCTTGCGCCCGCGCCCGCCACCCTGCCCGGGGGGCGTGTCGGAGTCGCTGAGCTGGGGCGTCGGGACATGACTCATCCTGCTTCGAATCCTCAAAGATCGTGCCCCGGCGGGGCGGTGCTGTGGGGTGAGGACTCGGGTGGGGGAGGCCGGTCCCGGTGGTGCTGCCCGGTCGAAACCGCACAAGGGGCGGACGACCGCACGATCATGCACAACCCGTGATGTATTTGTAAACAGCAGCCAAAGAAATAGTATGCGCGCCATGACGTGGCTGATAACAGGCGGTGCCGGCTTCATCGGCGCCCATGTCGTGCGCGCGATGCTCACCGCCGGTGAGCGGGTCGCGGTGTACGACGACCTCTCGACGGGCGACCCCGCCCGCGTCCCCGACGGTGTGACCTTCGTCAAGGGCTCGGTGCTCGACGGCACCCTCCTGCGGCGCACCCTGTCCGACCTCGGGATCGACGGCGTGGTCCACCTCGCGGCCAAGAAGCAGGTCGGGGAGTCGGTCGAACGGCCGCTGCACTACTACCGCGAGAACGTGCACGGGCTGGAGACCCTGCTGGAGGCGGCCGCCGACACCGGCGTACGGCACTTCCTGTTCTCGTCCTCCGCCGCCGTGTACGGCATGCCCGACGTGGACCTGGTGACCGAAAACACCCCCTGCGCCCCGCTCAACCCCTACGGCGAGACCAAGCTGGCCGGGGAGTGGCTGGTGCGCGCCGCGGGCCGGGCGCACGGGATGACCACCGCCTGCCTGCGGTACTTCAACGTCGCAGGCGCGGCCGACGCGCGCCTCGCGGACACGGGCGTCTCCAACCTCGTCCCGATGGTCTTCGAGAAGCTCACCGAGGGCAGCGCCCCCGTGATCTTCGGCGACGACTACGACACCCCGGACGGCACCTGCGTACGGGACTTCATCCATGTCGAGGACATCGCCGCCGCCCATCTCGCCGCCGCCCGCGCGCTGCCCGGCCGGGAGCCCGGCAGCGACCTGACGGTCAACATCGGGCGCGGGGAGGGGGTTTCCGTACGCGAGATGATCACGCTGATCGGCGAGGTCACCGGCTACGGCCCGGCGGCCGCCCCGGTCCACGCGCCGCGCCGCGCCGGAGACCCGGCACGGGTCGTCGCCTCGGCCGACCGCATCCGCGCCGAACTGGGCTGGACGGCCCGCCACGACGCCCGCACCATGGTCGCCTCGGCCTGGGCCGGCTGGTGCCGGCGCCATCCGGAGGCCCGGCGCTGATGGCCGCTCCCGTGCGCGACCGTGCCGTCGGGGCGCGGCCGGCCGGTGGAGCCCCGGCGAGCCGCACCGTGCGGTCCGGACCCTGGCTCCTCCCCGGGCACGACGGCCGGCTCATCGCCTACGCGCAGGTCGACGGCGCCGTGCTGCGCTGGACGGAGACCCGCCCGGGCGGCCCCGACTGGACCGGCCCGGACGTGCTGCCGGTCAAGAGCGTGACCGAACTCACCGTCGCCCAGGGCCGCAACCGTTACGCCCACCTCGTCGGCCGCCGGGCCCGCGGCACCGGCGACGCGCCGTCGGCGGTGGACCTGGTCCACGCGATCCAGTACCAGGCGGGCCGCCCGCTGAGCGAGTGGCGCTCCGCCGGCAACCCGCACGCCCAGCGGGCACGCACCGCACAGATGGGCACCCCCACGGCGGTCGTCGACACCTCGGGCGCCCTGCACATCCTGGTGGCCACGGCGGAGGGACGGCTGGCCCTGCGGCGCGAGGACGCCCGGGGCCGCTGGGAGCCCTGGCTGGACCTCGAGGTGGCGGCCGTCCTCGACACCCCGGCCGCGGTGGCCACCACCACCGGGCAGGTGCATGTCCTCGCCCCGACCCGCACCGGTGCCCTGACCTGGTGTCAGCCCGGTCCGGGCGCCGCACCGGAGCGAGGCCCCGACCTCGCCGTCGTACCGCTGCCCGGGTCCGCGTGCGGTCTGGAGACCTCGCCGGGCCGGATCACCTACTACCTGACCGACGCGGTGGGCGGCGGTGCCGTCGCCGTACGTCCCGGCTCCTGGCCGGTGCCGCTCGGCGGGACCCCGGGCGACGGACGGCACACCGCGCTCGCCACCACCCTCGACGGCCACCCGTGCACGGTGCTGGCCCACCGCGACACCGAGGGCCGGATCGTGCTGGGCGCGTGCGGTGCCGAGGAGGAGCACCACGGCGTCTGGTGGACCGACACCGGCGCCGTCTGCCAGGGCGATCCGGTGCTGGCGCGCGACGGCCTCGGGCGGGTCGTGCTGCTGGCGCTGACCGAGGACGGCGGGCTCGCGCTGGCCCGCCAGGACGACGGCCCGGGGCTGAGCCTGGGCGACTGGACTCTGCTGTGAGCGCACGAGCCGGCAGACACGAGAAGGGCATGAAGGCATGACGCGCAGGTCCGGCCGCACCGGGCCGGGGTCCGCGGGCCGCACACCGGACGGCCGTGGGCACCTGGTCGCCGTCGTCGTACCGGAACCCCGGGACGCGGTGGCGGTGGTCGAACGGGAGGCGCCCGGCAGCGAGATCGCCGTGGTCTGCCTGCGGGCCGGCGCCAAGGACGGCCGGGCCGCCCTCGACCGGGCGCTCGCCGCCGCCGAGAGCCGGGGCTGCCGAGTGCGCGGCGCCCTCCGGGTGCTGGACACCGACCCCCACGACGCGCTGCCCGCCCTGCGGGAGGAACTGCGCGCGCTCGATCCGGAGCGGGTGCACACCCTCGACCCGGACCCCGTGCACACCGGCCTGGACGAGGCGAGCGGGGTGCCCTCCTACGGGGTGCCGGACGCGCACGCCGAGACCGCCGCCGTGGCGCTCGCCGCGGCCCGGACCCATCAGGCCGCGACGGGACGGCCGTTGTACGTCGACTGCCTGCGCGCCGAGCGGGGCCCGGGCGGCGACGGAGCCCCGCGCCACCCGGCGCCGGTGAACTGGCTCTCGGCCGGCTTCGACGGCCGGCTCACCGCGTTCTGGCCGTCCGCCGCCGGTGTGGTGCGCTGGTACGAGGAGCTGCCCGGCGGCCGTTGGCGCGGCCCGGAACTGCTGGAGGGCCCGGGGCTGCTGCCCGGTCTGCTGGTGGTCCGCGATCCGCACGGGCTGCCCCATCTGCTCGGCCTGCGCAGGAGTGCGCGCGGCGACGGCGGGGTGGACGTCGAGGTGGTGCACGCCGCCCAGTACCGCACCGGACGGCCGCTCACCCCCTGGCACTCGCTCGGCGGGCCGAACGCCGCGGTCTGGCGCAAGGGGCGCGAAGTCGGCTTTCCCGCGGCCGCGTTCGACGCCGCCGGGGATCTTCTGGTCTTCGTCCGCAACTTCGGGCACAGCGTCAGTCACCGGCGCCGGTCGGCCGACGGCGAGTGGTCCCCGTGGCAGCACCTGAGCGGACTGCGGGTCGCCGACGACCTGGTCGCGGTGACCGGCGAGCACGGCGGGGTCGAACTGTTCGCCCGGGCCCGGGACACCTCGGCGGTGCTCCGCTGGTGCCCGGGACCGGACGGCACCTGGAGCGAGGACCGCACCCTGCCGTTCGCCGCCCGCCCGGGCACCCTGGCCCCGGCGGCCGAGCCGGGCGCGGTCCTCTTCCGCGACGCCGGTACCGGCCGCACCTGTTTCTGGCGGCCGGGTGCCCCCGGCCCCTACCCGCTCGACGACCCGGAGAGCGGCTCCGGCGCGGCGTCCGCGGCCCGGGGTGCCGAACTCGCGGGCTGGGGCTACTCCGTGCTGGTCGGCCGGGGCGCCGAGGGGACCTGCTCGCTCGGCGCGCATCCCGCGGGGCGGCCCGACACCGGGGTGTGGTGGCAGGACGCCGGCGCACCCTCCTACGGGGCTCCCGCCGCGGCCGTCAGCCGCGCCGGGCGGCTCGCCGTGGCGACCCGGCTGTCCGGCGGGCGGCTGCTGGTGGCCCGGCGGGACGAGAGCCGGGACGGGCTGGTGCTCGACGGCTGGCGCTCGGTGGGGGACTGAGCCCGGCCTGTCGGACTGCCAAGCGGATGGCTGGATTCCCGCCCTGCCCCCAGGGCGGACGGATGGCTTGATTCAGGCCGGAAAGCCCTTGCTCCGGGCAGCGACGCATGCCGTTCGCAAGGCTGGAGCCAAGTACGCCCCAAGGGCGCCCCATGGTTCCCCGATGTGAAGATCGCAAATGGTTGTACAGGTCATCTGTGATCAACGTCGCGGTCAATCGCAGGTCAATGTGCGTCGACACTTAAGTGAAGGATTGTTAAAGTTCGGGTCGCTTATGTGATTGGTCTGTGAAAACAACAGGCCTATGTGTCCTGTTTGAGGGGTGACTGGGGGGTTATGGCCAGGCTTTCGCTGCGGGCTGTCCAAAAACTGACCTGCAAGAAACGAGACGCCTGGTGGACGGTTTTCCTCGTCGACCCTGTCGCCACCCGCCTGCTGCTCGTCGTCGCCCGCTTCCGCTTCATCACCCCGAACCGGGTCACCTGGGCGGCGCTGTTCATCGGCCTGGCCGCGGGCGGCTTCTTCCTGGAGGGCGACCGGCGGTCCCTGATCATTGGCGCGCTGCTCTACCACCTGAGCTTCATCCTCGACTGCATCGACGGCAAGCTGGCCCGCCTCAAGGGCAACGGCACCGTCTTCGGCGGCTGGCTCGACTACGTCTTCGACCGCATCCGGGTGCTGTTCTGTGCCCTCGCCCTGATGGGCGGTCAGTTCCTGCCGCACGACGACGAGCGCTACCTGGTGGCCGCCCTCGTCGTGGTCTTCCTCGACATGCTCCGCTACGTCGACGCGCTCCAGATCTACAAGATGCGCCTGTCGATGCGGACCAAGATCGAGAAGGTCACCCGGACCCGCGCCGAGGCGGCGGCTGCGGCGGAGGCGGCGGCTGTGGCGGAGGCCGAGGCCGTCGCGGCGGCCGAGGCCGTGCAGGAACGTTCCTTCACGGGGCGGGAGACTTCCGACGGCTCGCCGGTCGTCTTCATGGAGGACCTGCTCCGCGACAACCCCCACACTCCCGCCGAGACCCTCCGCGCCGAGGCCGGCACCGGCAACGTCGTCGACCTGCACGAGCAGTTCCGCGGCCAGTTCCCCTGGTACACCCGGATCCGCCGGGCCATGCTGCGCACCCGGGTGCGCCCGCACCTCATCAGCGGCATCGAGTTCCAGATGTTCGTCTTCATCATCGGCCCGCTGATCGGCCAGATCCTGTGGACCACCGCCGTCTCGGCCGGTCTGCTGCTGCTCTTCGAACTGGTCATCATGTACAAGTTCTGGCTCTCCACCCGTGACTTCACCAGGGTCATGGAGGAGCTGAGCCCCGCCTCCGGCACCGCCGGCACCATCGCCCCGCAGCTGCACCGGGGCCGGCACCGCCGCGCGGAGGCCGACGCCCTGCTCGCCGACGAGCGCTACCGGGCACCGGCACCGGAGGACGACCCCTTCTTCCGGCCGTATCCGAAGCCCAACACCGTGCTCGGCGGGCTCCCGCACATTCCCGCACCGCACGGCGACACCATGCCCCTCACCCAGATCGTGAGGGGCGCGGCCCGCAGCATCCCGGCGGGCCGGGAGGACCACCGATGAGACCCGGACCAGAGACCGCCCACGCCGAGGACGACGGAGGCAACTCCTGGGTCACCGTGGTCATCCCCGCCCACAACGCGGCCACCACGATCGGCAAGGCGCTCCAGTCGGCCCTGAACCAGACCTACGAGCTGGTCGAGGTGATCGTCGTCGACGACGCCTCCACCGACGGCACCATCGAGGTCGTCGCCAGCTTCGCGGGCACCGACCCCCGGGTCCGGGTGCTGCGCCGCAAGGAGAACAGCGGCGGGGTCGGCGCCCCGCGCAACTGGGGCATCGCCCAGGCCGAGGGCCGCTGGGTGACGTTCCTGGACGCGGACGACGAACTCCCGCCCCGCGCGTGCGAACGGCTGGTCGCGAGCGCACTGGAGACCGGCAGCGACATCACCGCCGGCAAGGCCGTCCGGGTCAACCGGGCCACCGGCGACACCGAGCCCTGGGCGCCCGAGGTCTACGCCATGGGCCGTACCGTCGCCGGTCTCGAGGAGTTCCCGCTCCTGCTCTCCGACCCGATCGCCGCCGCCAAGCTCTACAGCGTGGAGTTCCTGCGCACGTACGGCGTCTGGTTCCCCGAGGGCGTGTTCTACGAGGACACCTACTTCTCCACCGTGGCCGGCTGCCTCGCCCGGGGCATCACGGTGATCACCGAGCCCGTCTACCGCTGGATGTGGGAGCCGGACGGCTCCTCCATCACCGGCCGCACCGGCGAACTGCGCAGCATCACGGACCGGATCGCGGTGCACCGGGCCACCGACCGGTTCCTGCTGGAGCGCGGGCTGTGGCAGCTGAAGCTGCGCAAGGACGCCAAGTTCCTCACCCACGACCTGCGCCTGTACATGCGCGCCCTCGCCGAGGGCGACGCCCAGTTCCAGCAGCGGTTCGCCGACATCGTCAGCTCCTACCTGTTCTCGCTGAGCGCCGAGGCCTTCGAGCTGTGCGGCCCGGTCGACCGGGTGCGCGGCTACTTCCTGATGTACGAGGAGATCGAGGCCGCCCTCACCACGCTGGACTACACCCAGCGCAAGAGCGTCTTCTCCTCCCACCTCGTCGAGGAGGACGGCCGGGTCTACTGGTCCGCCGATCATCTGCACCTGCCCGACGCCCGCCGCATGCTGGACGTCACCGAACTGGGCCTGGCCGCCGCCCCGGTCACCCAGCTCCCGCTGTTCGCCCAGCTCACCGGCTGGCGAGTGGCGGGCACCGAGCTGTCGTTCACCGGCGAACTGGTCAACCGCTTCGGCCGGATCGCCCCCGGCGACCCGGTCTCCCTCTCCCTCGCGGTCCGCAACCGGCACACCAAGAAGGACGTGGTCGTCCCGGTCCGCGAGGTCTCGGTCGACGAGCGCCTGCTGACCTTCGAGGGCAGCGCCGACCTGGCGAAGCTGCTCGGCGACGACCTCGCCGACAGCTCCGTGTGGAACGTCTCGGTGATCGTGGAATGGAAGCGCAGCCGTTCCCGCTCCGCGCTCAACGTCCGTGACATCACCCTGGACGGCCTGGACTTCGACCGGGACGGCGAGGAGTACGAGGGCTACCGCACCGTCAGCGGCAACCTCGCCCTGCGCTCCGCCACCGCGGGCCGGCGCACCTTCGAGTCCGAGCAGAACGACCCCGACGCCCCCTGGATGTGGTGGCGCGACCGCGTCCACCCGCCGATCCGGCAGCTCACCGGCCCCTTCCAGCTCGCCGTCGTCGTCCCCTGCTACAACGTGGCCAAGTACCTGGACGACTGCCTCGGCTCCCTCGCCGCCCAGCGCGGCTTCGCCGAGACCCAGGTGATCCTGGTCGACGACGGCGCCACCGACGAGACGCCCCACATGCTGGAGCGGTTCGCCGCCCACTACGCCAACGTCACCGTCGTCCACCAGCCCAACGGCGGCCTCGGCAACGCCCGCAACACCGGCCTGGACCGGGTCGTCGCGCCGTACGTCACCTTCCTGGACTCCGACGACATCCTCGGCGAGGACGCCCTCGCCGCGATGCTCGAAGCCGCCCACCGCGACGGCTCCGAGGTCGTCATGGGCGACCTCGTCAACTTCCCCGACCGGCCCTACGGCCCGTGGAAGGACTACTTCGGGCAGGGCGACCGGCTGGTCACCGACTTCGCCGAGATACCCGACATGATCTTCAGCGGCTCGGCCTGCAACAAGCTCTTCGGTACGGCCCTGCTGCGCCGGCTCGGCCTGCGCTTCGGCGAGGGCGTGCACTTCGAGGACGCATGGCTGACCCTGCCCGCGATGCTGCGGGCCGGCTCGCTGAGCATCGTGGACCGGCCCGTCTACTGGTACCGGGGCCGCCCCGACGGCTCGTCCATCATGGACTCGCTGTGGAGCAAGCCCGCCAACTACCGCGACCATCTGCGGCTCAACCACTTCCTGCTGCACTACAGCGCCGAGGAACCCCCGGAGATCCGCCGGATGTTCCAGCGCTACGCCGCCCGCACCTACAAGGGCTTCCTGTGCAACGCCCGGAACGTGATGGGCCGTACGCAGCTTGCCGAGATGTTCCCGGACCTGCACCGGCACTACGCGCAGATCCCCGACGACGTCATCACCGAGTTCGTCACCAGCCCCGCCCAGCAGCTCGACCACTACGCGGCCAGAACCGGGAACTTCCCGCTGTTCGCCGACCCGGAGCCGGCCCTCGCCGCGGCCCCGCCGGTCGTGGAGATCGACGACGACGGCTTCTACCGCACCTTCCCCGGCGGCCGGCTGCACAGCGGCGCGGCCCGGGTCAGGGATCCCAACGTGGTGGTGGAGAGCGTCCGCACCCGGGACGACATGCTGGTCCTGGAGGGCTGCATGGCCTTCCCCGGCCTGGACCTCGGCGGCCCGATGGGCAACCGCCTCGAACTCGTCTACCAGGTCCGCGGCACCAAGGTCACCGTCCCGCTGACCCAGGTCTACCGCCGCGACCTGAGCAACGCGCGGGACGGCCGGGACCTGTACGCCGGCTGGTACGCCGAGATCCCCGCCGCCCGGCTCGCCGAGACCGGCTTCGGCGTCGGCGACTTCCGGCTGCGGGTGCACCGCCCGGACGGCACCCGGCACCGCAACGTCGTCATGAAGGCCCGCCTCGCCCTGCACCGGCTCAAGGGTCCCGGCAAGGTCGGCCGGTACCCGTACATGCTGACCATCGGCGCCCAGGACGCGCTGCACCTGCGCCTGGTCGCCCCCGGCCGCACCGCCCGCCTCAGGCACGCGATGTGGCGGACCGGCCGCGAACTGCGCATCCTGCGCACCCGGAACCCCGGCTGGCGGATGCGCGTCGCCTACTGGCTGACCTATCCCTTCCTCAACGGCAAGGAGATCTGGCTGGTCGGCGAGCGCACCGACACCGCGCAGGACAACTCGTACCACTTCTTCAAGTGGGCCCGGATCCACCGCAAGCGCCGCAACGTGTACTACGTCATCGACGCGGCCTCGGCCGACCACGCCAAGGTCGCCCCGTACGGGAACGTCCTGAGGCTGGGCTCCTTCAAGCACCGGGTGTACCTGCTCCACGCGACCAAGCTCATCGGCTCCTACGACTCCGAGTCCTACCTCGTCCCCGAGGGCTACAAGAAGGCGCTCTTCCTGCACCGCTTCGGTGAACTGGTCAAGTACCAGCGGGTGTTCCTCCAGCACGGCGTCACCTACAACGACGTGACCTCCGGCGCCGACCAGCGCATCGCGAGCTACGACCTGCTGGTCACCGCCGGCCGCCAGGAGCGCGACTTCATGGCGGAGGAGGCCGGCTACGGCGACCGCGCCCAGCCGGTCGGCTTCCCGCGCTTCGACGCCCTCCAGCGCGAGCGCCGCGACAAGCCGCGCATCCTGCTGATGCCCACCTGGCGCCAGTGGATCGTCACCGCGTCCTACAAGAAGTCCGCCGGACCGGCGCGGACCAGCTTCACCCAGTCCGAGTACTACCGCTTCTACAAGACGCTGCTCTCCGACCCCCGCCTCGGCCGCGCCCTGGACCACTTCGGTGTGGACCTCGAATTCTTCCCGCACTACGAGATCCGCCCCTACCTGCACACCTTCCAGTTCTCCTCGCCGTCCATCCAGGTCGCCGACCCGCACACCCGCAATGTGCAGCAGGCGATGAAGGAGTGCTCGCTGATGGTCACCGACTACTCGTCGGTGTTCTTCGACGTGGCCTACATGGGCATCCCGCTGGTCTACGTCCCCTTCGACGAGGAGGACTTCTACGGCCGGCACTACAAGCGCGGCTACTTCAACCTCGCCGAGGACGGCTTCGGCCCGGTCTGCCGGACCGTCGACCAGGCCGTCGACGAGATCATCGCCGCCATCGCCCGCGACTTCACCGTCCAGCCCGAACACCGGGCGCGGGTCGAGGAGTTCTTCGTGCACCGCGGCGGCGGCAACTGCGAGCGCGTCTTCGACGCCATCGACGCTCTGGGCACCGCCTCCGCGGCCGCACTGGCCCCCGGCCGCCCGATCGGCGCCCTCCCGGCCCCGCTGCCCACCCTCACCGAGTGGATCGACGCGGCCTGACCCTTGCCACGGCATGCGAAAGGGGGCCTCCGCGCATCACGGAGGCCCCCTTCGGCTGTCGGCGGTTACGCCGGGATCGACGCCACGCCCGGCGCCAGGAACTTCTTGCCGTTCACGCGCTCGGAGACACCCTCGCGGTCCAGGTACGGCGTGATGCCGCCCAGGTGGAAGGGCCAGCCGGCGCCCGTGATCAGGCAGAGGTCGATGTCCTGCGCCTCGGCGACGACACCCTCGTCGAGCATCAGCCCGATCTCCTGGGCGACGGCGTCCAGGACGCGGTCTCGGACCTGCTCCTCGCTGAGGACGACGTCACCCTGCTTCAGCAGTGCGGCGACCTCCGGGTCCAGCTCCGGCTTCCCGCTGTCGTACACGTAGAAGCCGCGCTTGCCCGCCTTGACGACGGCCGCGAGGTTCGGGGAGACCGTGAAGCGGTCCGGGAAGGCCCGGTTGAGGGTCTCCGAGACGTGCAGGCCGATCGCCGGACCGACCAGCTCCAGGAGCACCAGCGGGGACATCGGCAGGCCCAGCGGCTCGACCGCCTTCTCCGCGACCTCGACGGGGGTGCCCTCGTCGATGACGTTCTGGATCTCGCCCATGAAGCGGGTGAGGATGCGGTTGACGACGAACGCCGGGGCGTCCTTCACCAGCACCGCGGTCTTCTTCAGCTTCTTGGCGACGGCGAAGGCCGTGGCCAGCGACGCGTCGTCGGTCTGCTCGCCGCGCACGATCTCCAGGAGCGGGAGGATCGCGACCGGGTTGAAGAAGTGGAAGCCCACGACCCGCTCGGGGTTCTTGAGCTTCGACGCCATCTCCGTCACCGACAGCGAGGAGGTGTTGGTGGCGAGGATCGCGTGCGCCGGGGCGACCGCCTCGACCTCCGCGAACACCTGCTGCTTGACGCCGATCTCCTCGAAGACGGCCTCGATGATGAAGTCGGCGTCGGAGAAGCCCTCGGCCTTGTCCAGCACACCGGTGACCAGGGCCTTCAGGCGGTTGGCCTTGTCCTGGTTGACACGGCCCTTGCCGAGCAGCTTCTCGATCTCGGCGTGGACGTAGCCCACACCCTTGTCGACGCGCTCCTGGTCGATGTCGGTCAGCACGACCGGCACCTCCAGGCGGCGGAGGAAGAGCAGGGCGAGCTGCGAGGCCATCAGGCCCGCGCCCACCACGCCCACCTTGGTGACCGGGCGCGCCAGGTTCTTGTCGGGTGCACCCGCCGGGCGCTTGCCGCGCTTCTGCACCAGGTTGAACGCGTAGATGCCGGCGCGGAGTTCGCCGCCCATGATCAGGTCGGCGAGCGCCAGGTCCTCGGCGTCGTAACCCTGCTGGAGGTCGCCGTTCTTGGCGGCGGCGATGATGTCCAGGGCGCGGTAGGCGGCCGGGGCGGCGCCGTGCACCTTGGAGTCCGCGATGAAACGGCCCTTGGCGACGGCCTGGTCCCAGGCCTCGCCGCGGTCGATCACCGGACGCTCGACCTCGATGTCGCCCTTCAGTACCTGGGCGGTCCAGATCAGCGACTGCTCCAGGAAGTCGGCACCCTCGAAGAGGGCGTCGGCGATGCCCAGGTCGAAGACCTGCTGCCCCTTGAGCTGCTTGTTCTGGTTGAGGCTGTTCTCGATGATCACCGAGACGGCCTTGTCGGCGCCGATCAGGTTCGGCAGCAGCGCGCAGCCGCCCCAGCCCGGGACCAGGCCCAGGAACACCTCGGGAAGCGAGAACGCCGGGATGGCCTTCGACACCGTGCGGTAGGTGCAGTGCAGACCGACCTCGACGCCACCGCCCATGGCGGCACCGTTGTAGTACGTGAAGGTCGGCACGGCCAGACCCGCGAGGCGCTTGAAGACCTCGTGGCCGCCCTTGCCGATGGCGAGCGCGTGCTCGTGCTCCTTGAGGAGCTCGACGCCCTTCAGGTCGGCGCCGACCGCGAAGATGAACGGCTTGCCGGTGATACCGACACCGACGATCGTGCCCTCGGCCGCCTCCTTCTCGACCTGGTCGATGGCGGTGTTCAGGTTCGCCAGCGAGGCCGGGCCGAAGGTGGTCGGCTTGGTGTGGTCCAGGCCGTTGTCCAGGGTGATCAGCGCGAAGCGGCCGGCCCCGGACGGCAGGTCGAAGTGGCGTACGTGCGCCGACGTCACGACCTCGTCGGGGAACAGGTCCGAGGCCTGCTTCAGAAGCTCGGCGGTGGTGCTCACTTGTCCCCCTCGAAGTGCGGGTTCTCCCAGATGACCGTCGCGCCCATGCCGAAGCCGACGCACATGGTGGTCAGGCCGTAGCGGACGTTCGGCTGCTCCTCGAACTGGCGGGCCAGCTGCGTCATCAGACGCACACCCGAGGAGGCCAGCGGGTGACCGAAGGCGATGGCGCCGCCGTACTGGTTGACGCGCTCGTCGTCGTCCGCGATGCCGTAGTGGTCGAGGAAGGCCAGCACCTGCACGGCGAAGGCCTCGTTGATCTCGAACAGACCGATGTCGGAGATGCTCAGCCCGGCCTGGGCGAGCGCCTTCTCGGTGGCCGGGATCGGGCCGTAGCCCATGACCTCGGGCTCGACGCCGACGAAGGAGTACGACACGAGCCGCATCTTGACCGGCAGGTTGTTCTCGCGCGCGAAGTCCTCGCTGGCGATCAGCGAGGCGGTGGCGCCGTCGTTGAGACCGGCCGCGTTGCCGGCGGTGACCCGGCCGTGCACACGGAACGGCGTCTTCAGACCCGACAGGTTCTCCAGGGTGGTCCCCGGGCGCATCGGCTCGTCGGCGGTGACCAGACCCCAGCCGGTCTCGCCGCCCTCGGGGTTGGTCCGGCGCACCGAGATCGGGACCAGGTCGGCCTGGATCTTGCCGTCGGCGTACGCCTTGGCGGCCTTCTCCTGCGACCGCACCGCGTACTCGTCCGTGCGCGCCTTGGTGATCTGCGGGTAGCGGTCGTGCAGGTTCTCGGCGGTCATGCCCATGAACAGCGCCGACTCGTCGACCAGCTTCTCGCTGACGAACCGCGGGTTCGGGTCGACGCCCTCGCCCATCGGGTGGCGGCCCATGTGCTCGACACCGCCGGCGATGGCGATGTCGTACGCGCCGAAGGCGACGGAACCGGCGACCGTGGTGACGGCGGTCAGGGCGCCGGCGCACATGCGGTCGATGGAGTAGCCGGGCACGGAGGTCGGCAGGCCCGCGAGAATGCCCGCGGTACGGCCGATGGTCAGACCCTGGTCACCGATCTGGGTGGTCGCGGCGATGGCGACCTCGTCGATCTTCTTGGTGTCCAGCCCGGGGTTGCGGCGCAGCAGCTCCCGGATCGCCTTCACGACGAGGTCGTCGGCACGGGTCTCGTGGTAGATGCCCTTCGGGCCCGCCTTGCCGAACGGGGTACGGACGCCGTCGACGAAGACGACATCCCTGACGGTACGAGGCACGATTGGCTCTCCTCCAGGGTGCGGGATGGCACTGCTGCATGCGCTGAGCGCGCGCTCAGGCCCATGCTACTTGTGAGTAACGTGACTGCCCACCCCTGACGGCGGGAGCGGCGAAGGTCACATGTGCCGAGGTGCCCCGCAAGGGGTGCGCGGAACTGCGCGAAAGGCGACCACCGGCCCGCGGCCCCGCCACGACCGTCACCGAGGCGACGACGTCGGATGCGAGGACCCCAGCAGCCCGGCCTCCTCCTGCGCACTCCGCTCCAGTCGGAGCAGCGGTGAGCAGGAGTGCACCGTCGGCACGCTCTCCACACCGGAGATGAACTCCTCTACATGCCGTCCCAGAATCTTGGCGTGATCTCGACGTCCCTGTTCCGCTTCCGCGGCCCCTACGGAGCGCACTGGGAGGTCATCGCGGCGGGAGCGACCCGGTGAGCGCCGTTCGACGCCGGGCGTCGAACGGCCGCGCGCGCATCGGGGTGCCGTACGCCCAGCTCCAGGATGCGAGCGTTCCGCGTCATCAGGAGTGGGCCGTGCGGGCCGGACTCGCGGGCGGGGCGGGCGGCGGCCCAGGACCGGGGTGACATGAGCACGAGGGCTCCTCTCGGGTGGCGGTGTGCGCAAAGGCGCGGCCGTGGGGTCACGGACGGCCCGGCCAACGTCATCCGTGGTGTTCCAGGGCACGGATCACGCTGTAGTCCCGTTCGATGGCGCGCGGCTCGCTGCTGCTGAGCACGGCCTCGGCGGACACCGGGGCACCGGGCGTGCGGATCTCGCTCGCCGCGACCACGGTGGGCAGCGAGTGCAGGACGGCTGCCAGCCACGGGGCGATCCCGGCGGTCGCACGCATGTGCACCCGCACGATGTGCTGTCCGCCCGGCGCGGGCGTGAACCGGGCGGCGGCCGGAGGGATCCACGTGCCCAGCGCGTCGGCGGCGCGGTTACGGCCGGTCGCCGTCCGCAGCGCTTCGTCGGCCGGCGTCACGACGGGCGCCGCCAGCGCGCCCACCAGCACGGGCTCCTCACCGGCCCGGTACGCCAGCCGGGTGGTGACCGGACCGCACACCACGCCGAGCGCGTCGAGCACCCGCGTGGTGCGGAGCGCCAGGGTCCGCGCCGACGGGCTGCCCGGAGCCAGCAGATCGGTACGGTCCAACCGGCCGTCCCCGGTGTGGACGTCGGCCCACAGGTCGGTGACGACGTGCTCGGGGCGGCCGTCCGGGCCCGGACGAGTGGCGGTGTTGACCGTGTACCGGCGCCCGGAGGGCCGCTCGCTCAGCACCAGGTGCGCGCTGCCGGAGTGCTGGACGGCCGCGTGCCGCATGGCCGGCCAGGCAGCGCCGATCTGGAGTTCGTCCACGCACTCCACCGGGTCGACCGGTGTTCCGTTGGCCGCCGGGGTGAGCAGATAGCCGGGCATGGGGTGGCTCCGCGCCCAGGCCACGGCCTCGGCCGGACTCGCCGTACGGATGCCCCGCAGCGCGGGAATGCCCACCCGCGCCAGGCGGTCCGCCTGTGCCCCGCGGTCGTACCTCAGCGGTGAGGACGCCGGATCGGCGCCGGGAAGATCGAGCTGCCAGGCGATCCGCTCGGCCGGCTCGATGCCCCCGGTGCTGCCCGCGACGACGGCCGAGACCCCCAGCGCCCGCAGCGCCTTGACGGTCTGCCGGACCCCGCGGTGCACGACCGTGCCGGTGTACCCGGCGGGCACCGGCGAGTTCCGGTACGCCGGCGGCCGCAGGCGGCACTCCGGGACGACGGCCACCGTCCGCCAGCCGTGCCGGGCGAACGCCCGTGGATACGGGATCCCGCCGTCGTACGGGGCGATCACCGCCGCGGTGTCGGCGGCGGGGTCGGTGCGTAGCACGGCCGCGGCAGGGGCGGAGGGGATGGTCATCGGTGCGGGCTCCCAAGCAGACGGGTGTGAGGCCGAAGCGGGTCAGCTGGTGCGGGCGGTCATCAGGCCGCCCGGGTTGCTCACGCGCACCTGACGAACGAGGCAATTGCTTCGGGTCTCCGCACGTTCACTCCGCGGATACCGCCCATGGGAGCCGGAACCGAATGCGGATCGCATCGAGTGAACAGCCGGCCGTGCACCGGCACCGACGGCTCGGCACGCCTCATCCGAACGCGATCGGAACGCATATGACCCCCCGTGCGGATGGGAGTGGTCCGACGGTGTGCCCGCCCGGACCGCTCGACCCGTCATACGACGCCACCCGGTCTTGTTGGGACCCATCGGTCTCTTCTGCCGCATCCGCGTCCACCCACCGGGAACCGCTTGCGTGCGTCCTCGAAGTACGGGACGGCCGCGTTCATCACCCCTAAAGAGATGACATGCCAGAGATGTCGGAATGCGTGGTCGGCTTCAGAAGGGACCGATCGGTCTGTTCTGTCGGCGTCAAGTCTGGAACTCGGGCGCTGTGACGTCAAGCAATCATGAGACACACTGCTTACAGGTGCCCGGCTGCGACTTGGACGCACTGCGCTTAAAGAGGGAGGTCACGGTCGAAAGCCATGGTGGACCCTTACGTGTGGTTGGTGCCGCACGGCAGCCCTCCATGGGTGCGAACAACCCTTCCGGCGGCCGGGCGTCCGCCTGGACGGGCGGGGTAGTATCGGGAGGTTGATCAACGCGTGCGCGTGCGCGGTATTTTCCGGCTTATTGCGACGCCCTGAAATTCCTTTTCCTGAGAATGCGGTGCGGTCTTTCAGGGGTCCGAGAACGCTTGCGGGGGCGGGTGTTCTGGAACGCGTACGCAGTTTTCCCGGACAAAGTCCGTTCAGTCTCAACCGGCGAATGGGACTCGAAGGCGAGATCGAATGAGCAACCTGCGCAGGCCGCGACGGCGGCAACAGCGCGCCATCGACACGAGACAGCGGATCCTCGACGCCGCTGGCGAACTTTTTGTGGCGGACAGCTATGAAGGGGTTTCGGTAAGTGACCTGATCACGGCCGCACGCACGAGCAAAGGGGCCTTCTACCGGCATTTCCCGGGGGGAAAGCTCGAAGTGGCGTCGGCCATCATGGAAGACACGCTGAGCATGGACGGGCTGCAGAAGCAGCGAATCATGCTCCAGGAAATGGTCGACATCGGCATGATCCTGGCCCATCGAGTCTCCAGGGAGAGCGCTGTTCAGGCCGCCTTGATGCTGTCATTCCGCGGCAACGCACCAGAAACCTACGGAACTCCCTGGCCGGACTGGATCGTCTTCAACACGGGACAGCTGACCGAAGCGCGGCGGAGGGGGGAGCTGAAGCCCTTCGTCGACGTGGAGGAGCAGGCTTACCAGGTCGCGGGGAACTGGGCCGGAGTGGTCCTGATCTCGAACACCCTCGACCGGCACCTGGGGAATGTCGAAGCGCGGATCTCGCGCATGTACCGCAACGTGGTGACCGCGATCGCGGTTCCGGAGCTCCTGCCGGAGATCGACATCTCGGTGCACCGGGGCAAGAACCTGTACACCGCGTTCCTCGAAGGCGCGGCTGATCCTGAGCTGCCGCGGGACGAGCCCGCGGAGGAACGCCCGGATCAGGCTGAAGAACTCGAAGGACTCGAAGGGCTCGACGGACTCGACGGACTTGGAGGGCTCGAAGGACTCGGAGGGCACGCAGGGATCATGGAGCACGCTGAAGAAGCGGCTCCGGGGCACGCCGGAGTACTCCCTGGGCGGCGGTAGTAGCAGGACGACCACGGAACTCGGCTCTTCAGCGGTGCCGTGCGGCACCCCGGAGGGCCGAGTCCCGCCTTCCCGCGCCGGTACCCGGTGAGCTCGGAAAGGAACCGGCCGGGCGGACCGGTCTAGGCGGTCAGCGCCGTCACCAGCGCCGGCGTCACCTGTTCCACCTGCCAGGGTCGCGCGCCGTAGCCCACCAGAGCGGTTCCCACCGTCCCGGCGTCCACGTCCTTCGGCGGCTCCCAGCAGAGCCTGCGCACCGTGTCCGGTGTGATCAGGTTCTCCTGGGGCATGTTGAGCTGCTCGGCCAGGGCCGACACCGCCGCCCGTGCCGCGGACAGCCGGGCGGCCGCCGCGGGATCCTTGTCGGCCCACGCCCGTGGCGGCGGCGGCCCCGTCACCGGCTGCCCCGGAAGCGGCAGCCCGGCGTCCGGCAGCGCCCTGGCCCGGTCCACCGCCGCCTGCCACTGCTCCAGCTGCCGCCGTCCCATCCGGTGCCCGAAGCCGTTCAGTCCCGCGAGGGCGTGCACGGTCGCCGGCAGCGCGAGCGCGGCCTCCACGATCGCCGTGTCACTGAGCACCTTGCCGGGCGACACATCCCGCTTCTGCGCGATCCGGTCCCGCGTCTGCCACAGCTCCCGCACCACACCCAGTTGCCGGCGCCGCCGCACCTTGTGCATCCCCGACGTGCGGCGCCAGGGGTCCTTTCTCGGCTCGGCCGGCGGCGCGGACGCGATCGCGTCGAACTCCTGCCGTGCCCACTCCAGCTTCCCCTGCCGGTCCAGCTCCTTCTCCAGGGCGTCCCGCAGATCGACGAGCAGCTCGACGTCGAGCGCCGCGTACCGCAGCCAGGGCTCCGGCAGCGGCCGGGTCGACCAGTCGACGGCGGAGTGGCCCTTCTCCAGGACGAAGCCGAGGACGCTCTCGACCATCGCGCCGAGCCCGACCCGCGGGAACCCGGCGAGCCGCCCGGCCAGCTCGGTGTCGAAGAGGCTGCTGGGCATCATGCCTATCTCGCGCAGACAGGGCAGATCCTGGGTGGCCGCGTGCAGTACCCACTCGACGCCGGACAGCGCCTCGCCGAGGCCGGACAGGTCGGGGCAGGCGACGGGATCGATCAGCGCGGTCCCGGCGCCCTCCCGGCGCAGCTGGACGAGGTAGGCGCGCTGCCCGTAGCGGTAGCCGGACGCGCGCTCTGCGTCGACGGCGACGGGCCCGGAGCCGGCGGCGAACGCGGCGATCACGCGGGCGAGCGCGTCCTCGTCCGCGACCACGGGCGGAATGCCCTCACGCGGCTCCAGCAAGGGAACCGGCGCCCCCGTCACAGAAGATCCGGCGTCGTCCGGGGGAGTGCCCCCGGTGGTGCGCAGTGAACTGTCTGCTGCGGTGTCTTGGGCGTCGGTCACATGTCAAGGGTATCTGTGTGTGGACGGCGCCCGTCGACGGAACCGTTAAGTGCCCCGGGGCGGGGGGGGGGTAAAAAATGAAGTTGGGGTTAAATA
>NZ_JBEYFE010000016.1:0-229912 GCF_040634235.1 Streptomyces sp. NPDC007157
CGCGGCGCTCCCCGGGGTCCGGCCTTCCCCACGGCCCCCTCCGGTCGGAGGGCCCCTTCGTCATGCCGTCACGCCTTCATTTCCGCGTGCCGTCGCGCGTCCTACGCGATGTGGTCTTCCTGCAGCTCCGCCGTGTGGCGGTTGGTGAAGCGGTTGACCATGCGCTCCGCGTCACGCTGCGCGAGCGTGATGCCGTAGGTCGCGTCCACGTCGCCCCGGAACTGGCTCGAACTGGGGTAGCCGCCGTCTATCGACTTCTTGAAGACCAGGTAGAAGTCCTCCTCGGTCGGCTCCGGAGAGCCGCCGCCCTCGCCGAGTTCACGGGTGCGGCCCGGGCCGGAGGGGATGGGGAAGCTGCCGGTCGTCTCCGACGGGGACTCCTCGGGCAGGCCCTGCTGCTCCGGCGGGAACTGCTCCTGCGCGAACTGCGCGGGCGGGAACTGCTGTTGCTGCCGGAGCAGCTCCTGCTGGTAGAGGTCCTGCTGGTACTGCTGCTGCGCCTGCCAGGCCGCCGCGTACTGCTCCTCGGTGTACTGGGGCTCGAACGTCGGGTCGTAGTCGCCGTGGTACTCGATCTGCTGGGGGTCCCTCGCGTGCAGCCAGGGGTTCAGCTGGGGGTCGGACGCATACGCGGGCTGGTCGGCGGCGGAGGCGGGGACCAGCTCGGGGCGCGGCTCGCCGGGAGGCGCCGCCTGCTGCGGGACGGGTGCCGCCCCGGCGGCACGGCTGCCCGCGGCCGAGTCGGGGGCGAGAGCGGGCGCGGCGGCCGCCGGAACGGGGGCGGGGACAGCTGCGGGCGCCGGAGCCGGCAGGAGCGCCGGCAGGTCTATGCCCGCCGCCGCCAGGCCCTCCGGAGCCGTCTGGGCCAGGGGGACGCCGTAGCGGGCCAGCCTCAGGGGCATCAGGGACTCCACCGGGGCCTTGCGGCGCCATGCCCGGCCGAAGCGGGAGCGCAGTCTCGCCTGGTAGACGAGACGTTCCTGCTCCAGCTTGATGACCTGGTCGTAGGAGCGCAGCTCCCACAGCTTCATCCGGCGCCAGAGGAGGAACGTGGGGACCGGGGAGAGCAGCCACCGGGTGAGGCGGACCCCCTCCATGTGCTTGTCCGCCGTGATGTCCGCGATCCGGCCGATCGCGTGGCGGGCGGCCTCGACGGCGACCACGAACAGGACCGGGATCACCGCGTGCATGCCGACGCCCAGCGGGTCCGGCCAGGCCGCCGCGCCGTTGAAGGCGATCGTCGCGACGGTCAGCAGCCAGGCCGTCTGCCGCAGCAGCGGGAAGGGGATGCGGATCCAGGTCAGCAGCAGGTCCAGGGCGAGCAGGACGCAGATGCCCGCGTCGATGCCGATCGGGAAGACGTAGGCGAAGTTCCCGAAGCCCTTCTTGATGGCCAGCTCACGGACGGCCGCGTACGAGCCGGCGAAGCCGATGCCGGCGATGATCATCGCGCCGGTCACGACCACACCGATGAGAACGCGGTGCATCCGAGTCAGCTGTATGGGCGCGGCCACCGGTACTCCCCTCCCCTTGCGTGTTGTTGCGCGCAACAGGGTGGCACATCAGTGCGGCGCGCGTGTTGCCGGTCAGCCCTTCTTGGCGGACGACTTGGTGGGCGACGCACTCGCGGAGGGCGACTTGGAGGCCTGCTTCGAGGGTGTCGCCGCAGGTGAACTCGGAGCGGTGGCCGAGCCGTTGGCCGTCGCGACCGAGGCCACCGCCTCCTTGGTGGCCTTCTCCGCGGACTTCGTGAGAGTGTCCGCGTCCGGCGTCTTCTCGCCGGCCAGACCCGCGCCGTTGTAGTCGACGGTGACGACCACGTTCGCGACCCGGGCCACGACCGTCTGCTGCCGGAAGGCGCCTTCCTTCTTCTTCAGGTCGTAGCGCACGACGGTCGCCTGGTCGCCGGTCCCGGTCACCGGCTGCGACTTGGTGTTCTTGGCGCCGGTCACGGACTGCGCCTCCTGCAGCTGGCTCGTGTAGTACGCCTCGGCCTGCTTCTCGCCGGAGCCGCGGCCGGCGTCCGAGTCGAAGCGGAGGAAGGAGATGTTCAGCCAGCGGAACTGCGAGCCCTTGACGCCGTTGTTGTCCAGGCTGCTCCAGGAGCAACTGCCCCGCGTGGCCACATCGTCCGAAGCGCCCTTCTTGCCCGACTTCGCACCCTTCGGTACGAGTGCGGTGAGCGTCTTCTTCGACAGCACCGCGCACGGCTCCGGCAGCTTCCGGTACTTGGCCGCCTGGACGGTCGGCGAAGCGGCGGTGCCGGAGCCGGGATCGGTGGGGGCGGTGGCCGGGTTGGAGCCGCCGCCCGTCTCCTTCGCGGCGTCGTCGGAGCCCGAGGAACAGGCCGCCGCGAACAGCGTCACGGCGGGGACGACGGCCGCACAGACGAGGCCGCGGCGCAGGCGCCCTGCCCGTCGCTGTGCGTTCCGTTCGTTCCGGTCGCGCTGGTCGGCTGGCTGGACTGCTACTCGCTGCATGGTTCCTTCACTCATACGTTCGGGGTTCCTGCGGTCGGATCGGGTCCGAGGGGCCACGGTACGCGGTGAGGGAGCTGTGCGGTTTCGGTTCGCGGGCTTTGTGGGCGGGGTGCGGAGGGCGTGCCCGGGTGCTCAGCTGTTGAGGGCCTCGGCCAGCTGCGCGGCCAGATTCTGGGCCCTGTCCTGCAGTTCCTCGCTGTCCGGAACGGTCCCGGTGGCCATCGGCTGCTCCTCGTACTCGATGGTCACCACGACGTTGGACGTGCGGAACACCACAGTCACCGTGCGCTGTTCGGCCGTCGAACCGGAGCCGCTGAGCTGGTCGTCGAGATACGCCTCGTCGCCGAGGTCGGCGAGGGTGCGGGGCTGGAGGTCGGCCGGGGGGGTCGAGGCGGACGCCGAGGTGGACGCCGAGGCGGTGGGGCTGGTGGAGTCCGAGGGGGACGTGGTCGACGCGGAGGCGGACGGGGACGGTGTCCCGGACGCCGCCCCGGACGGCGACTGCGACTCGGTCGGGCTCGGGGGTGCGGACTCGGGGATGCCGGCCGCCGACTCCCGCTGCGTGTAGATCGTCTGCGCCTCGTCGTCGTCGCTGACCGCGTTGTCGTAGGAGACCACGCGCTCGAAGTCGACGGAGAGCCGGTCCGTGGCGTCGGTGGACTCGACCTTCCAGCGGCAGCCGACCTTGCGGTCCGTGTCGTAGGTGAGCGTGGCCTCGCCCGCGTACGCCTTGTCGCGCTGCTCCTCGTCGGTGATCTGGGCGATGCCCGGGAGCAGGGAGTCGAGGGTGTTCTGGCCGACCGCGCCGCAGGGCTCGGGGAGGGAGCGGTACTTGCCGGGCTGTGCGGCGACGGTGGAGGTGCCGGTGTCCGCGTTCTTGTCGCTGATGTCGTCGCCACCGCTGGAACCGCTCGTGCAGCCGGCCAGCAGAGCCGCGAGGAGGGCGGCGATGCCGGTTACGTACGCCTTCCGCTGCACGGTCAGGCTCCCTTCCGTTCACTGGGTCGCTCGGTCCTGCTCCAGTGTCCCCGCTGGTTAATCGCTTGCCGCAGCGGGGCGCCCCCTGGAGACAATGTGTACCGCACGCACTGCCGTGAACGCCGGTCCCAAGTCCGATTTCGGGGGCCTTGGCGACGCATTTGCGTAATGACTTCATTAAGTCTTTTGTCCTTTTTTTGTTTGTCTGTCCGCGGGGGAATGGGGAAGTTATGTCGTACGTGGAGATGCCGGGCGCGAAGGTGCCGATCCGGATGTGGGCGGACCCCGCCGCCGTCGAGGAGGTGGCGCTCCAGCAGCTGCGCAATGTCGCGACCCTGCCGTGGATCGAGGGCCTGGCGGTCATGCCGGACGTCCACTACGGGAAGGGTGCGACGGTCGGGTCGGTCATCGCCATGCGGGGAGCCGTGTGCCCGGCGGCGGTCGGCGTCGACATCGGCTGCGGCATGTCGGCGGTGAAGACGTCACTGACCGCCAACGACCTGCCCGGGGACCTGTCCCGACTGCGGTCGAAGATCGAGCAGGCGATTCCGGTGGGGCGCGGGATGCATGACGACCCGGTCGAGCCGGGGGACTTCCACGGGCTGGCGACGGCCGGGTGGGGGGAGCTCTGGGGGCGGTTCGACGGGGTCGCCGATGCGGTCAAATTCCGTCAGGGGCGGGCTCATCAGCAGATGGGAACGCTCGGATCCGGAAATCACTTCATCGAGGTGTGCACGGATACGGCCGGTTCTGTATGGCTGATGCTGCACTCCGGTTCCCGGAACATCGGCAAGGAACTCGCCGAGCACCACATCGGCGTGGCCCAGAACCTTCCGCACAACCAGGGCCTGGTCGACCGTGACCTCGCCGTCTTCGTCGCGGACACCCCGCAGATGGCGGCGTACGAGCACGATCTCTACTGGGCTCAGGAATACGCCAAGTACAACCGCTCGCTCATGATGGCCCTGCTCAAGGACGTGATCCGCAAGGAGTTCAAGAAGGCCAAGGTCACCTTCGAGCCTGAGGTCAGCTGCCACCACAACTACGTGAGTCGCGAGCGGTACGAAGGCCTGGACCTGCTCGTGACCCGCAAGGGTGCGATCAGCGCCCGGGTCGGGCAGTACGGCATCATTCCCGGCTCCATGGGCACCGGGTCGTACATCGTGAAGGGCCTCGGCAACGAGAAGTCCTTCAACTCCGCTTCACACGGCGCGGGTCGGCGCATGAGCCGGAACGCGGCCAAGCGGCGCTTCTCGACCAAGGACCTGGAGGAGCAGACGCGGGGCGTGGAGTGCCGCAAGGACTCCGGTGTCGTGGACGAGATCCCGGGCGCGTACAAGTCGATCGACCAGGTCATCGACCAGCAGCGGGACCTGGTGGAGGTCGTGGCGAAGCTGAAGCAGTTCATCTGCGTGAAGGGCTGACAGGTGAGTCCTCCGGTAGGAGCCGGAGGACTCACCTCGTCGGTTACGGCGCGGCAGGTTGTGCGGCGCTCACTTCGCGTGCCGGATCGCGTAGATCATCACGAACGCGACGACGTGGATGCCGAAGAGGAAGTAGGCCAGGAAGTACCAGACCTGGCGTTCGTTCCTGGTCTCCTGCTTCAGGCGGCGTTCTTCCAGTTGCCGGTCCAGGGCGGCGGCGGGGTCCTCGTCCGGACGGCTCTGCATCACAGGTCCCGGTGGACCTTGGAGTTGGAGGCCTGGGCGCGGGGGCGGACCACCAGGAGGTCGATGTTGACGTGGCTGGGGCGGGTCACCGTCCAGGTGATCGTGTCCGCCACGTCCTCGGCCGTCAGGGGCTCGGCGACGCCCTGGTAGACCTTGGCCGCCTTCTGCTCGTCGCCGCCGAAGCGGGTCAGCGCGAACTCGTCCGTCTTCACCATGCCGGGGGCGATCTCGATGACCCGGACCGGCCTGCCGACGATCTCCAGGCGGAGCGTCTCGGCGAGGACATGGGCGCCGTGCTTGGCGGCGACATAGCCGGCGCCGCCCTCGTAGGTGCCGTGACCGGCGGTGGAGGAGACCACGACCACCGTGCCGTCGCCGCTCGCCTCCAGCCGGGGCAGCAGGGCCTGGGTGAGGTTGAGGGTGCCGATGACGTTCGTCTCGTACATCGTGCGCCAGTCCGCCGGGTCGCCGGTGGCCACCGGGTCGGCGCCGAGCGCTCCGCCGGCGTTGTTCACGAGGACGGCGATCGTCTTGAAGGCGGACGCGAACTCGTCCACGGCCGCGCGGTCCGTCACGTCCAGCGGGTAGGCGGTCGCCTGGTGGCCGGCCTCGTTGATCTCCTTGGCCAGCGCTTCGATGCGGTCCTCGCGGCGGGCGGTGAGGACCACGCGGTAGCCGGCGGCGGCGAGCTTTCGGGCGGTCGCGGCGCCGATTCCGCTGCTCGCACCGGTGACGACGGCGATGCGGGAGGCGGCGGACGGTGCGGTGGCCATGCGGTGCTCCTGATGCTCGGTGGGAGGTCGGCTCTCTCCAGCGTAGGTGAGGGTCAGCCGCCGTTCCTCGGCGCCCACATGATCACGGCCATGCCCGCCAGGCAGACCGCCGCGCCCGTGAGGTCCCAGCGGTCCGGGCGGTAGCCGTCGGCCACCACGCCCCACAGGATCGAGCCCGCGACGAAGATTCCGCCGTATGCCGCCAGGATGCGCCCGAAGTGGGCGTCCGGCTGGAACGTGGCGACGAAGCCGTAGGCGCCGAGGGACAGGATGCCGCCGGCGATCCAGAGCCAGCCCCGGTGCTCCCGTACGCCCTGCCAGACCAGCCAGGCGCCGCCGATCTCGAAGAACGCGGCGACGACGAAGAGGGCGGCGGAGCGGAGAATGAGCATGCCCGCAGCCTGCCACGCCGTCCGGTTGTCACCTGTTGGAGGGCGCCTGCGGCGGGGCCCGGGTGGCATACATCCGTACGAACGCCGGAGACGGACGGGACGGACAGCATGGACGGGACGGGTGGCATGGCGATGCGTCGTTACGGGCTTGCGGTGGTCGGGGCGGTTGCGGTGGGCGCGCTGGTGGTCGGGGCGGGCGGTGCCGCGTGGGCCGGGGACGCCGATCTGGAGGTGCACGGGTCGGTCGTGATGACGGGGGACCTGGTGGAGGTCAGGGTGACCCCGCGTGACCTCGGGCCGCAGGACGTCTCCGACGCGACCGTGCGGTTGAGCTGGTCGGCGCCGCTGGCGGACACGCAGCGGCTGCCGGCCGCCTGTGCCCGCTCCGGCGACCGGGAGGTGGTGTGCGGTACCGGGCCGCTCGCCGTCGACCTGCCCGGTGAGCAGCTGGTGGTTCCGGTGCGGCTGGAGGGGCAGCCGGCCGAGGTGACGCTGGAGGTAGACGTGGCGTGGGGCGGGGGCGCGGTGGACCACGACCGTACGAACGACCGGCAGCGGGTGCTGGTGCTGGCGACCGGGGACCCGTACGCCTTCTGAGGGCGCCTTCCGACCGGGCGCTAGGTCGTGCCGAAGGTCACCCGGTAGTAGCAGGCGCCCTTGCAGGGCATGGTCGCCGCGTCGTCGAAGGCGTACGAGTAGGCGTACGGTGCGGCCCGTTTGAAGACCTGGGTGTAGTCGACGGGCCATTTGGCGGGGACGCAGTGGTCGCGGCCCGCCCAGGCGCCGCGGCAGCAGTACGTGTCGCCGCCGAACGCCGCGCACGGCGGTTTGCAGCCGATCTCCCGACCGCCGGAGAGGGCTCGCATCGCCTTGGGGCAGTCGATCTCCGTGGTGCAGACGCCCCGGTAGCAGCCGGAGTCGCTGACCGGGTCGGTGGTCGTGGTGTGGGAGATGTTGATGTACATGGGCAGGTTGGCGCCGTCGACCATGCTGACGTCGTAGAAGTCCATGCCCGCGTACGCGTCGAAGGTGAACTCGCCCAGGGTGGTGGGCGGGTTGGCGCCGGTGCAGACACTGGTGCAGTCGCCGGAGGCGCAGGGGCCGGCGGCGGTGCCGGTGCATCCGGTACGGCCCCAGATGCGGCCGCCCCAGTTGTCGGCCACGGTCAGCGAGAGGCTCTGTCCGGGGGCGAGCCTGCGGCCCGCCGGGTAGACGGAGGTGTTGGTGACGACCGCCCAGACCGGTTGCGCGGTCCGGTTGACGACCGTGATCAGGCGCCGGCCGGCCGGGGCCGACGCCGGGGCCTGCCGGCGCGGCGCGGTGGCCGGCTTCCGGGCGGTCGTGGCCGACGGCTCGGCCGAGCGGGACGCGGACGAGGACGGAGACGGGGACGCGGAGGGGGACGGGGACGCGTTGTGGCCTGCGGAGGGGGCGGGCGAGGTGGCCGTCGGTGCGGCGGGGTCGGCCGCGGCCGTCCGGTGGTCCACGGTGCTCGCGGTGTCGGTTCCGGGTGACGGTGTCCATGCGCCGTAGGTGATCAGCACGGTGGCCGCCGTCGCGAGGGCGGCGGCCGCGGAGGCGTACCACCAGCGGCGTCGCGGTGGTCTCGCGCCGTGTCTTCTGCGTCCTCGTGCCATCCTCGGGCCTTCCTCGGGCGGTGGCGGATGTGTTGCCTGCCTCTCGGAGACCTCGTGCACGGCGGCCGTACAACATAAATTGCGGACCCGAACAGGTTTCGACGTCGGCCGCCGGTTTTCTGTTGTCCCCGTGCGTCTCGGGGGGTCTCCGTTCCAAGAGCCGGCCCCACAGCCGGTCCCACAGCCGGTCCAAGAGTCGGCCCCACAGCCGGATCCCTGCGCGGAGGAACAGACCCACATGATCGAGAACCACCGGAGGGGACCCGATCCCGGCCTGGTGACGGCCGCACGCGCGGGCGACGGGCGGGCCCTGGAGCAGTTGGTGGCCCACTGCCTGCCGCTGGTCTACAACATCGTCGGCCGGGCCCTGAACGGTCACGCCGACGTCGACGACGTCGTACAGGAGACGCTGTTGCGCATGGTGCGGGGGCTGCCGAAGCTGCGGGACACGTCGGCGTTCCGGTCCTGGCTGGTCGCGATCACGATCCGGCAGGTACGGAACCGGGAGAGCCTGCGGGCCACCGACCGCGACCGCCGGGCGCGGCTGGAGGACGCGGAGGTGCTGGCCGACCCCGACCTGGACTTCGCCGGCCTGACCATCCTGCGGCTGGGCCTGACCGAGCAGCGCAGGGAGACCGCCGAGGCGACCCGCTGGCTCGATCCGGACGACCAGGAGCTGCTGTCCCTGTGGTGGCTGGAGGAGACCGGTGAGCTGGAGCGCGCCGACCTCGCCGGGGCGCTGGGGCTGTCCGACCGGCATGCCGCCGTGCGGGTGCAGCGCATGAAGAAGCAGATGGAGGTCTCGCGGTGCGTGGTGCGCGGGCTGGGCGCCGATCCGCGCTGTGCCCGGCTGGACGAGATCGCCGCGCCGTGGGACGGCACGCCGAGCCCTCTGTGGCGTAAGCGGTTCGGCCGTCACATACGTGGCTGTGGGGAGTGCGCGGGCCTGGAGCGCGGGCTGTTGCCGATGGACCGGCTGCTGAGCGGTCTGCCGCTGGTGGCGGTGCCGGCCAGTCTTGATCCGGCGCGGGTGCTCGCCCACGTCACGGCGTCCTCCGGTACCCCGGGTACTCCTGGTACTTCGGGTGCGTCCGGTGCTTCTGGTACGTCCGGTACTTCTCGCGGGCGGCACGGGCATCCGGGGCGGCGGGTCCGGCGGGCCGGCCGGGCGGTGAGCAAGCGGGTCGTGGTCGGCGGCTCGGCGGCGGTCGCGGTCGTCGCGGTGGCCGCGCTGGTCGCGGCCCGGCTGACGGCGGGCCCGGCGGCCCCGGTGGCCCAGACGGCTCCGCGTCCGTCGGCGCCGGTGACGGTCACCTCCCCGAGCCCCACGCACTCGTCCTCCCTGTCGCCTTCCCCGTCCGCCAAGCCGAGCGCGTCCCCGAGCCGGTCCGCGAAGCCCACTCCGTCCAAGCACACCGTGGCTCCCGTGCGGGTGGCCTCCAGCGCCCGTAAGGGCGTCGGTGTGTGGTCGTTCGACGGGGTGAGCCAGGCGCTGGCCGCGAGCGGGGCGAGCTGGTACTACACCTGGAACACCCAGCACCAGGGCGTGACGACCCCGGGCGCGGCCTCCTTCGTGCCGATGATCTGGGGCGCCGCCTCCGTCACCGACGCGTCGCTCGCGCAGGCCCGTGCGCAGGGGCCGTACCTGCTGGGGTTCAACGAGCCCGACATGGCCCAGCAGTCGAACATGACGGTCGATCAGGCGCTGGAGCTGTGGCCCAAGCTGATGGGGGCCGGCAAGGTGCTGGGCAGCCCGGCGGTGGCGTACGGCGCGGACACGGCCGGTGGCTGGCTGGACAGGTTCATGTCCGGGGCGAAGGCGAAGGGGTACCGGGTCGACTTCATCACGCTGCACTGGTACGGCGGCGACTTCCGCACCCCGCAGGCCGTGCAGCAGCTGACCTCGTACCTGGCCTCGGTGTACGAGCGGTACCACAAGCCGATCTGGCTCACCGAGTACGCGCTGATCGACTTCTCGCAGGGGACGCGTTTCCCGTCGGCCCAGCAGCAGGCGGACTTCGTCACCGCGTCCGCGAAGGCGCTGGACGCGCTGCCGTACCTCCAGCGTTACGCGTGGTTCGGGCTCGGCGCCGACCCGTCGAAGCCGAGCAGCGGGCTGTTCACGAACGGTACGGCGGCCACGGCGGCGGGCCGGGCCTTCCAGTCGGCGCGCTGAGCGGAGGGGGCCGGTGCGACCGCCGTGCGGCGGTGGGCGCCGGCCCCCTCGGGGTCATGGGCTCACGCCCCAGGTGACGCGGTAGCCGCACTCTCCGGAGCAGGTGAGCACGCTGGTCGCGTCGTCGTTGACGTAGGAGTAGGCGTCGGGCTCGGCGGCCTTGAAGACGGCCGCGGAGTCGACGGGCCAGGAGGACGGGACGCACTGGGGGCGGGCCGCGTAGGCGCCCGTGCAGCAGGTCTGGTCCGTCTTGAACACCAGGCAGGCGCTGAGGCAGGCGACGACATGGCCGTCGCGGACGCGCTGGAGCTTGGTAGGGCAGGTGGCGTTGGCGTCCCGGGTGCAGCCGGCCGGGGAGCAGCCGTTCGCGTCGATCCTGTCGCGGGAGGAGCCGCCGAAACTGTTGATCCACATCGGCAGGTTGTTGCCCTCGACCAGGCTGACGTCGTAGAAGTCCATGCCGTTCCAGGCGTTCAGGTTGAACTCGGCGAGCGTGGAGGGGAATTCGCCCCAGGTCGAGCCGCACTGGAAGCGGCCGCAGTCACCGGTCAGGCAGTGGCCGTGGCCGGCGGCGTCGAAGGAGCAGCCGGTGCGGGCCCAGAGGCGGACGTCCCAGTGGTCGGGGATGCGGAAGGTCAGGCTGGCGCCGGGGCGCAGGACCCAGCCGGTCGCCTCGACCGGGTGTTTGGGGTCGGCGGCGATCGCGGGCCAGATGGTCTGGCCGAGGCGGTTGACGAGGGTGATCGTCCGTTTGCCGGGGGTGCCGGCGGTGGTCGTGGTCGTGGTCGTGGTCCTGGTCTTGGGGTGGGCGCCGACGGCGGGTGCCGTCCGTGGGGTGGAGGTGGGGGTGGGGGTCGCGGAGTGTGCGGGTGACGTCGTCGGCGAGGACGGGGTGGGGCGGGGAGTCGCGGTGCCGGCCGCGGTCGCGGTGGGTGCCGCCGCGGCCGCCCGGTCGGCCGGGGGCGCGGCCGGACGGGTACGGGCCAGCAGGACGCCGATGACTACGGCGAGGCAGGTCACGAGCGCGGCGGAGGCCAGGCCGACGGCTCTCGCCCGTCGGCGCCGGCGTCGGCTGCGGTCGCGGCTGCGGGACAACCGGCTCTGTTGCATGGCGGAAGGCTCCTGTCTGGTCCCCTGGCGATGGCTTCTGCAGGGGAGACCGGAGCGGTCGGCGCGGGATAACCGAAATGAGAGGGGAGTGTCCGGGTGCCGGTGGGTTGGGAGGGCTGGTCACGCCCCCGCGGCGGGGGCTGGTCACGCCCCGCGGCGGCAGCCGCGGATTCGGAACCGCCCCGAGCCCCCCTGCGGGCGCAGGGCGCCATGGGCGCTGGAGTTTTCCCGTGCCGTCTCAGAGGTCGGCCGCGGAGGCGTGGGGAGGCGGCGTGAGGAGGCGTGGGGAATACCGGTGGGTGGGGTCTCGTTGTCCAGGTATAGTTGAAGCGTAAACAACCTGGAGGGTGAGCGAGCATGCAGTTCGGGATCTTCACGGTCGGCGATGTCACGCCGGACCCCACGACGGGTCGGACGCCGAGCGAGCGGGAGCGCATCAAGGCGATGGTCGCGATCGCGCTGAAGGCCGAGGAGGTCGGGCTGGACGTCTTCGCGACCGGTGAGCACCACAACCCGCCGTTCGTACCGTCGTCGCCGACCACCATGCTCGGTTACGTCGCCGCGCGCACGGAGAAGCTGATCCTCTCCACCTCCACCACCCTGATCACCACCAACGACCCGGTGAAGATCGCCGAGGACTTCGCGATGCTCCAGCACCTGGCCGACGGCCGGGTGGACCTGATGATGGGCCGCGGCAACACCGGACCGGTCTATCCCTGGTTCGGCCAGGACATCCGGCAGGGCATCAACCTCGCCATCGAGAACTACGCCCTGCTGCACCGGCTGTGGCGCGAGGACGTCGTGAACTGGGAGGGGAAGTTCCGGACGCCGCTCCAGGGCTTCACGTCCACGCCGAGGCCGCTGGACGGGGTGGCGCCGTTCGTCTGGCACGGCTCGATCCGCTCGCCCGAGATAGCCGAGCAGGCCGCCTACTACGGCGACGGCTTCTTCCACAACAACATCTTCTGGCCTGCCGACCACACCAAGCAGATGGTCGAGCTGTACCGGGCCCGGTACGCCCACTACGGGCACGGCACGCCCGAGCAGGCGATCGTCGGCCTGGGTGGCCAGGTGTTCATGCGGCACAACTCGCAGGACGCGGTGCGCGAGTTCCGGCCGTACTTCGACAACGCGCCGGTCTACGGCCACGGTCCCTCCCTGGAGGACTTCACCGACCAGACCCCGCTGACCGTCGGTACGCCCGAGCAGGTCATCGAGAAGACGCTGGCCTTCCGGGAGTACGCCGGCGACTACCAGCGCCAGCTGTTCCTGGTAGACCACGCGGGGCTGCCGCTGAAGACGGTCCTGGAGCAGATCGACATGCTGGGCGAGGAGGTCGTGCCGGTGCTGCGCAAGGAGTTCGCGAACGGCCGTCCGGCGAACGTCCCGGAGGCGCCCACGCACGCGTCGCTGCTCGCCGCGGCCGCCTCGGAAGCTTCGGACGCGGAGAAGAAGGAGGTCGGGGCATGAAGCTCGTCGTCGTCTCGGCGGGACTGAGCGTGCCGTCGTCCACCCGGCTGCTGGCCGACCGGCTGGCGGCCGCGGTGGGCCGGCAGGCCTCCGGTGCCGAGGTCGAGGTGGTGGAGCTGCGCGACCTCGCGGTCGAGATCGCGCACAACTTCACCAACGGCTTCCCCGGGCGCAGGCTGGCGGCCGCGCTGGAGGCGGTGGCGGAGGCGGACGGCGTGGTCGCGGTCACGCCGGTGTTCACGGCCTCGTACAGCGGCCTGTTCAAGTCGTTCTTCGACGTCCTGGACAAGGAAGCACTGGTGGGCAAGCCGGTGCTGATCGCGGCGACCGGGGGTACGGCCCGGCACTCGCTGGTGCTGGAGCACGCGCTGCGGCCGATGTTCGCGTACCTGCGGGCGGTGGTCGCACCGACGGGCGTCTACGCGGCGTCGGAGGACTGGGGCGCGGAGGGCCTGGAGGACCGGATCGAGCGGGCGGCGGGGGAGCTGGCGGCGCTGATGACGGGGCTGACCGGTGCACGGCCGGCGAAGCCGGAGGCTCTGCCGGCGGTGGTGCCGTTCGGGGAGCAGCTGGCGAGGCTGGCGGCGAGCTGAGGTCGGCCGGGGGGCGCTTACCGGCGCCGGCAGCGTGCCGCTGCGCCCACCCTCCCCCCGCTCTCGGCTTCGCTGGAGATGGGGGACCCCCATCTCCAGCGGCACGACCGCCCGCGGCCAGGTGAGCCGACAGGCGTGCCCCCACCCGGCGACAGCCAGAACGCGACGCCCGTTGCCTCCGTGACGGTGAGAGCCAGGTAAAAAGGGTGATCGTAGGCCCGCTCACCCCGGCCGAACCGCCGAAGGCCTTGGCAGACTGGGTGCGTGCCCCAGACTGTGCTGCTCGCCGAAGACGACCGCGCCATCCGCCACGCCCTGGAGCGGGCCCTCACCCTGGAGGGTTATGAGGTGACGGCGGTCGCGGACGGTGTGGAAGCCCTGGCACACGCCCACCGTGTCCAGCCCGACGTCCTCGTCCTCGACGTGATGATGCCCGGCATCGACGGCCTCCAGGTCTGCCGCGTCCTGCGCGCCGGGGGCGACCGCACCCCCATCCTGATGCTGACCGCGCTGGTCGAGACCGCCGACCGGATCGCGGGCCTGGACGCCGGCGCCGACGACTACGTCGTCAAGCCCTTCGACGTCGAAGAGGTCTTCGCGCGGTTGCGGGCCCTGCTGCGGCGCACCTCCCCGGTGACCGCCGGCGGCGTCTCGGGCGGCACCGCCCCCGACCCCGGCCGGGAACCGCAGATCTCCGACCGGCAGATCGAGGCGGCCGGCCTGCGGATGGACCTCCAGGCCCGCCGGGCCTGGCGCGGCCGGCGCGAGCTGGAGCTGACCCGCACCGAGTTCGAGCTCCTGGAACTGCTCGCCCGCAACGCCGGGATCGTCCTGGACCACTCCACGATCTACGACCGCATCTGGGGCTACGACTTCGGCCCCGGCTCCAAGAACCTCGCCGTCTACGTCGGCTACCTGCGCCGCAAGCTCGACGAGCCCGGAGCCCCGCAGCTGATCCACACCGTCCGGGGCGTGGGTTACGTGCTGCGGGAGGACTGAGTGGGCCGCCTCCAGCGGCTCCGGCGGGTGCTGGTCGGACGGCGGCCCAGGCTCGTCTCCCTGCGCACCACCTTCGTCGTCTCCTTCGCGGCGGTCACCGCCGCCGTCACCATCGTCGTCGGCATCCTGTCGTACAACGCCGCCGCCCGGCTGGTCCGCGTCGACGAGCAGTCGGTGTTCGCCCAGGTCGTCTCCGACGTCCAGGACGAGGTCAAGCAGGACCGGATGGTCCCGGAGGACTTCTTCTCCTCCTCCCGGCCGGGACACGACCTGGTCCGGTCGGTCCGCACCGACGTCCAGGTGCTCGGCGCGCGGGGCGAGGTCGTCGACCACGGCAGCCCGGCGCTGCCCGTCACCGGCACGGACCGGGCGGCCGCCATGGCCGCGGCGGCCGGGACGACGGCCCAGCACAAGGACGTCCGGGTCGGCGACGACCTGTTCCGGGTCGCCACGGTGGCGCTCGGCGACGGCCGGGGCGCGGTGCAGGTGGCGCAGGAGTTCAGCGACACGGAGGACCTGCTGCAGGCGCTCCAGCAGCGGACGCTGGCGCTGATGGCGGCGGTGGTCGTGGCCGCGGGGCTGTTCGGCTGGTGGCTGGCCCGCCGGATCACCCGCCGGCTGGTGATCCTCACCTCCGCCGCCGAGGACGTGGCCCGGACCCGGCAGCTCGGCATCCAGGTCCCGGTGACGGGACTGGACGAGGTGGGCCGGCTGGGCAGGGCCTTCGACCGGATGCTGGGGCGGCTGGCCCAGTCGGAGGAGGACCAGCGGCGCCTGGTCCAGGACGCCGGCCACGAACTGCGCACCCCGCTGACCTCGCTGCGTACCAACATCTCCCTGCTCCGCCGTATCGACGAGCTGCCGCCCGCCACCCGCGACGATCTCGTCGCGGACCTCGGCCAGGAGGCGCGCGAGCTGACCGACCTGGTCAACGAGCTGGTCGACCTGGCCGCCGGGCAGTCCGACATGGAGCCGCCGCAGCGCGTCGACCTGGCCGACATCGCGGAGGACGTCGCCGGGCTGGCCCGCCGCCGTACCGGCCGCGAGATCCTGCTGCGCGCCGCCGGTGACACGACCACCGACGGCCGCCCCGGCATGCTCCAGCGGGCCGTCTCCAACCTCGTCGAGAACGCGGCGAAGTTCGACCGGGACGGCAAGGCGCCCATCGAGATCAACGTCACCGGCCCCGCCCGGCCGGGCACGGTCCGCGTCGAGGTCCTCGACCGCGGCCCCGGTATCGCCGAGGGCGACCTGATCCGCATCTTCGACCGCTTCTACCGCGCCGCGGACGCCCGCTCCCTTCCCGGCTCCGGCCTCGGCCTCTCCATCGTCCGCGAGGTGGCGATGGCCCACGGCGGCGCCCCGTTCGCCTTCCGCCGGGCGGGCGGCGGCGCGGTCATCGGCTTCACGGTGGGCGGCGGGTTCGCGGGGGGCGGAGTGCCACGCGGGTGAAGCCCGCCCCTGCGGCACGGGCCAGGGGGTGCGCGGGTGGCGCACGGCGCGGAGACGCGGGGCCGGTGGGGACCGCGCGGGCGGACTGGCACGAGCCGACGGGGGCTCACCGCTTGCCCCACAGGGCGCGAATGATCGCCGCGACGGCGGTGAGAATCCGTGCCCTGTCCTTGGACTCGGTGTCGCCGAGCGCGATACGGACAATGAGCACGGTGGCGACGGCCAGGATCAGAAGGACGACGACACGGCAGACGGCGGAGACGAGGACGGGGTCCATCGGGTTCCTTCCGGGGTTCGGATCGATGCCGCCGACTGTGCCCACGTGCCCGGCTCAAGGTTGTGGCCGATGTGCCCAAGTCCCGGTGATACCGCAGGTCAAGGCGGTAATCTGCGAGTTCGCGAGTCGTACGAGTCGTACGGGTCGGGTTGGGAGGGGGCGGCCGGTGACGTACGAGGAACAGCTGGAGAGGCTGGTCAAGGCGGCCGGGGGACCCAGTTCGGTGGCGGTGAGCGGGGAGATCGCGCGCAAACGCGGCCTCACTGTTCCGCCCACCACGATCGACGGCTGGCGCCAGTGCAAGGTCATTCCCAGGGACACGGCCAAACTGCACGCTTTCCTGCAGGTGTTGACGGAACTCGCGCAGATCCGCAACCCCGGTTCCGTGCCACCTCTCACACGGGGCCAGTGGGACCGCCTCGCGAACGCGTCCCGCAGAGCCCGCGAAGGCAGGGCGGCCGGACCCGAGGAACCACCGGTCCGGTCGGCCTTCGGCCAGCACTGGCTGGACGCCGTGACCACCTCCCGGGCCTGGCAGCTCGTCCTCGCCGCCGAGCGGGAGCGGGCCGTGACGGTGCGGGAGCGGACGCTCGACGTCGTACGACGGCTCGCGAAGCTGTACGACGAGCGGCGCGGCCCGCTGGACCAGGACCCGTGGCACGACCCGGAGTTGGCCCACCGTATGACCCAGGCGGCGGAGCTCCTGCTGCATGAGATGCACGGACGTCTGCAGCGGGCGAGCCTGGCCCCCGCCGAGGCCGCCCTGATCGCCCTGCTGCCCTTTCTGTACCAGGTGCACGGCGCGTACACCGTCGCCGAACTGGGCCACGTGGATCCCGCGAACCTGGACGACCGGGTGCGGGGCGGCCCGTACCGGGAGAAGCACAACGCCCTGCTGCGCAGCCACCGGCGGCTCGTCCGGCAGGCCGAGCGCGGCCGCACGCTGCCCGACCGCGGCGACGGGCGCCCGGAGATCGGCTGGTGGCTCTTCCACCAGTGGGCGAGGCAGGAGACCGGCTCCCTGCGCGCCCTGCTGGCCGAACTGAACCTCGCTGACACCGGCCTGGGCATGCTCCTCGACCGCCGACTGCTCGCCCGGCTGCTGGCCTGCGCCCATCTCCCACCGCGCAAGCTGTACGCCAGGGGCCACGACGGCCTGCTGAACCATGAACCGTTCCCGGTCGAACTCGAAGGCGGGGAGTGGCAGAAGGTCCGGGAGGACCTGGTGGGGCCGTTGTTCGCGATCGCCCACGCCATGGCCCTGGAGGCGACCGACCTGCCCATGGACGTCGTCGAACACGTAGGCATCCCGGAGCCGGTGACAGCCGCCTCGCTGCGAAGCGTGCTGAACGAGGCCCGGTGGATTCCGCGCGGCGACGCGCTCGGTCTCCAGGCGGCCTGCGGCCACCCCGCCGTGGTGGCCGCGCTCGTCGACCACACGCGGCACATCGACACCCTGCTGCGGGACGCGCGCCGCACCCGGCCCACGGACGAGATCGGCGAGTTGCCGGTGTACGCGCACGCCGACGAGGTGCACGAGGTCGACGACACGGGCGAGCCCAAGCGGGGCGGCGAGGTGATCCGCTTCCGCCTTGACGAGGCCCGCATCCAGGAACTCCTCATGGGCGAGAACCTCTACCGGGACCGCTCCCTGGCCATCCGCGAGCTGTACCAGAACGCCCTGGACGCCTGCCGGCTCCGCAAGGCCTGGGAGCACGCCCGCAACGGCGAGGACGACTTCAAGTGCCGGATCGAGTTCGAGCAGGGGTACGACAAGGACGAGCAGCGCTACTACCTGGAGTGCCGGGACAACGGCATCGGCATGGACGAGACCGTCCTCGCCGAGGTGTTCTCCCAGGCCGGAGTCCGGTTCGCGGAACACGCCCGGTTCCGGGAGGAGTCCGAGGCGTGGCGCAGGGACGGCATCGACGTCTACCCGAACAGCAGGTTCGGCATCGGTGTGCTCAGCTACTTCATGCTGGCCGACGAGATACGTGTCACCACCTGCCCCGCGAGAGGCGGTTCGGAACAGCTCACCGTCCTGATCACCGGTCCCGGGCACTACTTCCGGGTCAGGCCCAGTGAGGAGCGCAGGCGTGTCGGGACCACGGTCCGCCTCTATCTCCGGGACGGAGGCAACGCCCCTTCCTGTGTGCAGGAGCTGCGCAGGCTTCTCGGCATCGCCGAGTTCCTGACCCACGCCAGGCACGACAGGCAGGAGGCGACCTGGAAACCCGGAGAACTCCGGCCCCGGGAAGCTCCCTTCGGCGGACCGGACGGATTCCTGGCGCACGGCAGGACGGTCGGCCCTCCGGAGGGCGGCTACGGCGTCCACGGCCAGGTGGTGTGGTGCGAGCACGGCGGCGGCATCCTGGCCGACGGGATCTTCATCGAGCCCCGGGTGCGGCGTGGGGTACTGGCCGATCCGGAGGGCAGGCGGCGGCTGAGGGGTGCGGTCGTGAATCTGACCGGCCTGACGCGGCCCAAGGACCTCTCGGTCGACCGTACGGAGATCCTGGACACCGATGTCGGCGAGCGGGTCGAGGAACTCATCCGGGACGCGCTGCCCGTGTTGCTGGCGGCCGATCCACCGCTGCTCACGACGGAGTGGCTGGCCGATGTCGCCGGGCTGAGCCCTCGGCTCGCGGACCTGGTGACGGAGGTGGCGGGGGAGGCGGGGTACGAGCTGCGACTGCACGGGCAGGCGGCGCCCGTGGCCACCGTGGGGTTCTTTCCGCCCGATGAGGCCTTGGTCCACCAGGCGCATGCGGATCCTGAGCGGGAGGACAGAACCAGGGCGATCGACCCCACCGGCGTACCTGACGATGTCACCCTGCTGTGGCGGCTTCTCGCCCATCGGCCCAACGCCGAACTCGCCGCCCTGACCGAACTGGTTCCGGAACTCTCACGAGTCGAGGCGGTCCTCGCCGCCCGGCCCTCGGACGTACTGCTGCGCACCGTGGTGGGCTCACACTGGAACTCCCGGAACTGGCCCATACCGAAGGACTTCTCCGACGAACTCGTGAGCCCGGGGCACGCCTTCTCCATCGCCGAGATCTGCGCTCTGCCGTACCGGCAGGTGGTGTCACGGATGGAGTTGCTCGGGCTGGTGCCCGCACCGGCGTCAGCCGGTGACATCGAGGTCGACCCGACCGGAACGGCACTGCTCGACACCAAACTCCGCGGTGTGTACGACGACTCGGCGGCCGTCTGGTACGGGCTGGAGACGGACGTGCCGCCGGGGCACCTCCTCAAGGCGCACCTCATGCTGAACATCAGGATCGACGAGGCGCTGACCCGGATGAAGGCGCTCGGCTTCCGGACTCCCGCCGAGGGCATGCCGACGGACACCCCGGAACCCTGGGTGGTGGTCGTGCTCAGTTTGTCGCTGAACGCCGAGCGGCCTTGGCTGAAACTCGACGAACCCGTACCGGTCGGTCATGTCCTGGCCGCGATGGCGGAGACCGGTCGGTCATTTGCCGAAGTCGTCGGGGTCTTGCGGGTCTACGGATTGCGCCCGGACCTTGGCCCGATGGACGAGGCTACGGCCCGGGAGGTGGTACGGCGAAGCACACAGTGGGGCTGGAAGACCGCTGAACTGAGGCGACTCGACGTGTCTGCGCCGTTGCCGGTGGAGCTGCTGGCGCGGGCGGCGCTCGCGTCGGCCGTCTCCCTCCCCGACATGGCCCGTCAGATGGAAGAACTCTGCCTACCGGTCGGTGCCCTTCCCGACGAGGTGGCGCCGGCGGACATCAAAATCCTCAGCGCCCGGGCTCTTGGCCTGCCGGGGTGGCCCGTCCACGGGGTTCAGCTCCACTCCCTTGTCGAGGCAGCAGGGGACACCGGGGTGTCCCCGGTGTATCTGGCCGCGCGGCTTCGTGCGTACGGGCTGGAGCCTCCCGAGACGCCTCTTCCCGAACGCGTGGGATCCGACGATGCGGCGATACTGCGCGAGGTGGTGGATGCACTCGGCGGATGGGAAGGGCTCGGGCCGGAACGCAAGGTGCCCGTGAGCGCGGTGGTCCGGGCCGCCTACAAGACGGAGCAGGCACCGAAAGCCGTTGTCGACCGTCTGGCCTGCTACGGCCTGGACTCGCCGCTGACCGCGCCGCCGGCCACGCGCAGCAGATTCGACCCCGACCTGACCGGTGTGGAGATCCACGGCCTGTCGAAGCCGGGGGTCGAGTGGGACAGGCCGGTGCCGTTGTACCACCTCGTGTCCGTAGGCCGCAGTCTCCTGATGGAGCAGGAGGAGGTCGTGGCACGTCTGACGGCGTTCGGGTTCCGTATGCCCGGCCTCGGTGCCGACGACCTGGACGAGATCGATCGCAGCCTGTGCATCGACAAATACGACCAGGGGGGTTTCGCCAGGAACCTGCCCCTCGACCTGGGAAGCCCGATCTCCGACTATCTGCAGATCACCAACTACGCCGGGCTCTCCCTGGACGAGCTGCTCCCCCGCCTGACCCGTCTGGGAGTCGACCTCCCCCGGGTGGCCGAAGCCGTCCGGGCTGCTCTCCCCGCGGTCCCCGGCCTCGTCATGACCCCCAGGGAACCGTGAGGAAGCCCTCCGCGCGGGCGCTGGCCAGGCCGATGCGGGGGATGTCGCTGCTCCGGGCGAACAGCAGGTAGCGCGGTTCCCATATCGGGCGGTACTTGGCGTTCGCGCGGTACAGGGACTCGATCTGCCACCAGCGGGAGAAGAACGTCAGGGTCGCGTGCCACAGGCGCAGGACCGGGCCGGCGCCGAGGCGGGAGCCGCGCTCGAAGACCGAGCGGAACATCGCGAAGTTCAGCGAGACGCGGTCCACCTTCAGGTCGGGTGCCTTGAGGAGGAGTTCCACGACCATGAACTCCATCAGGCCGTTCTCCGCGTCGCGGTCGCGGCGCATCAGGTCCAGGGAGAGGCCCTGTTCGCCCCAGGGGACGAAGCTGAGGAGGGCGCGGGGGACGTCGTCGGCGTCCCGGCACTCCAGCATCACGCAGCGGCCGTCCGCCGGGTCGCCGAGACGGCCGAGCGCCATCGAGAAGCCGCGTTCCGTGGTGCCGTCGCGCCAGTGGTCGGCCCGGTCGATCAGCAGGGACATCTCGTCGGGCGGGATGTCCTCGTGGCGGCGGACGCGGACCGTGTAACCCGCCCGCCGGACGCGGTTGTGGGCCTGGCGGACCACACGCATCGCACGGCCTTCGAGGGTGAAGTCGGCGATGTCGACGATCGCCTCGTCGCCCAGTTCCAGGGCGTCCAGGCCGTGCCGGGCGTAGATCGTGCCCGCCTCCTCGCTCGCGCCCATGACCGCGGGGGTCCACGCGTGCTGCCGGGCCTCCGTCAGCCACGCGTCGATCGCGCCGGGCCACGCCTCCGGGTCGCCGATCGGGTCGCCGGAGGCCAGGCTGACGCCGCCGACGACGCGGTAGGTGACCGCCGCCTTGCCGGTGGGCGAGAAGATCGCCATCTTGTCGCGGCGCAGGGCGAAGTAGCCGAGGGAGTCGCGGGCGCCGTGCCGGTCCAGCAGACACCTCAGCTTCGACTCGTCCTCCGCGCTGAGCAGGCGGCGGCCGCGCGGGGACCGGAAGCCGGCGTACAGGACCAGGCAGAAGGCGGCGGCGAGGAGGGCGTTGATGATCACGTCGGTCCACCGCGGGGCGTGCACCGCGGTGACGTGGTCGGCGAGCGGGCCGACGCTGATGCCCCGCAGGAGCGTGTAGGCGATCTCGTCGGGGAGGGTGGCGCCGGGGAGCTTGTTCGTGGCGTGGACGAGGAGCGTGCCCAGGACGCCGGTGACGGTCACGCCGCCCACGCCCACCGCCAGCGCCAGCCTCGGGTTCGACGGGTCGCCGACCGCGTCGAACTCCCGGCGGCTGATCAGCAGCGCGGCCACGAACAGGCCGGTGAGGGCGGCGGAGACCCAGTTGAAGACGTGGGCGCGGTACTCGTGCTGGGTCAGGGCGAGGACGTAGAGGGCGAAGAGGGCGGTGGACAGGAAGATGTTGACCACCCACGCCGCTCGCTTGCGGCGGCGCATCACCAGCACGAAGAAGATGGCGAGGGCGGCCGAGACCAGGCCGGCCGTGGCCAGGTACGGGGTGAAGAACTGGCCGGAGTGGTGGGCGTGCTCGCGGTGGAGGTGCAGGGTGAGGCGGCCGTTGTTGTGCTCGTCGACCTCGTGCCGGAACGGCAGGGACATGACCGCCGCTATGTTCAGTACGGCGATCAGCCGCAGGTACCAGACGGTGGCGTCGGCGGCCCGCCTGCGGAGTACGCCGCCGGGCGTGGTGGCGGGGGCGCGGCGGTCGGCGGACGCGCGCGCGGGGATCAGGGTCGGCTGCTGTGCGGGCATGGGGACCGGTCACCTTGGGGGACGGGGACGGAGACGATGGCGGAGGGAGCTGACCCTACAGTCCGTAGGGTAACGGCAGGAGTCGGCGGAGAGGCCGACCGTGGTGCGGAAGCGGTGCGGAAAACGGTGTGAAATGGGGAGCCCCCTTCTTACGGACGCGCCCCTCCTTGCGGATGCTCCCGTTCCTGCGGACGTTCCCGTTCTTACGGATGCTCCCGCTCGTGCGGACGTTCCCGTTCCTACGGATGCTCCCGTTCCTGCGGACGTTCCCGTTCTTACGGATGCTCCCGCTCGTGCGGACGTTCCCGTTCCTACGGATGCTCCCGCTCGTGCGGACGTTCCCGTTCCTACGGATGCTCCCGTTCGACCCGCCGTCGGGCGACCAGCACCCACGCGAGGTTCCCGATCGCCGCCCCCGCCGCCACCGCCGCGACGATCACCCCGCCCGTCGCCAGCCCGTCGCTGAACAGGTGCGGGCGCCGGTCGAGGCTGTGCAGGCCGAAGCCGGACAGCTCGTACACCCCCACCGCCGCGACCAGCAGGCTCGCCACCAGCACCGCCACCGTGGGGGCGAGGCCGCGCCGCGTCTCCTGTGTGTCCGTGCCCTGCATGAGTACCCCCGATGAGCTGACGAGCCGCCGTGGCCGATGGGGAACCTACAATACGTAGGGTCCGGATAGCCTCAGGACGTGCGTATTTACATCAGCGTGGACATGGAAGGCATCACCGGGCTCGTCGACCGGGACGATGTGCAGCCCGACGGCCGGGACTACGAGCGCGGCCGGTCGATGATGGCGGAGGACGTGAACGCCGCCGTGCGCGGCGCGGTGGCCGCCGGGGCGACCGAGGTGCTGGTCAACGACGCCCACGGCCCCATGCGGAACCTGCTGCCGGAGGCACTGCACCCCGCCGCCCGCCTGGTGCGCGGCAAGCCGAAGAAGATGGTCATGCTGGAGGGGCTCACCGAGCGGGACGACGCGGCGATATTCGTCGGCTACCACGCCCGGGCCGGTGCCCTCGGTGTCCTCAGCCACAGCTTCATGGGGCACGAGATCGAGGACATCTGGCTGGACGGCAGGCCGGTCGGCGAGATCGGGCTCGCGCACGCCACCGCCGCCGCGCTCGGCGTCCCCGTCGTGGCCCTCACGGGTGACGACGCGGCGTGCGCCGAGATGACGGCGTGGGACGAATCCGTCGCCACCGTCCCGGTGAAGTACGCCCGCGACCGGTTCGCCGCCGAGCTGCGCCCGGCCGAGGAGGCCCGCCGGGCGATCGAGGAGGCCGTGTCCGAGGCCCTCGCGCCCGCGCCGAAGCGGCCCGCCCCGCCGGACGGCGACGCCACGCTCGCCGTCCGCTGGCAGTCCGCCTCGGTCCCCGCCGTTCTCCTCGGCATCCCGGGAGTGACGGCCACGGACAGCCGTACCGTCCAGGCCCGTGGCCCGCTCCCCGCGCTCTACCGGCAGTTCGGCGTCTGGATGCGGGTGGCCGCCTCGCTCACCAACCAATCCCCGTACTGCTGAGCCGGCTCAGCCGAACCGGCCCGCCACGTAGTCGGCCGTGCGCTGGTCCTGCGGGGAGTTGAAGACGGCGTCCGTGGCGCCGTGTTCGACGATGCCGCCCGGGGTGCCCTGCTCGGCGAGGAAGAACGCGCACTGCTGGGAGACGCGCGCCGCCTGCTGCATGTTGTGGGTGACGATCACGATCGTGACCTGGCCGGCCAGGTCGTGGATGGTCTCCTCCACGCGGCGGGTGGAGGTGGGGTCCAGGGCCGAGCACGGCTCGTCCATCAGCAGCACCCGGGGACGGACCGCCAGCGCCCGCGCGATGCACAGGCGCTGCTGCTGGCCGCCGGAGAGGGCGCCGCCCGGCTGCCGGAGCCGGTCGCGGACCTCCTTCCACAGGCCCGCCCGGGTCAGGGACTTCTCGACCAGCCCGTCCTTCTCCCGGCGGTTCACCTTCGTGCCGGTCAGCTTCAGGCCGGCCACCACGTTGTCGTAGATCGACATCGCCGGGAACGGGTTCGGCTTCTGGAAGACCATGCCGATCCTGCGGCGCGCGTCGGTCAGGCGCCACGACGGGTCGTAGATGTCCTCGCCCTCGAAGAGCACCTCGCCGCCGAACTGCGCCGAGGGGATCATCTCGTGCATCCGGTTGAGGGTGCGCAGGAACGTCGACTTGCCACAGCCGGACGGGCCGATGAGCGCGGTGACCTCGCCCGCGGGCATGGTCAGCGACACCCGGCTGAGCACCTGGTGGGAGCCGAACCAGGCGGAGACGGCACGGGCTTCGAGGGTGGCGGGGGCGGGGCCGTCCACCACCGGGACGGCGGCGGGCAGCACGGCGGTGTCGGTCGCGGCGGTGTGGGTCGCGGCAGTGTCGGTCGTCGCGGTCTCGGTCATCTCATTCACCTGGTTCACAGCAGATTCGGCAGCAGTTCGGTGGTCCGCGTCGCGACCTGGAGGCCGAGCACCGCGACGACCGGGGCGAAGACGATCCATGTCTGGTGGCGGCCCCAGCGGTGCCAGGCCCAGACGGCGGCCACGGCGGTGAGCAGCAGCGCCTGCAGCCACATCACCAGCGGCCACGGCACCCCGGAGGGGTGGGCGAGGGGTTCCTCGGAGGCCGGCAGGGTGCCGGCGCGGATCACGGCCGACGGGGTCCGGAACGGCTCGGAGACCAGGTCGGCGTCGACGCGCAGGACACCCGAGGGGACGAACTTCGGGCCCGTCGCCGTGATCAGCACGAGGCGGCTCTTGCCGGCGGCGAGCGCGGTCGGTGCCGGGTCCCCGGCCCGTCGTACGTCGATGACCTGGTAGTCCGCCTTGCCCTGGCCGGTGATCACGGTGAAGGTGTCGCCGCTGGTCAGCTCGGAGAGCCTGCCGAACGGGCCGCCGTAGGCCGCCGCCCGGCCCATCAGCACGCTGGTGCCGGCCTGGCCGGGCATCGGGGTGTCCCGGCGGTGTCCGGGGCCGTCGGTCAGCACGGCGGAGTCGGTGCCCTCCAGGACGACCTGGCTCAGGCCCAGCTTCGGCACCTTGACGATCGCGAGCGGGGTGCCCGGTGCCAGCAGCTTGCCGTCCTGGCCGGTCTGGGCCACCGGGGCGGTGCCGAGGGCGAGTTGTTCGCGCAGCTGGTCGAAGTCGGCGTGCTGCGAGGCGTGTTGCTGGGCGCCGCTGACCACCAGCAGCTGCACGGTGATGCCGAGCAGCAGGGCGGCGAGGCTGAGCAGTCCGCCGCGCGAGAGGTGGCGGACGACGGTGAGGCTGTGGACGGGCCTGCGCGGCACGGCCGCGGCCAGAGCTTTCGGTGTCGGTACGGCGACGGTCACGGGGCCCGCCTCCTTCGGAAGACGCGTGCGGGGCCGCCGGGAGCCGCATGGCTCCCGGCGGGCCCGTCAGGGGGTTACTTGGAGGTGATGGTGAAGTTGGCGCCGGTCTTCGAGTTCACGGTCGAGGAACCGACGTAGAAGGCGTGCAGGGTGTGCTTGCCCTTGGCCAGCTTCGGCAGGGTGATGGTGACCTTGCCGCCGCTCAGGGTGCCGGTGGCGATCACCTTGGAGCCCTGGTAGACGCGGACGGTGCCGCCCGGGGTGGTGCCGGTCGCGGTGACCTTGACGGTGACCTTGCCCTTGGCGGTGTGGCTCACCGAGGTGGGGTGCGAGGTGGAGACCGCCGCCGTCGCCTTGGTGATCTTCAGGGAGACGGTCGTGGCGGACGCGTTGAGCTTGGAGGTGCCCGGGTAGGACACCGACAGCGAGTGCGTGGCGACCTTGAGGTGGTTCGACAGGCTGACGCTGACCTTGCCCGACGAGTCCAGGGTGCCGGTGCCGACGACCGTGGTGCCGTCCTTGACGGTGACCTTGCCGGTCGGCTTCACGCCGTGCGTGCCGGTGACGGTGACGGAGACCTTCGGGGTCTTGCCGTAGGCGGTGGTGGCGGTGGTGGCCTTGGTGGTGCTGGCGTACTTGACGGCACCGGTCCAGGTGGCCGCCGCGCCCGTGCCGTTCAGGTTGTCGGCGGTGACGGTGGCGGTGTAGGTGCCGGTCGCGAGACCGGTGAAGGAGTACGACCGGGTGGTGGCCGAGACGTCCTTGACGGCGACGAGGCCGCCGTCCGCGTCGGTCAGCGTGATCCGGTAGTCCGTGACCGGCAGGGCCGGGACGGTGGCGTTCGGGGTCCAGGTGAGCTTGACGCTCGCGTCGCCGACCGTGCTCTTCACGGCGGGCGCGTTCGGCACCGAGGAGTCGAAGGTGCCGCCCTCCTCCAGGCCGCCGAGCTTGGCGTGCTTGGCGACGGAGATGGAGCCGTTGTAGGACTCGTTGACGAAGCCGAACTTGGCGATGACCGACTCGGCGGCGTCCGACGCCAGCTGCGCGGTGTGGCTGCCGCTGGTGACGAAGACGTCGTACACGTCCTTGTCGAAGAAGATGCTCGTGGTGTCGATCGCCCGGCTCGGCACGACGTTGTAGACGTCACGGCCGAACGTCGAGTTCTCGTAGTAGGCGTTGACCGGGGCCAGCTTGCCGTTCACCGTGGTGATCGGGCTGGTGGCGCCGTCGTCGCCGGGCAGCTGCACGGAGGCCAGGTGACCGCCGGCGGCGGCCGCCGTCTTGCTGTAGTCGGGGGCGACGCCGTTGTTCTGGGCGATCCAGGAACCGACGGAGAAGGGGACGAGCGCGCCGTCCTCGGTGAGGGCCGGGTTGGCCTGGTTCTCCTGGACGACGGTGACGTTCGCGGCGACGTCGCCGTCGGCCACGCCGATCGCGTTCAGGAAGAACTTGCGGGTGCCGGAGTTCTGCTGCGGGATCTTCGGGTGCACGGTCTGGCCGTTCACCACGGTCAGGCGGCCGATGTAGATGTCGTGCAGCTGCTGCACGGTCAGGGTGTCCAGGGCCGAGCCCTTGACGGCGACACCGACGGCGTCACGGGCGAACGGGATGTAGGTGAGCGCGGTGCCGGAGTTGGACGGACCGCCGGAGGAGCGGGCGAAGTCGACCTGGCCCTTGACCGAGGCACCGGAGGCGTCCAGGTCGCCGGTCAGCGACTGGCTCAGGGCGGTGCGACCGGCGCCGGAGCCGTTCGGGCGCAGGAAGGTGGTGCCGCCGGAGCGGGTGGTGATCTTGGTGCCGGTGGCGCCGGTGCCGGGCTCGATCGCGTCGTACGACGCGATGCGCGCGCCGTTCGTCGACTTCACGGCGGTGGCGGAGTAGCTGGTGCTGTTGACGGTGTCGCCGGCCAGGGCGTTGAGGACGTCCTGGGTGGTGTCCGAGCCCACGCCGACCAGCTGGCGGAAGGCACTGGCGTCGGGGTCGGCGACCGCCGGGCTGGCGAGGGCGATGCCGCCGGCCACCACGGCCGCGGCGACGAACGCCGCCTGAGAGCGCAGTCTGCGCATCGAGAGTCTCCTGACGAGAACTAGCTGGCTGGGGTGTTGCCAGAGGGATCTGGCAGGGTGGTACGGGCCGTCCGCCCCGACTGCCTTTCGGGGCGGGCGGCCGTCTGTGGGGAGTACTCGACTCCGGTGGGGGGCAGCGCCCCTTCAGGGGCGCGGGGAACTGCGCGACCAGCCACGACGCATCCGTAGACGACGTACTGCCGTGGTCACGGAAGCAATCGACAGCTGCCGACCGCCGGCAAAGGGCGCGCCCACTCCGGCAACGGCCCCGAGCGCGGCCCCGACCGGCACCGCGTAGCGCAGCGGATTCGCGGGGTCGGCCGGGGTGTTGCCGGCCGCGGTGGTCTGCAGTGCCTCGCCGCCGCCGAACGAGGCCTTGGCGCTCGGCGAGGCACTCGCGCCACCGGCCGGCGCGCCCGTACCGGCGCCGCCGGTCGTGCCGCCGGTGTTTCCGGCGTCACCGGGGGCGCCGCCCCCGCTCGTGTCGGTGCCGCCGCCGTCCGCCGGGCCGCTGCCGCCGCCGGTGGCGGGGCCGGTGTAGTCGATCAGGGCGTTCGCCGCCCTGACGGTCTCGGCGCGCAGCTTCGTGGAGAGCGGGGCGTACCCGGCGGGCAGCCTGCCCGGTTCGGAGCCCGGCGTCTGACCGGTGGCCGAGGCGTAGCGCAGCAGGGCCGCGTAGTCCTGGCGGGCGGCCTTGCTCACCTTGCCGGGCCGCACCGCCGCGTACACCAGCTCGGTCAGCGGGTAGGCGCCCTTGGCCGTGGCGTTCGCCGGGGTGACCTCGGCGACACCGGAGCCGGTGGCGGTCGCGGCGGCCGCGGTCAGGGCCGCCGACGTCGGGGCGACGTACTTGCCTGCGGTGTTCTTCAGCTCGGCGGTCTGGAGGCTGTAGCGGGCGGCGGAGGCCGCGTCCGTGATCGTGATGACGAAGCGCGAACCGACCAGCTGCGGACCGGAGTTCTTGTACGCGGGCGGGCTGGCCAGACCGTCCCACGTGGACTTCCACAGGGTGTCCGCGCGCCGGGTGTGCAGGGCGCCGGAGTGCATGTCGTCCACGTAGGGGTGGTAGTCGATCATGCACTGCTTGTTCGTGTCCGGTGCGCCGGAGCCGGGCGGGACCGTGCACCACGGGTCGCTCTTCGGGTAGTCGTCGGCGTTCGACGCGTCGAAGGCGGCGCCGGTCGGGTTCAGGTCCGCGTTGGTGCCGTAGTACGGGTTGACTCGCATGCCGTCGTCGTCGGGGACACCGGCGAGGAACTGCCGGGCGTCCTTGTCGGCGAGGATCCACTGCCACACCGCGCGGGCGGTGTCGGAGTGGCCGATCGAGGTGACCAGGTCGGTGTCGGTGGACGGCGTCTCGGCGACCGACAGGTAGGCGAACTCCGGGTTCAGGGCGATGAACTCGGGGTCCGTGGTGAGGCCGGCCGGGTTGTTCTTCGCCCAGCCGTAGCCCTTGGCCGCCTTGCCGCTGATGACCGAACCCCAGGTGGAACTGCGGTACGACTCGGTGAGCAGCTTGGCGACCAGACGGGGATCGAGCTTGATGGACTCGACCTTGGTGCCCGCGAGCTTCTTGATGCTGTCCGGTGCGTCGGACGCGGGTCTGCGTTCGATCGTGAACCCGATGACGGCTCCGGAGAGCGCGACCGGCGCGTACGTCGTCGTACCCGGGGGTGCCGGCGCGGCCGGGTCCGCGCCCAGTTTCCGGGTGGTGAAGGCGAGCCCCGACGTGCCGTCGGCGATCAGCCGGGACCGGGTGTCCGGCTCGCCGAGTTCGGTGTAGCTGTACACCTTGCCGACCGAGCAGAGCTGGGCCTGCCAGCTGGTCATCGCCTCCGCCGCCAGCTCACTGCCGGTGGTGGGACGTTCGTCGGCGCCCAGGGCGCAGTTGTTCCCGACGCTGTTGAAGTCCAGTTCGACCGCGATCCGGTTCTTCCAGTTGGTGGAGGAGACCGGGGACCCCGCGTTGACCTGGCTCTGGTCCGCGTACGGCTTGCCGTCCAGGTCCAGATGGCCCTGCGGGACGATCACCAGCCAGCAGGAGCGGGGTTTGGTGACGCCGTCGGTGCTGACCGGGACACCGCAGCCCAGGTGGGGTGCCTCGTTGGCGGTCTGGACCTCGAAGAACTCCTTGCCGGTGCCGTCGGAGCCGGTCCGGCCGAAGTCGATCTCGTTGGTGGTGTTGTAGCTGTACAGCGCGTTGTTCTGGGTGTTCGTGGTGATCGTGGTGCCGTCGACCGACTTGAAGGGGACCTCGCCGCCGGCGTTCGGGTTGGCGGCGCCGTACCGGTTGTCCTGGCCGTAGTTCGTGGGGTCGGCGCTGTAGAACACCTGCCGGGTGTCGTCCTGGCCGTTGCCCGGCCAGGTGGTGCGACTGGTGGTGGGCGAGGCGCCGTACTGGCACTGGGTGCGCGCCGGGCCGGGATTCGACGGGACCGTCCCGTCGTCGTCGCCCCAGCACTGCATGATCTGCACGAAGTCGGTGTTGAACTGCGTGCCCGCGAAGGTGGTCGGGGTGCCGCCGGACCAGCTGACCGTGACGGCCTGGCTGGTGAGGGCCTTGGTCTGGCTGACCGTGAACTTCATGTCCTTGAACTCACCGCGTCCGGAGACGGTCACGGCGGAGCCGGTGGCCGCGGCGGCGGTGGGGGCGGTCTGGGCGACCGCGAGTCCGGCGAGGGCGCCGACGGTGGCACCGGCGAGGAGCCGTATCAGCGCGTTGCGTATCCGGGTGCGTCTCATCGCGAACTCCCGTCTTCGGAGCGGCTGTTGACGTTGCCGCCGTTGCCGTTGGCCTTGCTGCCGACCAGCCGGGAGACCAGCGAGGGCAGCAGAAGCAGGCCGAAGACAAGGACCGCGGCCAGCAGCATCAGCGTCTGGGTGGCGGTCCAGCCGTGCCCGGTGGCCACGGCGACCGGCTGGGCGAGGGCGACGGTGCCGCCGGCGGTCGTACCGCCGGCCGAGGCGGTGCCGCCGGAGCCGGTGCCGTCCGGGGAGATGGTCTGGCCGGTGTCGGGGTCGACGGAGGGCGTGGCGCTGCTGCCCCCCGCGGAGCCTCCGCCGGCGCCGCCGGTGCCGGTCGCGCCGCCGGAGCCGGTGCCGCCGCTGCCGCCGGAGGTCCCGCCGCCGTTGTCGCCGGTGCCCGCCTTGGTGCCGCCGGTGCCCGTGGTGCAGGGCGCGGCGCCCTTCTTGTCACAGGCGGCGGGGTAGGGCGCGGTCTGGGCGAGCCGGTTCTGCCCGCCGGCCGTGAAGGTCGGGTTGTTGCAGTTCTTGATGTTGATGTTCCGCGCCTGCACACCCGGGATCCGGCGGATCTGGTCGAAGCCGGCCTGCACGAGGTTGATCGGGAGTGGCGAGTAGCCGAGCTTCGGTGCCTGTTGCTGTCCCTGGCACATGAAGTAGTACGAGAACGCGCCGAGCGTCTTGCCCTTGGCCTTGGTGAAGGTGCCCTGCACCTTCAGCGGCAGGATCATGTACGAGTAGCTGGACAGCGGGTAGTTGCGCCGGTCGGAGTCGTTGTAGACGCCGTCGAGCTGCTGGGTGAGGTAGTCCGCCGAGCTCTTGTTGGTGTTGATCTTCGCCTTGAGGAGCGAGACCGCCACGTTCTGCGGGGTGGGCTCGGTGTAGTAGCCCGCGTGGTTCAGGACCTTGGCGACCGGGTAGTGCGCGTTGAGCGCGTACGAGTAGTTGACGTACCCGATCGCGCCCTCGCCGTAGTTCTGGGCGACGTAACCGGCGACACCGAGGTCACCGGACTGGGCGATCATGCCGGAGACGGTGGGGTAGTACGAGGTCTGGCCGCAGGACCCGGACCGGCCGACCTTCGCGCAGTACGCGTTCCACAGCGACTTGTGCTGGTTCGCCATCCACATCGTGAACTGGGCGGTGGAGCCGGAGCCGTCGGAGCGGACCACCGGGACGATGGTGCGGTGCGGCAGCTGGAGGCCGGGGTTGTCGGCCTTGATCACCGGGTCGTCCCAGGTCTTGATGACCCCGGTGAAGATCTTGGTGACCACGTCTCCGGAGAGGCGGAGGTTGGTGACCCGCTTGCCGTTGACGGTGAGGTGGTACATGAAGACGGTGCCGCCGGCCACGATCGGCATGTAGGCGTACGACCCGGAGGCCGGGCGTTCGGCCGCGCTGCCGTCGGTGGGGTTCGTCTGGAAGGGGATGTCGGAGACGGCGAAGTCGACGGTGCCGGAGAGGAACTGGCGGCGGCCGTCGGAGGAGCCGGTGCCGGCGTAGCTGATCCGCATGCCGTACTGGTTGACGGCGCGACGCCATTCGTCGACGGCGTTCTCGGCCCAGGTGGAGCCGGCGCCGGCGATGGGGGTGTAGCTGTCGGCGGACGCGCTCTGCGCGATGCCGATGACGGTGAGAGGGCTCAGGATGCTGAGAAGCGCGGCGAGGATGCCCAGCCGTCTCAGGGTGTTGATGACAGGGCTGGACATCAGTGACGGTCTCCGTCCGTGGGGCCGTGTTCGGTCTCGTTGTCGGGTGCGGGTGGGTGGGGGCTGGTCGCGCCGTTCCCCGCGCCCCTGGGTTCGTTGCTCTCGCCCGAGTTGTCACGGTTCTCGGTCTCGAACAACTCCGGTCCCGGCGTGTGGAGTTCCGCGAATCTCTGCGCATCCCTCCGCGAAGCCCGCGTCGCCCTCTTCGCCTGCCGCTTGTTCTGGTGGCCGGGGCCGCGGCCGCCGATCACCCGGGCGATCGTGAAGAGGACCAGGACCAGGGCCATCAGGACCGCCGCCGAGCCGAAACCGCGGGCGATCATCGTCGGCTCGGGGGACTTGACGAAGTTGAAGACGGCGAGGGGGAGGGAGACCATCGGGCCGCTCGTCGGGTCGGCGTTGAGCGCCGCCGTGAAGCCCGCCGTGAGCAGGACCGGGGAGGTCTCGCCGATGCCGCGGGCCGTGCCGAGGATGACGGCGGTGGCGAGACCGGAGCGAGCCGTCGGCAGGACCACGTGCCACACCGTCCGCCAGCGCGGGGCGCCGAGGGCCTCCGACGCCTCCGTCAGGTTGCCCGGCACCAGGCGCAGCACCACGTCCGCCGCGCGGATCACGATCGGCAGCATCATCACGCTGATCGCGAAGCCCGCCGCCAGACCCGACTTCTGCATGCCGAGGCCGAGGATCCAGACCGCGTACACCATCAGACCGGCCACGATCGACGGCAGCGCGGTCATCGCCTCGACGATCGTACGGACGAACCGCGAGAAGCGGCCGCGGATCTGGTTGAGGTACACCGCGCAGGCCAGCCCCAGCGGGACCGTGATCGCCAGCGCGATGGCGATCATGATGAGCGAGCCGAGCATGGCGTGCGCGATGCCGCCGTGGGTCAGCGGGTCGAGCGGGCCCGCCGCCTGCATGTCCTGGGTGAAGAAGTTGCCGTGCGGCAGGGCCTCCCGGCCGCGCCACGCGGTGAAGCCGACGACCATGGCGAGCGCGAAGAACATCAGCCCGCCCGCGGTCCACAGGACGACGGTCATCACCCGGTCCCGTACCGCCTGCCCGTCCTCCTCAAGGCCTGTCAACACCGCGTAGACACCTACGAATGAAAGGTATGCGGTGACGAAGAACCCCAATGCCCCGGAGAACGGCGCGAGTTCACCGAAGAGCAGGACGGCGGTGCACAGCCCGGAGGCGGCCGCGCCGAACAGCGACAGCACCCCGGAGCGGGTGAACCCGCCGATCCGGCGCGGAATGTCGGGGAGCTCGGCGACGGCGTCGTTCGGGATGCCGTCGGCGGGCACGTCCCGGGGGGCGTCCTGCGGAACGTTCTTCTCAAGGTCTACGACGGTCATCGTCACGCCTCGCTCTGCGCGCCGGACCGTGACCGCGCCACGATCGAGGAGGCGGTGAAGTTGACCGCCAGGGTGAGCAGGAACAGCGCCAGGCCCGCGGCCATCAGCGCCGACATGCCGAAGGTGGAGGCATCGCCGTAGTGCAGGGCGATGAGGGAGGAGACCGAGTTCGAACCGGTCTGCAGGATGTGCGGCTGGATCACGAAGACCGGGGAGATGATCAGGTAGACCGCGATGGTCTCGCCGAGCGCCCGGCCCAGGCCCAGCATGGTGCCGCCGATGATCCCGCCCATCCCGTACGGCAGTACGACCGCGCGGATCATGCCCCAGCGGGTGGCGCCGAGCGCGTAGGCGCCCTCGCGTTCACCGGCCGGTGCCTGGGCGAACACCTCGCGCATCACCGAGCACTGGATCGGCGCGACCATCAGGGCGACGACGATTCCGGCGACGAAGGTGGAGGCGGTGTAGACGCTCTGGGAGGCCAGGGGTTCGCCCGGCTGGACACCGTCGACGTGCAGGAACGGGATCCACCCGAACCAGTCCGACAGCCAGCGGGAGAGCCCGATCACGTGCTGCTGGAGGAAGAACAGCCCCCACAGGCCGTAGACCACGGAGGGCACCGCGGCCATCAGGTCCACCATCGTGACGAGCGTGCGGCGCAGGGGCCGGGGCGCCACGTCCGAGATGAACAGGGCGGTGCCGATGGCCAGCGGCACGCTGATGGTGACGGCGACGGCGGCGATGAGCAGCGTGCCGGTGAGCACGGCCGCGATGCCGAACCTGTGCACGTCCGGCTGCCATTCGGCGGTCGTCAGGAAGGCCCAGACGCCTCTGGCCCGCAGTGCCTGCCCGGCCCGGAGCAGCAGGAACAGCCCTACGGCGGCCATGATGGCGAGGACGATGCCGCCCGTGGCCGTCAACTGGTACCGGAACATCCGGTCCCCGAGCCCCCGGGCGGCGGACAGCCGCCTGGGCACGGGTCTTTCGGATTCCGCCCCGGCGGAACCCTCAAGTGCGGACACCACTGTGCCCCCCCTATACGAAACGATTCTCCCCACACGGCCCCGAATGGGGTGCCGCGCGGGGAGAGTCAATGGCCGGTTCCTTGCGCACCAGCGCGTCGAATATGGAGGACAGGTGAACTGTTCATGCCATTTCAGTGGGGGAGATGTGGGCGCCTGTGTACTGGAGGGTCGGGCGGGGCGACACCGGCGGGGCGGTACGCGGGCGTGGCCCGGCTCAGTGGTGGGCGGCGTTGTCCAGGATGCGTTTGACGGCGTCCTCGTTTCGGCCGAGCACCGCCTTCTCCAGGCTGTGGTCGTCGTGCCGGGAGAACCGCTCGCCCTCGGCGACGTCCTCCTTGCTCAGTACCCGTCCGCACCACTCGCCCTGGTCGCCGGTGTGGTCGTCGAAGGGCACGGCCGCGCCCTCGCCGAGGACCACCCAGCCGCCCTCGCGCCAGCGCAGGGCGAGCAGATAGGTGTGTCCGACCTGGAGCCGGGGCGCGTCGGTGGCCGGCTGCGCCACCCGGGTGCCGCTGGACCGGTAGACCTCCCAGCCCGGCGCGACCATGTCGAAGTCCGACCCGACGGCGCGGCGGGGTGAGCTGCGGGACCACAGGCGGCTCTCGGTCCGGAAGCTCACCAGCCGGTCCATCGCGTACGCGATCGACCCCTTGCTGTAGTTCCGCCGGTTGGTCTCCTCTTCCCGGGTCGGGCTGGCGACGACGACATGATCGGCGTACGACACCCAGTCCCGCGCGGTCTGCGACGGATAGAGGTCCCCCGAGGTCCCGCACCCGGCCACCGACTCCAGCCCCGGTCTGCCGACCAGCACCCCGGCGACGACCCCGACGGCGGCCAGAACCGCGGCGACGGGCCGCGCCGGCACACGCCGGGGCATGACAGATCGTTCCCCCATGATGAAAACGCCCCCCAGTGCGTAAAACCAGTCCCTGCGGAGCCGGACCCGGTCAAGATCCGTAACCGCGATGATCACCCTAGGCACGGTCCGGCGAAAGTGAACAAGGATCACCCCTCGTCCGGCACAGAACTGTGACGCGGGGCGGCCCGCCGGGCGTGTCACACGCAACCGTTCCTGGAGACTGAGCGGGAGTGAGTCCTGTTGCCAGGATTCGTGCTCAGCCGGACGCCCCGGACGGTGTTGGGCGTTCTGGTCGACCGCGTTCGCGCCGCGTCCGGGCGGCACGGATCGTGTCCGTGGTCCGGGGATGCGGGGGCGGTGCCCCTCACGGCCTGGGGCCACCGAACTGGCCTGGACGGTCCGATGCCCGCACCCATCGCTCTGGTGGGTGCGGGGCGGTGCCGTCCGACGCCGGATCGGGTGCCCCAGGGCGCGTCTTCATTCCGTCACCCACCCAACGACCACCACCGAGTGAGGTCACGCATTCGAGACAGGAAACTTCGTTCCCCACCCGGCGCGTGCGCCCGCCACCGCCCGGAGACTCACTCATTCGTGCCAGAACGCGCTCACCTACCGTCGATCACCACCTGTTCACAACCCCGCTGCGAGCGCCGGGCGGGCCGGGTATAGCGTCGCGCAGTGGGTCTGACCTGACCCGTTTCGTCCCGGGCCGTAGGGCCGCAGGGCCGCAGGGCCGTAGGACCGAGGGACCCAAAGACCCGAGGAGGGTGAGCGGGATGAGCGCGATGGCCGAGCTGACCGCGGGCCGGCTGCTGACGTCGTGGCAGCTGGACGTACCGGCGCTGCTGCTGGTCGTGGTGCTGGGCGGGCTGTACGGCTGGGGCGTGCTGCGGGTACGCGCCAAGGGCGAGCCCTGGTCACCGGCCCGCACCGCCGCCTTCACGGTCCTGGGTCTGGGCGCGCTGGTGGTGGCGACGATGTCGGCCCTCGCCGTCTACGACCATGTGCTGTTCTGGCCGGCCGCCGTCCAGAACATCCTGCTCGACCTCGTCGCGCCGCTGGGCCTGGCGCTGGGCGACCCGCTCCGTCTCGCGGTGCAGGCGCTCCCGGAGCGCGCGGCGGCACGGCTCCGCCGCACGATGACCGGCCGGGTGCTCCGCCTCCTGACCTTCCCCCTGGTCAGCACGGGGCTGGTGCTCGCCACCGAGCTGACCGTCTACTTCACCCCGTACTTCGGTACCGCCCTGCGGGTGGGCTGGCTGCACGAGCTGATGTACCTGCACCTGCTGGCGGCGGGCTGCCTGTTCGTCGTACCGGTGCTGACCCGGGAGGAGACCCTCCCCGCCTGGTGCACCCACCCGGTCCGGGCGGGCCTGGTCTTCCTGGACGGCGTGATCGACGCGATCCCGGGCGTGGTCGTCATGACGCACGGCACGCTGATCGCCGGTGCCTGGTATCTGCACCACCACCCGTCCTGGTCCCCGGACGTCCGGCAAGACCAGCAGATCGGCGGCGGCGCGATGCTGAGCATCGCCGAGCTGGTCGCGCTGCCGTTCCTGCTGATGATCCTGTTCCAGTGGGCGCGGGCGGAACGGGTGCAGACGGCGGCCCTGGACCGCCACCTGGACCAGCAGCAGGCCGCCGCAGCGGTCGCCGTCTCCACTCCATCCACCGCGTCCACCGCCTCTGCTCTGTCGACCCCGTCCACCCCGTCCGCCCAGCCCGCCGCGTCCGCCGAACGGGTCCGTCCCTGGTGGGAGACGGAGAAGAACGAGGTGGCCGCCAGAATCCGCCGCCAGCACGGCGAGCACGGCGAGCAGTGACTGCGATGCGGGTGACTGTGATGCAGGAGTGACAGCAGAGGTGCTCGGAACTGCAACCCCGGTGGGGGAAAACGCGTCCAACTGACGTGGCTCAGTTGCTCGATGAAATGGACGCGATGGAACACCCCCGGGCTCGCCGGATCGCGGGGTGGGCTCCCGGCCGTCCACCCGTCGATGTCCGGGAGCGACTTGTCCCGCCGTTTCCGGAACCGTCCCCCCGCCTGGGGGCGCTCGTCGGGCTCGCGCCCGCGGCGGCGGGCCGCGTCGCGAGGGCGATGGAGTGGCTGGGGCCGGTGCTGGTCGCCGTACTCGCGGGGGCGATCCGGTTCTGGCGGCTCGGCCGGCCGCGGGAGATCGTCTTCGACGAGACCTACTACGCCAAGGACGCCTGGTCACTGCTGCACCTCGGCTACGAGGGCACCTGGCCGGACCGCAAGATCGCCGACCCGCAGATCCTCGCCCACCCGCAGATGATCCCGCTCTCCGACGCGGGCTCCTTCGTCGCGCACCCGCCGACCGGCAAGTGGGTGATCGCCCTGGGCGAGGGGCTGTTCGGCCTCACCCCGTTCGGCTGGCGCTTCATGACCGCGCTCCTGGGCACCCTGTCCGTCCTGATGCTGTGCCGGATCGGGCGCCGCCTGTTCCGGTCCACCTTCCTGGGCTGTCTGGCCGGCGCGCTGCTGGCGATGGACGGCCTGCATGTGGTGATGAGCCGTACCGCGCTGCTGGACCTCGTCGTGATGGTCTTCGCCCTGGCCGCGTTCGGCTGCCTGCTGGTCGACCGGGATTGGGCGCGGGCCCGGCTCGCGGCGGCACTGCCGGCCGGCGCGGACGGCCGGATACGGCCGGACGGCGACACCGGTGACCGTGCGGGAACGGGCTGGCGGCCCTGGCGGCTCGCCGCCGGTCTCTTCCTGGGCCTGGCCGCCTCCACCAAATGGAACGGCCTCTACTTCCTGGTCTTCTTCATGGTCCTGACCGTGCTGTGGGACGTCGGCGCGCGCCGGGTGGCCGGGGCCCGCCACCCGTACCGGGCGGTGCTGCGCAGGGACCTCGGCCCCTCGCTGCTCTCCCTCGCGCCGGTCGCCGTCGCGACCTACCTGGTGACCTGGACCGGCTGGTTCCTGTCCGACGACGGCTGGGGGCGCCACTGGGCGGACGGCCGCGGCGGCACCTGGTCGTGGATACCGGCCCCGCTGCGCAGCCTGTGGCACTACGAGTACCTGGTGTACCAGTTCAACGTGGGGCTGCACACACCCCACAAGTACCAGTCGAATCCCTGGAGTTGGCTGGTCCTCGGCCGCCCCGTGCTGTTCTCCTACGACTCGCCGGAACCCGGCGAGGACGGCTGCCACGCGGCGTCCGCCTGCACCCGGACGGTCCTCGCCCTGGGCACGCCGGTCCTGTGGTGGGCCGCGTGCTGCGCCCTGGTCTATCTGCTCCACCGCTGGGCACTGCGCCGCGACTGGCGGGCCGGCGCCGTGCTGTGCGCGGTCGGCGGCGGCTATCTGCCGTGGTTCCTGTACCAGGACCGTACGGTCTTCTCCTTCTACGCCGTCGTCTTCGTGCCCTACCTGTGCCTGGCCGTGACGATGATGATCGGAGCCATGCTGGGACCGCCGGGCGCGACGGAACGGCGGCGGCGGACGGGCGTGGTGGCCGCGGGCGTACTGGTCCTGCTCATCGCCTGGAACTTCGTCTACTTCTTCCCGATCTACACCGGCCAGACCATCCCGTACTCCGGCTGGCAGGCCAGGATGTGGCTCGACAGCTGGGTCTGAGGGCCGGGAGACGCGCATGCCCTGCGCTTCCCAAGTCGGCCCCTGTGCAAGGCAGATGAGAAGCCCGAGTACGATCACCGCGAACTCGCTCTGTACTTCTCACCGGCGCGATGGAGTTGCCATGACGACCGACCCTCAGCCGTCTCCGTCGATCGACACCGGCAGGGCACACCCTGCACGGGTCTACGACTGGCTGCTCGGCGGCAAGGACAACTACCCGGTCGACGAGGCGGTCGGTGAGAAGCTGCCGCCCGAGGCGAGGGACGCCGCCCGGCAGAACCGTCAGTTCATGCACCGGGCTGCCGCGTGGCTCGCCACTCAGGGCGTCGACCAGTTCCTGGACATAGGCACCGGAATCCCCACCGAGCCGAATCTCCACCAGATCGTGCAGAACGTCGTGCCGTCGGCCAAGGTCGTCTACACCGACAACGACCCGATCGTCCTGCGGCACGCGGAGGCGCTGCTGATCAGCCGCCCCGAGGGGGAGACCGACTACATCCAGGCGGACGTGCGCGACCCCGAGGCGATCGTCCGGCACGCCCGGCACATCCTGGACTTCGACCGCCCGGTCGCGCTGTCGCTCATCGCGCTGATGCACTTCATCAGCGACGAGCAGGGCGCCCACGACATAGTCCGTGCCCTGGTCGACACGCTGCCCTCGGGCAGCCACCTGATCCTGTCGCACGCCGCGTCCGACCTGTTCCCGGACCTCGTCGAACAGGTGGTCGCCGAGTACGCCAGGGGCGGCATCCAGCTCGCCTTCCGCACCCGTCCGGAAGTGGAGCGGTTCTTCGACGGCATGGATCTCGTGTCACCCGGCCTGGTGATGGCGACGGAGTGGTCCCCCGCCGCCCCGGCCCAGGAACCGGAGGGCAGCGGCATCTACGCGGGCGTGGCCCGCATCCGCTGAACCAGCGCGCAGTTCACGCACGCACGGACCGTCGCCGGCCATGACAGCCTGCGGAGCGCCGGTAGGACCAGGACTCGTCCCGGCACGGCGCGAAGAAACAGGAAGCCACGGATCCCCGCCCGAACCCTGTGCCGCGTAGCGGCACAGTAACGGACGAGAAGGCCAGAATCCTCGGGCTCCAGCCCGAGGAGCAAGTCAATCCTTGACCGCTCCGGCGTTCGCGTCCTGCACGAAGTAGCGCTGGAAGCAGAAGAACAGGGCCGCGACGGGGAGGGTGGACAGCAGGGCCGCCGCCAGTTTCAGGGGGTACTGGGTGCCGCCGCCCAGGCCGCCGGAGACCAGACGGGCGAGGCCGGTGGTGAGGGTCTCGTACTGGCTGGACTGGGTGGCCACGAGGAAGTGGGTGAACTCGTTCCACGAGCCCTGGAAGGACAGGATCGTGAGGGTGAGCAGGGCGGGGCGGGCCATGGGCAGGACGATCGACCAGAAGATGCGGAAGACTCCGGCGCCGTCGACGCGTGCGGCTTCCTCCACTTCGCGGGGGATCGACTCGAAGAACTGCTTCATGATGAAGATGCCGGCCGCGTCCACCATCAGCGGCAGGATCATGCCGGTGTAGGTGTCGAAGAGTCCGAGCGTGTTGAGGACCAGGAACCTCGGGATCAGCAGGGCCACGCCGGGCACCGCCATGACAGCGAGGACGAAGCCGAACAGCACGGCGCGGCCCCGGAATCGAAGCCGGGCCAGCGCGTACCCCGCCATCGAGTCGAAGAGGACCCGTCCCGCGGTGACCACTACCGCGATGAACGTCGAGTTGCCCAGCCAGCGCAGGAACGGCACGCCCTCGCCGGCCTTGCTGAGTCCGAACAGGCGCTGGTAGGCGGCGGTTGTCGGGGTGGTGGGGAGCAGGCCGAGGGGGTGGGCCGCCGCGTCCGGGTCCGTCTTGAATCCGGTCACGAGCTGGATCACGAACGGCATGAGGTACAGCAGACCGACCGCCACCACGGCCGTGTATCCGAGGACCCGTAGCGCCGGCGGGAAGCGGCCGAGTACGGGAAGCCCTCGTGACCGGGCCTTCGCCGGGACCGGCACGGACTCGACCTTCGTCCGGACCGGCGTGGACTTGGCGGTCATCGCTTCCTCCGGGGGCGGTGGGCGCCGCGCTCGCGGAGCGCGAGGCGTTGCAGGGCGGTCATGGTCAGGATCAGGGCGAGCAGGAGGAACGCGATGGCCGCGCCCTGCCCGTAGTTGGCGTCGTCGAAGGCGGTCGAGTACGACAGGAAGGCCGGGGTGAGGGTGGTGTTGCCGGGGGCGCCCTGGCTCATGACGTACACCTGGTCGAAGACCTGCCAGGTGGAGATCAGGCCGAGGGTGAGGACGAGGAAGAGGACGGGCCGCAGGGCGGGCAGCGTCACGTGGCGCAGCATCTGGAAGCGGTTGACGCCCTCGATGGCGGCCGACTCCTCCAGTTCCCGGGGGATGTTCTGGAGCGCCGCGAGGAAGATCAGCATGAAGGTGCCGGAGGTCGTCCACACCGCGAGCAGGATGATCGTGCACATCGCGACGGACGGTCCGGACAGCCAGTCGAACCAGGACAGCCCCATGAAGGAGTGCTGGGCCAGGGCGCCCGAGGGCTTGTCGGGGTCGACGAGGCCGAGGCCGCCGAGCAGGAGGGAGAGGACCCCGCGCGGGTCGTTGAACCAGTTCGGGCCCTTCAACCCGAGCCAGGACAGCAGGGTGTTGACCGCGCCGCTGCCCTGGAACAGGAAGAGGAAGACCGTGGAGACCGCGATCGAGCTGGTCACCGAGGGGAAGAAGAACACGGTGCGCAGGGCGCTACGGCCGCGCAGCATCCGCTGGTTGACGATCAGCGCCAGGCCCAGCGCCAGGACGGTCTGGAGCGGCACGGTCAGCAGCACGTAGTAGAGGTTGTTGCGCAGGGCGGTGGCGAACAGGGTGCGGTCGAGGCCGTTCTGGGTGAGCAGGGCCCGGTAGTTGTCGAGGCCGACGAACTCGGCGTGCCCGCTGAACGGGTTGGACTGGCCGTCCCAGTGCAGCAGGCTGACCCACAGGGCCATCAGGATCGGCAGGACCAGGAAGAGGCCCAGGACGATCACCATGGGGCTGACGAACAGCCAGCCCCAGGTCCCTTCGCCACGGCGCCCCACACGCGGGGCGGGCCTGGTGCGGGGCGCCGCGGCCGGGCCGGACCCGCCGGGCGCGTCAGGTGCGCCCTGCAGGTCGGCCGTCTGGAAGGTGCCGCCTGTCACCGTAGGTGTGGTGTCACGGGGAGGCATGGCGGCTCAGTCGCCCTTCGTCAGGGCCTGTTCGCCGTTGCTCTGCAGGTCGGCGAGGATCTTCTTCGGATCGGTGGTGGTCAGCGCCGCGAGCTCGGTGTTGAACTGGGTGAGGACCTTGTCGAAGCCGGCGATGGTCACCGGACCCTGCGCGTAGGCGCTGCCGTCCACCCAGGCCCTGGCGGAAGGATTCTCCTTCGCGTACTCGGCCTGGGCGCTGGTGCGGGACGGCATCACGCCGAAGGCGGCGGCGTTCTTCACCTGCTCCGCGCTGGTGGTGAGGTACTTGACCAGGTCCACGGCCGCGGCCCGGTGGGCGCTGTCCTGGGCCACGCCCCAGCACTGGCTGAAGGCGAGCGTGCCCTTGCCGGACGGGCCGGCGGGCAGCGGGACCACCTTGTACTTCACGTTCGGGTAGTCGGCCTTCATGCCGCCGGTGAGCCAGTTGCCCTCGACGGTCATGGCGGCCTTGCCGGTGCCGAGGGCCTCGCCGCCCCAGTTGGTGTCGACCTGCTTGGCGAACTTCAGCGAACCCGACTTCAGCAGGGACTGCACGTAGGAGAGAGCCTGGGCGTTCTGCGTGCTGTCGGCGGTCATCTTCGTCTGGTCGGCGTCGGTGATCCAGCCGCCTGCCTGCTTCATGAAGACGCCGAGCCGCGCGTACTCACCGTTGACGACCAGCCCGGTGACCTTGCCGGAGGTCAGCTTGGCCGAGACCGTCTTCAGCTGGGCCCAGGTGGTCGGGTAGTCCTTGTCGGTCAGCCCGGCCTTCTTCCACAGGTCCGTGTTGATCGCGAGGCCGAGCGTGGAGGTGTCCTTGGGCAGGCACACCAGCTTCCCGTCGTACGTGAACGAGGTCCGCAGCTGCGCGGAGAAGTCGTCCGCGTCCTCGACCTGGTCGCCGTACGGGTAAAGGGAGCCGGCCTTGGCGTAGTTGGCGAACTGGTCGGAGTTGACGTAGAAGGCGTCCGGCGGCTTGTGCCCGGCGAAGGACTGGGCGAGCTGCTGGTTGATGTCCTTGGCGACGTCCACGGTCACCGTGTTGCCGGACTCCTTCGCGTACGCGGCCGCCGCGTCCTTGACGGCCTTGGTCTCCGCGTCGCCGGAGCTGGCTATCAGCACGGTCAGGTGCTGCTTGGAACTGCTGTCCTGGGCTGTCTTGTCGCCGCTGTCGAAACTCGACGAGCAGCCGGTGGCGGCCAGCAGCACCGCGCAGGTGACGAGGGCCGTGGCGGCCGGACGGTTGACCATGGAAATCCTCCGATGGTTACGGGTGTTGCGTGCGGCTCCACCCGGTCGACGCGGGGACGCGGGCCCGGGGTGGGGGAGGAGGGGAGGGACGTTTCTGGGGCGACACGGAGCCGGGGCGGGTCAAGTGCCCGGCGGGTCGCTGCCCGGTTGAGGCGTCGGCGGCGGCCAAAAGATCGAGGCGTTCGCCGAAGGACCGAGGCGGTTCGCTACTCGGCTAAGGCGGTCTCCGTCGCCTCGCCGCCGCCCGGCGCGCGGACACTGTCGCGCACGACCAGCGACGGCTCCAGCAGCAGACGCTCCGGCGCCGCGTCGGGCGCGCCGATCCGGGCCAGCAGCAGCCGTACGCACTCCCGGCCGACCTCCTCCAGCGGCTGGGCCACCGAGGTCAGGGCGGGGTAGAGGATCTCGGCGGTCGGCGAGTCGTCGAAGCCGACCACGGCCACGTCCCGGCCGGGGGTGGCGCCGCGCTCGCGCAGCGTCTGGTAGCAGCCGAGCGCCAGCATGTCGCTGGCCGCGACCACGGCGGTCGCGCCCCCGTCCAGGAGCGGTTGCACGGCGGTGCGGGCCGCGTCGATCTCGTTCACGCTCTGCGCGCGCCGCCCGCGGACCGGCAGGCCGTGCCGGCGCATGGCCCGCTGCCAGCCCTCGGCGCGGTCGTCACCGGCGGCGGAGGAGCCGCGCTCCCAGCCCAGGAAGGCGATCCTGCGATGTCCGAGGGAGACCAGGTGCTCGACGGCGGCGTCCGTGCCCGAGGCGCCGTCGACGTCGACCCAGTCGCCGATCTGCCGTCCCGACCACATACGCCCGAAGCCGACGAACGGCACCCCGCGCTTGGCCAGCCATGCCTGGCGCGGGTCGCCGTGCTCGGTGCCGCTGAGGACGAAGCCGTCGACCTCGTGCTGGTCGAGGAGTTCCTCGTACCCGTCCAGGGACGGGAGGCCGGGTGGGGAGGCGAACAGCAGGATCCGGTAGCCGGCCTCGTCGGCGGCCTGCGACAGGGCGTGCAGGAACCGGTCCAGGACCGGGGAGCTGGCCGGGCCGGGCTGGATGCCGTAGCCGATCAGCCTGCTGGAGCGGGTGCGGAGCGTCTGTGCGGCGCGGCTGGGGCGGTAGCCCATCTCGTCGACCACGCGGCGGACCCGTTCCAGGGTCTCGGGCCGCAGCATGTCCGGCGAGTTGATCGCGTTCGAGACGGTCTGCGGGGAGACCCCGGCCCGGGCGGCGACCATCGCGAGGGTCACCTGGCCACCCTTGGCCGAGGAACTTCTGCTGGAGCGGGGCATGCGGCTCTCCGACTTGCTGAGACCTGCTGAGGAGATGTCGTGTTGGTTTTAGCGTTCCAAACCCGTTGTCATCGCTCTGACATCTGACTTAGTGTTTTTTGAACGATCCAACGCTGAGAGGTTCTACTTCCTTGGACACCACTGTCAAGACCCAGGACACCAACGGCCCGGTCACGACGCCTCCGTCCGCGACCGGCGGCCTGCAGCCGTTCCTGCATGACGCGGTCGTCACGCTGCACGCGCCGAGCCTCGCGATCTCGCGTGCGGACGGGCAGCTCAGCGGAGGTGCGGACGGCTTCTACCACGGCGACCGCAGAGTCCTGTCCCGGCTCACCGCCAGGGCCGAGGGCATCGCCCTGGCCCCGGTCCAAGGCGGCCTGCGCGGCGCCGACCGCGCCGGCTTCCGGGCGATCCTGCGCGGCCTCGGCGAGGTGACACCCGACCCTGCCGTCACCCTGCACCGCCGCCGCAGCACCGCCGACGGCCGGTTCGAGGAGGTCTTCGAGGTCACCAACGCGGGCGGCGAACACGTCCGCTTCCGGCTCACGGTGAGCGCCGGGACCGACCTCGCCACCATGGAACAGGTCAAGTCGGGGCACGTCATCGAAGAGGCACCGGCGCAGGTCGCGGACGACGGCACCATCGCACTGACCTGGTCCGCGGACGACTTCACCGTACGGTTGACCGCCGACCCTGCGCCGGACGCGCTTGAGGTGCCGACGGGCGAACTGTGCTACGACGTCGAGCTCAAGCCCGGTACCTCGTGGAGCGTGACACTGACCTGTACGGCGGCCTACGCGGACGGCGACCAGTTCCCGGCCCCGCCCGCGGACCGATTGCCCTGGCGCGTCCCCATGTTGGACAGCTCGGACCGTCACTTCGACCAGTGGCTGTCCCAGTCCCTTGCCGACCTGGACCGCCTGCGTCTGACGGACCGCCAGTCATCCGACCCGGACCACCCGGACCAGTTCCTGGCCGCCGGCGCCCCCTGGTTCCTGACCCTTTTCGGCCGCGACGCGCTCTGGGCCGCCCGCATGCTTCTCCCGCTCGGCACGGACCTCGCCGCCGGCACCCTGCGCACGCTCGCCCGCCGCCAGGGCTCCGCCTCGGACCCGGCCACGGAGGAGCAGCCGGGCAAGATCCTGCACGAAGTGCGCCGCGCCACGCTCCAGTTGGGGGACCGGCTCTCCCTCCCGCCGGTGTACTACGGCACGGTCGACGCCACGCCGCTGTGGATCAGTCTGCTCCACGACGCCTGGCGCTGGGGCATGGCACCGGCCGAGGTCGAGGAACTGCTGCCGCACGCCGAGGCGGCGCTCGCGTGGCTGCGGGACGCGGCAGGCACCGACGGATTCCTCCAGTACGTCGACCAGACCGGTGGCCACGGCCTGTCCAACCAGGGCTGGAAGGATTCCGACGACGCCATCCGCTACCGCGACGGCCGCCGCGCCCACCCGCCGATCGCGCTGTGCGAGGTGCAGGCGTACGCCTATGAGGCGGCCCGGGCCGGAGCCGCACTGCTGCGCGCGTTCGGCCGCCCGGGTGCGGACGACTGGGAGGACTGGGCGGACCGGCTCGCCACCCGCTTCCGCGAGCGCTTTTGGGTGCGGGACGAGAAGGGCCCGTACCCGGCGGTGGCACTGGACGGCGACGGCCGACCGGTCGACTCGGTCACCTCCGGCTTCGGCCACCTGCTCGGCACGGGCCTGCTCAACGCGGAGGAGAGCGCGCTGCTGGCCGCCAGGCTCACCGGGTCCGACCTCGACTCGGGGTACGGTCTGCGCACGCTGAGCGGCGAAGCCGTGGGCTACAACCCCTACGGCTACCACGTCGGTTCGATCTGGCCGCACGACACCGCGATCGCCGTGCACGGCCTGGTACGGGCTGGTTTCCCCGACGCCGCCGCCTCCCTGGCCGACGGCCTGCTGACGGCATCGGCGTCCTTCGACGCGCGCCTGCCCGAACTCTTCGCCGGCCACGGCAGAGAGGCGGGTACCGGGCCCGCCCCCTACCCCGCGTCCTGCAGGCCCCAGGCATGGGCGGCGGCGTCCTCGGTCCTGATGCTCCGGGCGGCCCTCGGCCTGAACGCGGACGTCCCGGGCGGCACGGTCACGGTGGCTCCCACCTTCGCCCGCAACTACGGTCCGCTGACCGTGAACGGACTCCAGGTCGACGGGGGCCGGCTGGACGTCACGGTGACGGCAGACGGAACGGCCCAGGTGACGGCGCCGGAGGGAGTCACCGTGCTGACGCCCTGACCACGCGGGGCGTTCCGGCCCCGGCTCCGCCCCCGGCAACAGGAGTCTTCGACCTGGCGGACGCGTACCTGTACACGTGTACCGCTGGGACTGCTCGGACGTACGCCTACCTGCTGGAAGACCGGTTGAAGGGGGCGCGCGAGAACAACCGCCTTCTCGACAGGCGTGTCGCCGAACTCGAAGCTCAGCTTTCTTGAATGCCTCGTGCAGCGTCTCCCTACCGGGGCTGACCGTTCACGTTGTCCTCGAACAGTTCCCGGGTACGGCGCAGCAGCGCTGTCCGCACGTCGTCCGGTGACAGGACCCGCAGCGGTGTGGCCAGGCTGAGGAGGTACTTGGCGAGCCCGTCCGCGTCGGGGCCGCCGATGTCGACGATCGTGGCGTCGCTGCCCTCCGGGCGGTGGGTACCGACCGTCGGCGGGATCAGCCGAAGCGCCTGCTCCACGGGCAGAGGGAGGCGGATCGTCACATAGAGCGGGTAGGCGCCCGTCGCTATGGAGCGGGAAACAAGCAGAGCCGGGTCAGGTGGGTCGATGAGTTCCACCTGGCGCCCTGTCGGCTGTATCCGGCCGACCCTGTCGGCCCGGAAGGTACGCCACTCGTCCCGCGTCACGTCCCGGGCGACGAAGTACCAACGGCGTCCCGTGTGCACCAGGCGGTACGGGTCGACGTCCCGGACCGTGGCCTCCCCTTCCCGATCGCGGTAGGACAGGCGGCTGCGCTCGCCCCGGAGACACGCGCCGGCCAATTCCAGCAGCATGCCGGGCGCGATCTGCGGCTCGTCGAGCCTTGTGGTGTGAACAAAGGCGGCGTCCATCTCGCCCAGCCGGTCCGCGATCCGGCGTGGCAGAACCTGACGCAGTTTCAGCAGAGCGGACAACGCGGCCTGGTCGCCGCCGAGAACGCCGCTGAGCGCGGCCTCGCGCAGCGCGACGGCCACGGCGAGTGCCTCTTCGTCATCGAGGATCAACGGCGGCACCCGTGCTCCGGCGCGGAGGTGATAACCGCCCCATGGCCCGGGGTCGGACTCGACTCCGTAGCCGAGTTCTCGGAGCCTGGCGATGTCCCGCCGCACCGTGCGCTCGGTGACGGTCATCCGGTCGGCCAGCTCGCGGCAGGTCCACGACGGCCGCGCGGACAGCAGCGAGACCAGTCGCAGCAGACGGGCGGATGTGCTGATCACGTTCCGAAGTGTCCCGCATGACCAGGACCGAATCTGTCCTGGTCCCGTCATAACGTCTTCCTCATGAGCACTGGAAACCCGTCCGCACCCGCGATCCGCTACTCAGCCGTCACTTTCGACTGCCCGGACCCCGCCGAACTGGCCCGCTTCTACGGCGATGCCCTCGGCCTGCCCGTCGCCTACTCCAGCGACGACTTCATCCTGCTCGGCCAGGAGGGCTCGGCCGGACTGGGGTTCAATCGGCTGACCGACTACAGGCGTCCCACCTGGCCGGACCCTTCCCAGGAGAAGCAGGCCCACATCGAACTGGGCGTCGACGACCTGGAGTCCGCGCAGGCTCACCTGCTGGCCCTGGGCGCTGTCGAGGCCCCGACCCAGCCCCAGCCCGACCGGTGGAGGGTCCTGCTGGACCCCGCCGGCCACCCGTTCTGCATCACCACTCTGGTCTGAACATGATCGGCAGACTGATGACCATGACCGCGCATCCGGGCAGGGGCGGCGAACTCGCCGCCGTTCTGCTGAGGGTCGCGGAAAGGCTGCACGGCTTCCCCGGCTGTGAGATCTACCTGATCAGCCAGGACACAGCAGACCCGGACACGGTACACGTCACCGAGGTCTGGCAGGACGACACCAGTGCGCAGGCCGCCCTTGCCGCTCCGCCACCCGCCGACGGTCCCCGCCCCGCAGAAGTCCTCGCGCTGCTGTCGTCCCCACCGCACCGCACCGACCTCACCGTCCTCGGCGGAGTAGGCGTTCCCACCGCCGACGGCCGGCCGTGACAGACGCCCCTGGCCGCAGGAATGGCCCGCTCGGCCGCCTGACGGCCCCTCCAGGGACATGAAAAAGGCGGGATCCGAAAACCCCGCCAAGTCTGCAAGAAACCCCAGTTCAGGGCCACACCAGGCAATAAGGCTGATGCCCCGCCTCATGCAACCGATGGCTGAAGTCCTGCCACTCGTGCAGCAGCTGGTACACGTTGAACGCGTCCCTCGGGCCGCCTCGGTCCGGGACCGTCGACCAGATGAAGGCGGCCGCGCCGACCGCTTCCTCGCCTATGCCGCGCAGCGGGTCGACGACCGTCATGGGGAGCTTGACCACCGCGTAGTCCGGGTGCAGGACGACCAGCTCCAGGGGTGGCACCTTGTTCAGAGGCACGCCTTCGATGCCCGTCAGCACCATCGCGGCCATGGTCTCCGGCTTGATCTTCGTGAACATGCCGTTCATGCCGAGCTCGTCGCCGCCGAGTTCCTCGGGGCGCATCGAGATCGGGACCCGGGCCGCGGTCGCGCCGTCCGGTGCGCCGAAGTATTTGTACGTCACCCCCACCCGACCACCATTCCTGCTCCCGCTCTCGAGACGGTCGATTCCGCGATCGATCCGCCGGGCCATCTGGTCCCACTGATCGATACGTCGGTCGCGCCGCTCGGACTCACTCGGTACGCCGCCCTGTTCCTGACGTGCTGCCTCAGCCGCTTCCTCCGCGTCGCGTCGGTGCCTTCCCCGCCGGGCACGTCGAGGACCCAGGTCATCAGTCCCCTCGCCCAGTCCGCCACCGCGATGCATATCTCCACCCGACTGCTTTTCTAGGACGCGTGGCCCCCGCCGCGCAACCCGATCATCGTGTCAGTGACCTCCCCCACGGCCGCCCGCCGAAACGTGCGTCGAAACATCAGTCCGCAGGATCTTTACAGCCTCCGGCCGGCTATGTACCGGATGAGCTGGGTGTATCGGGTCACAGTCTCGCAGATGCCCCGGGCACCGCGCGGGGACCGCTGACTTCCGCCGACTTCCGCCGTGAGAAGACCCCCGTGACTGCCACAGGGTCCGCCGTCCGCGTCGCGCGGAGGCCGTACGAGGGCGGTACGAGGGTGGTGCGGAGGCCGTGCCGAGGCGTATGGAGGGCGGGTACGAGGGCGGTACGGAGGCCGTACCGAGGCGTACGGAGGCGGGTACGAGGGTGTTACGGAGGCCGTACCGAGGCGTACGGAGGCGGCGCGAGGGCCGCCCAGGTCGCCGCGGCGGCCACCCCCCGCGCCCCGCGAAGCCCACCGTCGCTGCGAGCAGAGCACCCTCCTCCGCCTACCCTGAGGAGGTCACCCAGCAACCGGAGTCCGAGAAGCCGGAGAAGCCGCACCTCATGAGCGCCCAGAGCGAAACGCCCTATCCCTACGACGCGCCCGCCTCACAGGCGCTCTTCGACCGCGCCTCCGCGGTCACGCCCGGCGGCGTGAACTCCCCGGTGCGTGCCTTCCGTGCCGTCGGCGGGACCCCCCGCTTCATGGTCTCCGGCAAGGGGGCCTACCTCACCGACGCCGACGGCCGCGAGTACGTCGACCTCGTCTGCTCCTGGGGACCGATGATCCTCGGGCACTCCCACCCCGAGGTCATCGCCGCCGTCCAGGACGCCGTCTCCCGCGGTACCTCCTTCGGTACGCCCGGCGAGGGCGAGGTCGCCCTCGCGGAGGAGATGGTCGCCCGGATCGAGCCCCTGGAGCAGGTGCGGCTCGTCAGCAGCGGCACCGAGGCCACCATGAGCGCCATCCGGCTGGCCCGCGGCTTCACCCGGCGCAGCAAGGTGATCAAGTTCGCCGGGTGTTACCACGGTCACGTCGACTCGCTGCTGGCCGCGGCCGGGTCAGGGGTGGCGACCTTCGCGCTGCCCGACACCCCCGGTGTCACCGGCGCCCAGGCCGCGGACACGATCGTGCTGCCGTACAACGATCTCGAAGCCGTGCAGGAGGCCTTCCACCGGCACCCCGGGGAGATCGCCTGTGTGATCACCGAGGCCTCGCCGGGCAACATGGGCGTCGTGCCGCCCGCGCCCGGGTTCAACCAGGGCGTCCGGGACACCTGTCAGAGGCACGGCGCCCTGTACATCTCCGACGAGGTCATGACCGGGTTCCGGACGAGCCGGGCCGGGTGGTTCGGGATCGACGGGGTGGTGCCGGACCTGATGACCTTCGGGAAGGTGATGGGGGGCGGCTTCCCGGCCGCCGCCTTCGGCGGGCGGGAGGACATCATGGCGCACCTCGCCCCGGCCGGGCCCGTCTACCAGGCGGGCACCCTCTCCGGGAACCCCGTCGCCACCGCCGCCGGGCTGGCCCAGCTGCGGCTGCTCGACGACGCGGCGTACGAGAAGGTGGACGCCGTCTCCGCGCAGATCCAGGCGCTGGTCACCGAGGCGCTCAGCAAGGAGGGCGTGGCGCACCAGGTGCAGCACGCCTCCAACATGTTCTCCGTGTTCTTCACCAACCGTCCGGTGCGGAACTACGAGGACGCGCGGGGCCAGGAGTCCTTCCGGTTCACCGCCTTCTTCCACTCCCTCCTCTCCGACGGCGTCTACCTGCCGCCGTCGTCCTTCGAGTCCTGGTTCGTCTCCACGGCCCATGACGAGCGGGCCATCCAGAAGATCGCCGACGCCCTCCCGGCGGCGGCCCGAGCGGCCGCGGAGGCCACGGCAGCATGAGCGAGCAGCAGGACATCACCGTCGTCCATGTGATGCGGCACGGCGAGGTCGCCAACCCCGATGGGGTGCTGTACGGCAGACTTCCCGGCTACCACCTCTCCGAGCTCGGCCGGCAGATGGCCGACCGGGTCGCCGAGCACCTCTCCTCGCGGGACGTGACGTACGTAGTCGCGTCGCCGCTGGAGCGGGCGCAGGAGACCGCCACCCCGATCGCCAAGGCGCACGGTCTCGACCTCGCCACCGACGAGCGGCTCATCGAGGCGGAGAACATCTTCCAGGGCAAGACCTTCGGTGTCGGTGACGGGGCGCTGAAGAAGCCCGCCAACTGGAAGTACCTGGTCAACCCGTTCCGGCCGTCCTGGGGCGAGCCGTACGTCGACCAGGTCGTCCGGATGAAGGGCGCGCTGGACGCGGCCAGGGACCAGGCGCGCGGTCATGAGGCGGTGCTGGTCAGCCATCAGCTGCCGATCTGGATCCTGCGGTCGTACGTCGAGAAGCGCCGGCTCTGGCACGACCCGCGCAAGCGGCAGTGCACGCTCGCCTCCCTGACGACTTTCACATACGAGGGGGACAGGATCGTTTCCGTCGGGTACAGCGAGCCGGCCATCGACCTCGTCCCGGTCCACCTCCGCGCCGGTGCCAAGCCGGTGAAGGGGAAGGACAAGGCCTTCGGGGCGTAAGACCCCCATGGCATACGGTACTTATCCGCCTCTTCGTCACATTCGGCTTGAAACAGCGAAGAAGTGAAGGAACCCGATCGTTCGTCGCGCCCTCTGACTGGGTGACCACCAGAGGATGCGACGAATCGGGGAACCATGCGGACCTTCACCCGAAGGGGAATGCTCGGCGCCGGTGCGGGCGCCGCGGCCGGACTGGGCCTCGCCGGCTGCGGGACCACTCACACATCGTCGGACGGCACCACCCATGCCGGCGGTTCCAGCGGGAAGCCCTCCGGAAAGCCCGAGCCCACCGCCCGCCCCCTCGGTGACGGCTCCACCTCGAACAGCGGCAAGCAGCCCCACCAGCCCGGCGCCCCCGAGCCGCTGGAGCCCGGCCAGACCCCGCCGCAGTTCGTGATCTTCTCCTGGGACGGCGCCGGCGAGGTCGGCAACGGCCTCTTCCCGCGCTTCCTGGATCTGGCCAAGGAGCACGGCGCGTCGATGACCTTCTTCCTCTCGGGTCTCTATCTCCTCCCGGAGTCGAAGAAGCGGCTGTACAACCCGCCGAACAACCCCCGTGGCGCCTCCGACATCGGCTACCTCACCGACGAGCACATCAGGGCGACGCTCACCAACGTCCGCCGCGCCTGGCTCGAAGGGCACGAGATAGGCACCCACTTCAACGGGCACTTCTGCGGCGGCTACGGCACGGTCGGCAACTGGACGCCCAAGCAGTGGCGCAGCGAGATAGACCAGGCCAAGGGGTTCGTGAAGGAGTGGCGGACCAACAGCGGCTGGACCGACCTGCCGTCCCTGCCCTTCGACTACGACAAGGAACTGGTCGGCGGCCGCACCCCCTGCCTCCTCGGCCAGAACAACCTGCTGCCCACCGCCCGCGAGCTCGGCTGGCGCTACGACGCCTCCTCGCCCGGCGGCCGCCAGACCTGGCCGGACAAGAAGCTGGGCATCTGGGACCTGCCCCTCCAGCAGATACCGTTCCCCGGTCACTCCTTCGAGGTCCTGTCCATGGACTACAACATGCTCGCCAACCAGTCGGTGAACTCGACGAAGGCCCCCGCCTACAACTACCCGGGCTGGCGGCGGCAGTCCGCACAGTCGTACATAGCCGGATTCGAGCGGGCGTACACGACAAACCGGGCGCCGTTCTTCATAGGCAACCACTTCGAGCAGTGGAACGGCGGCATCTACATGGACTCCGTCGAGGAGGCCTTCAAGCACATCGCCCGCGAGAAGGAGAAGGGCGCCGACGTCCGCATGGTCTCCTTCCGCCAGTTCGTGGACTGGATGGACGTACAGAAGCCGGAGGTCCTGGCGAAGCTCCGCACGCTGGACGTGGGGCAGCGCCCGACGGGGGGCTGGAAGGGATTCCTCCAGCAGGGGACCGCGGCCTGAAACGGGCGTTTCCCGGACCGAGGGGGGTGCGCAAGATCCTCAGAACGGGCATGCGAAACTTTTCACATGAGTACCCGTAGCCGCGCCGTCCTGCTAGGCGCCATGGCCGCCGCGGCGGCCCTGACCCTGTCCGCGTGCGGCAACGGCGGCACCTCCGGCGGAGGCGGCAACACCAACTTCGTCACCGGCAAGGACGGCATCGACACGGTCGCGAAGGGCCACCGCGCGGCGGCCCCCGACCTGTCCGGCAAGACGATCGACGGCAGCACGCTGGACGTCGCGAGCTACAAGGGCAAGGTCGTCGTCATCAACGTGTGGGGCTCCTGGTGCAGCCCGTGCCGCGCCGAGGCGCCCTACTTCGCCTCCGTCTCCAAGGAGTACGCGAGCAAGGGCGTCCAGTTCGTCGGCATCAACACCCGCGACACCAGCACCGGTTCCGCGGTCGCCTTCGAGAAGCAGAACGGCATCGGCTACCCGAGCCTGTACGACCCGACGGGCAAGCTGATGCTCCGCTTCAAGAAGGGCACGCTCAACCCGCAGGCCATCCCCTCCACCCTGGTCCTCGACCGGCAGGGCAACGTCGCGGCGCGCTCGCTGGCGGCGCTCAGCGAGGAGAACCTGCTGAAGATGCTCAAGCCGGTCGTCGCGGAGAAGTGACGTGAGCGCACTCCTCACGGTCGCGGCCGTGACAGACGGACCGAACACGACCGTCATGAACGGCGCGCTGCTGCTCGCGCTGCCGATCGCGCTGCTCGGCGGACTCGTCTCCTTCTTCTCCCCGTGCGTGCTGCCGCTCGTACCCGGTTACCTCTCCTACGTCACGGGCGTCGCCGGCACCGACCTCGCCGAGGCCCGGCGCGGCCGCATGGCCACCGGCGCCGCGCTCTTCGTGCTCGGCTTCACCGCCGTGTTCGTGTCGGGCGGAGCCCTGTTCGGCTACTTCGGCCAGGACCTCCAGGAACAGTCCGGCACGCTCGGCAAGGTGCTCGGGGCCCTGATGATCGCCATGGGTGTGTTCTTCATGGGCCTGATGCCCTGGTTCACCCAGCGCGAGTTCCGCTTCCACCGGCGGCCGGTGGCCGGTCTGATAGGGGCACCGCTGCTCGGCGCGCTGTTCGGCATCGGCTGGACGCCGTGCATCGGCCCGACGCTCTCCGCCGTGCTGACCCTCTCCGCCCAGCAGGGCAGCGCGGGCCGCGGCGCCATACTGACGGTCGCGTACTGCCTCGGCCTCGGTGTGCCCTTCGTGCTCACCGCGGTCGCCTTCCGCAAGGCGCTCGGCGCCTTCGGCTGGGTCAAGCGCCACTATGTCTGGGTGATGCGCATCGGCGGCACGATGATGATCGTGACCGGTGTGCTGCTGCTGACCGGGGCCTGGGACAGCCTCGTACAGGACATGCAGGGCTGGTCCGACGGCTTCACTGTAGGGATCTGATCGATGAGTACGACTTCCAGGAACGCCTCCGACGATCAGGAACTCGGCGCGGCCGGCTCGCAGCTGTCCACCGCGCCCTCCCAGGACGAGCCGCCGATCGTGCCCGGCATCGGGGTCATCGGCTGGGCCCGCTGGTTCTGGCGGCAGCTGACCTCCATGCGGGTCGCGCTGCTCCTGCTCCTGCTGCTGTCGCTGGGCGCGATCCCCGGGTCGCTGATCCCGCAGTCCGGCGCCGATATCTCCAAGGTCGACGACTTCCGTAAGGCCCACAAGACGCTGTCGCCGGTCTACGACAGGCTCGGCCTCTTCCACGTCTACAGCTCGGTGTGGTTCTCGGCGATCTACATCCTGCTGTTCGTCTCGCTCGTCGGCTGCATCATCCCGCGCGCCTGGCAGTTCGTGGGCCAGCTGCGTGGCCGTCCGCCGGGCGCCCCGAAGCGGCTGAACCGCCTCCCGGCGTACACCACCTGGCGGACCACGGCGGAGCCCGAGGAGGTCCGTGCGGCGGCGCTGAAGCTGCTGAAGAAGCGGCGCTTCCGTGCCCACCCGGTCGAGGACGCGGTCGCCGCCGAGAAGGGCTACGTCCGCGAGTTCGGCAACCTCGCCTTCCACATCGCGCTGATCGTGCTGCTGATCGCGTTCGCCTCCGGCCAGATGTACAAGTCGGACGGCACCAAGCTGGTCGTCGAGGGCGACGGGTTCGCCAACTCGATCCTCCAGTACGACGACTTCAAGTCCGGCTCCCTGTTCACCACCGACGACCTGGTGCCGTTCAGCTTCGACCTGAAGAACTTCCACGCCAGCTACCAGACCAGCGGCCCCAGCAAGGGCACGCCGGTCACGTTCAGCGCGGACATCGACTACAGCCAGGGCGCCTACGGCAAGCCGAAGCGGACCACCATCAAGGTGAACGAGCCGCTGCACATCGACGACGCCAAGGTCTACCTCGTCAGCCACGGCTACGCCCCCGTCATCACGGTCCGCGACGGCAAGGGCAACGTGGTCTACCACGACGCCGTGCCGCTGCTCCCGCTCGACGCCAACGTCACCTCCCAGGGCGTGGTCAAGGTGATGGACGGCTACAAGAACGCCCAGGGCCTCAGTGAGCAGCTCGGCATCTCGGCGTTCTTCCTGCCGACCTACGGCGGCGGCTCCTCGGTCCTGTCCACGTTCCCGGCGCTGGAGAACCCGGTGCTGAACCTGACCCCCTACCACGGTGACCTCGGCGTCGACTCGGGCATCCCGCAGAGCGTCTACCAGCTGGACAAGACCCATATGAAGGAGTTCAAGGACTCCAAGGGGCAGCAGCTGCGCGACAACCTCAAGCCCGGGCAGACCATGCAGCTGCCGAACGGCGCCGGTTCCGTGACGTTCGAGAAGGACGTCAAGGAATGGGCCGGCTTCGAGATCGTCCAGGAACCCGGCAGTGGCTGGGCGCTGGGCGGTGCCCTCACCGCGATCTTCGGTCTCGCCGCCTCGCTGTTCATCCAGCGCCGCCGTGTCTGGGTGCGGGCCGTGCCGGGCCCGGACGGCGTCACCGTCGTCGAGATGGCCGGCCTCGGCCGCAGCGAGTCGGCGAAGGTGCCCGAGGAGCTGGGCGACCTCGCGGGAATCCTCTACGACCAGGCGCCGGGGGCTCCAGACCCCGACGAAGACGACCGTTCCGCAGAATCCCCCGTACCTGCCGAAGGGGCTGAGAAGCGATGACTTCCGCCGCCGCAACCACGCTCGCCGCGACCAACGAGCATCTCGCGAGCATGAGCAACACGCTCATCTACTCCTCGATGGCCGTCTACACGTTGGCCTTCTTCGCCTACATCTTCGAGTGGCTGCTGGGCAGCCGCAGCCGGGTCGCCCGGACCGCCAACGCGCTCACCACCGAGGGCGCGGCGAAGAAGGCGCCGGCGGTCACGGTCAAGAAGGCCGGCGGCACCGCCGTACTGGAACGCCCGAAGATCGTGGTGCGCTCCGCGGCCGGCTCGCGTGACGTGCCGGACGGTCCCGGTGCCCACGGCGGCGACGAGCAGGGCGACCTCTACGGCCGGATCGCGATCTCCCTCACGGTCCTCGCCTTCCTGGTGGAGCTCGCCGGTGTGATCACCCGGGCGGCCTCCGTGCAGCGGGCGCCGTGGGGGAACATGTACGAGTTCAACATCACGTTCTCCACGGTCGCCGTCGCCATCTACCTCTCGCTGCTGGCCCTGAAGAAGAACGTCCGCTGGATGGGCCTCTTCCTCATCACCACGGTCCTGCTCGACCTCGGGCTCGCGGTCACCGTCCTCTACACGGCGAGCGAGCCGCTGGTCCCGGCCCTGCACTCGTACTGGCTGTACATCCACGTCTCCACCGCCATCTTCTGCGGCGCGGTCTTCTACGTCGGCGCGGTCGCCACGATCCTCTACCTCTTCAAGGACTCCTACGAGAACAAGCTGGAGACCGGCGGCACCCCCGGCCGCTTCGCCGCCTCGGTCCTGGAGCGCCTGCCGGCATCGGCCTCGCTGGACAAGTTCGCCTACCGCGTCAACGCGGCGGTCTTCCCGCTCTGGACCTTCACGATCATCGCGGGCGCGATCTGGGCGGGCAGTGCCTGGGGCCGCTACTGGAACTGGGACCCCAAGGAGACCTGGTCCTTCATCACCTGGGTCGCCTACGCCTGCTACCTGCACGCCCGGGCCACCGCGGGATGGAAGGGCCGCAAGGCCGCCTACCTGGCGATGCTCGCCTTCGGCTGCTGGCTGTTCAACTACTACGGCGTCAACATCTTCGTCACCGGCAAGCACTCCTACGCGGGCGTGTGAGCCGCCGAGGGGCGACACTGATGCCATGGCCGTCCTTCAGCTGCTGATACGACTGCCGAGGCCCATGGGCCAGGTCTGGCCGAGCCTCTCCACCCCGGAGGGCCTGGCCGCCTGGCTCGCCCCGGTCGACGTCCTGCAACCGAGACATGGCGGCACGGTCACCCTCGGTGAGCTGGGCACGGGCAGGGTGACGGCCTGGGACGTCGACCGGATCGCCGAGTACACGGTGGCCCCCGGCGGCCGAATCCGCTTCCACCTGGAACCGGACGGCGAGTCCGGCACGGCCCTGCGCTTCACCCACGAGTCCGAGGGAGAGGCGACGACGGAACAGGCCTGGCGGACCCGTTTCGAACGCCTGACCGATCTGCTGTCCTAGCCGCCTACGACGGCGGCAGGCACTCCGCCCCCGGCGGCTTCCCCTCCGGCCACGCGATCGTCACGAACCGCGACCCGCCCTCCGGCCGCAGCTCCACCACCGGCACCGCCTTGTCGTACGGATTCCCGTGCGCGTCCAGGCAGATCCACCCGCTCGCCCCGTCCACCCGCAACGACCCCTTCACCTGAGGCCACTGCAACCCCACGTCGGCGAGCGTCGGCACCGACTTCCCCTCCGGCACCGCCTCGCGAATGCCGTGCACCGCGAGCCGCGTCGCGTCGTACGCGATGATCAGCTGCCCGTCCTCCAGGGCCACCGACCCGATCGGCCCCACCGGGGACTTCTCCGCGCTCTTCAGCAGCCGTGTCAGCGCCGCCATGTCCGCCGCCGAACCGCCCGTCCTCGGGCTGCCCTTGTCCCATGCGTCCGGATGGGCGAGGGCGGTGTACCGGACCGAGAGATTGTGCCGGAGCGCGTCCCGGTCCAGGTCCTTCTCGCCGGTGAGGTACGACCCCTCGTCCCCGGTCAGTACCGTGAACCTCCGGTCCTGGCAGCCCCGTCCGCCCAGCGCGTTGATGAACTGCCGCAGCTGCGTGTGCCGGCCGGCGAACAGGATCGTGTCGGTCGACCGCGAGGTGTCGCAGATCAGGTTGGTGATCTGCCGGAACGTGTTCGCGGTCGTCCCCTCCTCGCTGCGGTCGGCCGGCGGTGTGAACGGCTGGGGCTCGTAGGGCGAGCCCTTGATCAGCGCGGCGAACGACGTCTGGAGCGTCCGCGTGTAGGGGTCGCCCGGCTTGTCGTAGACCAGCAGCGCCCGGCCCGCACCGACCCTGGCGAAGGAGGCGAGCGCCCGGGCCTCGTCGGTGTTGGTCGGGGACACCCGCGCCAGACCGGGGTAGGGGTCCTTGCCGCCCTGTCCGTTGGCGAGGTCGTCGGCGGTGATCGACGAGCCCACGACGGGGATCCCCAGCCGGGTCAGCTCCTTGACGGCCTTCTTGTTGTCGTCGGTGCTCTGCCCGACCCCGGCCACCGCCCGCAGCCGGTCCGTGGAGCCGGTCATCCGGGCCAGCTGTGCGACCATCTCCTGCCAGTACTGGCTGGTCGCGCCGGGGTTGGCCAGCACCAGCCGGATCGCCGGAGCCTCCCCGTTGGAGTCGTGGTTGGCCTGGTACTGGGCCAGGTAGGCGCCCTGGAGCTCGTGCTGGATGTCGGCGAGGCTCGCCGCCGCCGTCGCGGTGTACGGCAGCATCACCGCCACCGTCACATAACGCCCGGGTCTGAGGCGGGCGTTCTCCCGGGCGATCGCCCGGACCGTGGCCCGCAGCTGCGGGTGCCCGAAGTCGAACGCCGTCGTCGCCACGCCCACGCACTCGTCGCTGTCCTCGGGCCGGGCCACCCCCGGCGCGCAGGACCGGTCGTCGTGAACGGCCGCCCGCACCCCGATCACCAGGCCGGCGATCAGCCCCGCCGTGACCAGCAGGGCGAGATAGCGGCGCAGCGGGATCTCCCAGACGCCTTCGCGCAACCGTGTGCCCATGCCCCGCCGCGCCATCACGCCACCCCGCTCCGCTCGTCGTCGCCCTCTTCGTCCTCCGGGTCGGCGGGCGGACGGCCCGCCAGCGCGGCCGCGGGCCAGTCCCGGGAGGCCCGCCACAGCAGCGCGTTGCCGGCCGGGCGCAGGTTGGACAGCTGCTCCAGCTCGAAGCGGAGCCGGTCGCCGACCTTCGGGTCGGGCAGCACCAGTGGATCGGTCAGATGCCACACCGCGTGCAGCAGCCGCCGGACGCGCAGATGCAGGACGGGATCCACGCCCTCCGGCACCGACTGTCCGGCGTCCGTGCGGCCCAGCGCCACCGCCGCCCGCCGGTCGCCGTGCCCGGCGAAGTCGCGGCCCTCGGCGTCGTGGGCGTGGAAGTAGGGCGCCGAGGCGACGAACCGCAGGGTCCCCAGCCAGGCGCGGGTGTCCAGGACCGGGAAGGTGTCGCGGAGGTGGGCGACCGCCGACTCGGAGCGGCCCAGGGCCAGTTGGTGGTGGAGCCGGTAGCGGGCCTGCCCGTCCGGGCGGTCCTGCGTGTAGTAGGCGACCAGCGTCTCGTGGGCGGTGCGCCAGCCGCCGTGGTCGGGGTCGCGCAGATGCAGCCGGAGCAGCAGCAGGGTCCGCACGAAGGGATCGCCGACGAACTGCCCGGGCACCACCGGCAGCCCCTCCCCGGCCAGCCGGCTCTGCAACGCCCGTACGTCCGCCGGACCGAAGTCGTCCGGGAGCAGCGCGGCGGCCAGGGCGCACGCCGAGTCGTGGTCGTGCGCGGCGGCGAGCACGGTCAGTTCGTCGAGCCGGTCCTGCGGGACCAGCCGGTCCAGGAGTTCGCGGTAGACCGGGGCGGTGGGTCCGTCTTCCGTGAGGCCCACCTCGGCGGTGAGCAGGTCGCCCAGTGCGCCGGCCCGGTCCGGGTGCTGGGCCGCGGCCTCCGCGAGCACGGCGATGCCCAGCGGGTTCCCGCCGGTCAGCCGGTGCACGGCGTGCGGGAGCTGGGGTGCGGCCGGGGTGGCGACGAGGTGCAGGGTGTCGTCGGGGGAGAGCGGCGGTAACGCCACCAGCAGCGCCCGCGAGGACGGTACGGCCGCGTCCGGTGTCCACTCGGTGCGCCGGGCGACCTCGGCGAGCTCCCGTCGTACGCCGTTGCGCAGCAGCTCCCGGCCGTCGCCGCGCAGCCCGGCGACGAACGCCACCTGGTCGGCGACCCCGTCGGCGCGGTCGCGCAGTACGGCGTCCAGCAGGCCCGGACCCGGCCCGGTCCCCGCGTCGTCGATGAGCACCAGCGGGCGGCCGAGCCGCTGCATCCGGGGCAGTACCCCGCTGTACGCCTCGGTCAGGTCGGCCAGCAGGGCCCGTACGAGATAGCGCTCGGCGTGCTCCCGTGAGGTGCCGCCGGCCCGGAAGTGCCCGGACAGCAGGATCAGTCCGCGCTGTGCGTGGCCGCCCGCGTTGGGGTACGTGCGGTACCAGACCGACGCCTTCTGGTGCCGGCGGCTGGCGAAGCCCTCCGCGATCGACTCCAGGGTGGCCTCGATGGCGCCGGATACCAGCGGTCCGGTGCCGGTGGCGGCGGCGACCACCTTCGCGGCCACCTTCCCGGCCCACCGCCCGGCGAACCCGCTGATCCAGGAGCCGCTCTCGTTCAGCAGCAGGATCCGCTCCACCTCGCGCCGGATCCGCTCCGAGTCGGCGTCGCCCCAGCCCCCGGCGGCCACCGCGACCAGCCCGGACATGAGGCGCGGGAAGGTGATCCGGCCGGCTCCCGTCACCGGTTCGGCGAGCTGCTCGGCGACGACCAGCAGGGCCTGCGCGACCGGCGACCAGGACTCGGCGGGCCGCTCCGCGGGCGGCGCCGTGAACTGCGCCTCCGCGCAGTCGACGAGCGCGACCGGAGTGTGCCCCTTGTAGGCGTCCCGCAACTCGCCGAGCACCGCGCTCTTGCCGAGCCCCCGGGCCCCGGTCAGCACCACGAACGGCAGCTCGCCGGGGTGTTCGAGGGGAAGGGCACGGTGCTGGTGCGGCCGTAACCCGACGATCCTCGGTATGAGCCCGGCCGGCTCCGCATCGAACAGCGCCCCACGCCCGTGCAACCGTCTGTGCAAGGCAGTCCCCCTTCAACGCAAGTGTAGGAAGAGGCAGTTGCTTCGGGCCAGACCGAGTGATGTCCGTATGGTTACGAAACCGGCACCGGGAGTGACACCGCCGGCCGTGATGGTGGTCGGCCGTGGCGGTGGTCGGTCGGCCGTGATAGTGGCCGGTCGGCCGTGACGGTGGCCGGTCGATCGCGACGGTGGTCAGGCGACCGTGATGGAGTCCAGCTTCTCCCGCAGGTAGACGTGCGAGTCGACCGGCGGGTACGCCACCCGGCCGACCGGCGCCGGGACCGACTCGACGACCGTGCCCGGGGTGCACTCGCCGAAGTAGACCAGGGACATCAGCTCCTCGTTCGGCGCGTCCGTGGGCGGCGGCAGCACCCGGTGCCGCCCGGACCGCCACCGGTCGCCGGTCCAACGGGCCATCAGGTCACCGATGTTGATGGTGAAGGCGGCCGGGTCGAACGGCGCGTCCTCCCATCCGCCCTCGTCGGTGTACACCTGGAGCCCGCCCTTGCCCGCCTGCCGGTCCAGGATGGTCACCGTTCCGAAGTCGGTGTGCGGCCCGATCCGGAACTGCCCCGGTTCGGGCTCGCCGACGACCTCGGTCCCCGGATACCAGTTGATGTTGAAGCCGTACGTCGGATGGCCCATGTGCCGGGAGAAGAAGTCCCGTCGGAGCCCGAGTGCGTACCCCAGCAGCTCCAGCAGCGTCTTCTCCAGCTCGCCCATCCTCTCCAGGTACTCCTCGCAGACCGCCCGCAGCTCCGGCACCTCGGCCGGCCACACGTTGGGCGCGTACCACTCCGCGTTGGTCACCGGGTCCTCGAAGGGCTCGTGGGTCGCGAAGGTCAGCGACTCCTTGAGGTCGGGCGGGGTCTCGGTGCCCTCCGAGTAGCCGTTGGCCTCCGCGCCGGGCCCGAGCCAGCCACGCCCGCCGACCTTCGCCGTGTAGGCCGCCTTCACCTCGGCCGGCAGCGCGAAGAAGGCCCGCGCGGCCGCCCGTACGGCGTCGCGCAGCTCGCTGTCGACCCCGTGCCCGGTGACGAGCAGGAAACCGGCGGTCCGCAGGGCCGCGTCGACGGTCCGGGCGACCTCCCGCCGGGTGTCCTCGTCGCCGTCGAGCCAGGGCCGCAGATCGACGGTGGGGATACGGGGTCCGGGGCCGGTGCTGGTCGTGTCACTCATCGCCGATGTCCTCGTTCCACAGGGCCGGATGGTTCTTGATGAAGGCGCGCATCACGTCGACGCACTCCGGGTCGTCCAGCAGGACGATCTCCACGCCGTGCTCGGCGAGCCAGTCGTGGCCGCCGTGGAAGGTGGTCGCCTCGCCGATCACGACCCGGGAGATGCCGAACTGGCGGACCAGACCCGAGCAGTACCAGCACGGCGACAGGGTCGTCACCATGGTGGTGCCCCGGTACGACCGCTGCCGTCCCGCCGCGCGGAAGGCGGCGGTCTCGGCGTGCAGGGACGGATCGCCGTCCTGCACCCGCCGGTTGTGGCCGCGGCCGAGCAGGGCGCCGTCGGCGCCGTAGAGGGCGGCGCCGATCGGGATGCCCCCCTCGGCGAGCCCGGCGCGGGCCTCGGCGACGGCGGTGGCGAGCCAGGTCCGTGCTTGCAGCTGATCCATGTCTTCACTCTCCTGTGGCCGAAACACGAGGGCAACGTGCGGAAAGTACCCTCCGGGCAACCCGCGGCAGGACGAAATGTCAGCGCCCGTGCCCGTCCCCTGGAGGTCCCCGTGCCCGCACTCACCCTCCGCGAAGTCCTGGCCCTCGACCCGGTGCGGGCGGCCGGCCCCGAACTGCTCGCCGGCGCGGACGCCCTGGACCGGCCGGTCCGCTGGGTGCACTCCAGCGAGGTCTACGAGGGCGCCAACTTCCTCGACGGCGGCGAACTGCTGCTCACCAACGGCTTCGGGCTGACCGACGTCGGCGACGAGGTCCGCCGCCGTTACGTCCGTGAGCTGGCCGCGCGCGGTGCGGCCGGGCTCGCGGTGGAGGTCGGCCGGTCGCTGCCGAGCATGCCGCCCGAGGTGACCGACGAGGCCCGCGCCCGCGGCCTGCCCCTGCTGGCCCTGCACCGGGTGGTGCCCTTCGTACGGATCACGGAGGCCGCCAACCGGGCGATCGTCGCGCGCGGACTGTCCGGGCGGGCGGTGGTGCGGCCCTGGGGCGACGATCACACGGCGGCCCTGCTGGCCGACCTGGCCGACCGGGCCGCGCTGAACCAGCCGGAGGTGGAGGCCCGCTCGGCGCTCGCCGGGTTCCATCCGGGGCCCGGGGCGCGGCTGATCGGGGTGTCGGTGCACGGGACGCGGGAGACCGGGGCCGTGGACCGGGCGGTGCGGCTGCTGGGCGGTGCGGGGTCGATGCGGGCGGCGTTCCCCGGTGACGTACTCGCGCTGGTCGCACTGCCGGGCGCCGGCGGCCGGGCGGGCGTGAGCCGGAGCGGTGCGGGTGCGGGCGTCGGCCGGGGCGGTGCGGGTGCGGGCGGGAGTCGGGGTGGCACGGGTGCGGGCGTGAGCCGGAGCGGTTCGGGGGCGGGGGCGGGCGTCGGCGCGGGGCTCGGCTCTCGCGACCCCGTGCGCGCGGTCCAGGAGGTCTTTCGCACGGTCGCCGGCGCCGGGCTCACCGTCGCCGTCGGGCACGCCGTCGACGCGGGCGGCGGCTGGCTGCACTGGAGTGAGACGCTGCGCGCGGCCCGCACCACCCTCGAACTGGCGCTGACCGTGCCGCCCGCGGAACCGGCCCCGGCGCAGGGCCCGTTGGTGACCTCCGCCCGCGCCCTCGCCCTGGAACGGGAGCTGACCCGGGGCGGGATCGCCGCCAACCGCGAACGCCTCACCGCCCTCGTCCTGCACACCCTCGGCCCGCTGCTGGCCTGGGAGGCCGCCCACGCCAGCGACCTGGTCCGCACCCTGGAGGTGCACCTCCGCCATGGCTGCTCCCCGACCCGCACGGCCGCCCTCCTGCACATCGGCCGCCAGTCCCTCTACCAGCGCCTGGAACGCATCGAGAGCCTCCTCGACCTGGAGATAGACGACCCCGATCTGCTGGGCGAACTGCTGACGGCGGCCTGCGCGCACCGGGTGGTACGGGGGACGGCGGTCGCGGTGGGCGGGCTGCGCACGGTGGCCTGAGCGAGCCGGGCCCTCACCCGTTGGTGGCCGCCCCGCCCGGCATCCGGGCGCTTCCGAGTGCGCGGACCGGGGACCGCACGGACGCTGGGACCGTGGCTGACGGGATCAGCGGTGAGGTGATGATCGTAACGAGGGTGTCGGTGCCGGACGGGGGCACGACGCGCATCTCCGTGCCGGAGGCCCGTCGGCGGCTCGCCGGGGACCCGTTCCTGATCCTCGGGGTCCAACTGCCGCAGGAGGCCGACCCGGCGCAGGAGTCGGTGGCCCGGCGGCTCGGTCTGGACGACGAGGACCTGGACTGGTTCGGCGTGCCGGACGAGTCGGCGCGGGCCGAGTTCCTGGGGGACGTCGCGGGTTTCGTCGTACCCGTGGTCGTCGACGACCGGGTCACCCACGTGCACGCCCTGGCCGGCGAACGCTTCCTGGTGGCCGCCCACTGGGGCCGGCCCGTCCTCGCGCCGGGCCTGAGGGCGCAGCTGCGCCGGGAGCGGCCCCATGACGCGGTGGCCACCCTGTTCCTGCTGCTCCAGGAGGCGCTGGCGACGTTCCGCCGTGCCACGGTGGACGCGCTGCTCCAGGTGGAGGAGCTGGAGGACGCCATGTTCGAGGACCGGCACCCCGAGCAGATCTACCTGCTGTCCCAGCTGCGCCGCCGTGCCGCCCTCCTGCACCACTCGCTGCTGCCCTACCTCCAGGCGGTCGACGAGGTGGTCACCCGCCGGATGATGAGCAGCGACTTCCCGGCCGAACGGCAGCGCCTCGCCCAGGAGTTCGCTCGCGCGGCCCGCCTGGTCCGCACGGACATCGAGTCCCTCCAGGACGCCGCGCGCCGCGCCCTGGCCAGCTACTCGTCCCTGGTCGCGGGCGAACAGAACGGCGTGATCAACCGGCTGGCCATCGTGTCGGTGATCTTCCTGCCGCTGTCGTTCCTGACCGGGTTCTTCGGCATGAACTTCACCTTCCTGACGGACCGGCTGGAGACCCGGGACGAGTTCTGGCTGCTCGCCGTGGGCCTCCAGCTGGTCGCCCTGGCCGGGGCCGTCTACGTGCTGCACCGCACCCGTGCCTGGCGGCGGCTGCGGGACGACGACTAGAGCGGGCGGACCGTCACCCGGGTGGGGTAACCGTGTAGTTACGCCGGGTGGTGCGGGTGGCAGGCTGATGGCGCCGACCGAACTCGAAGGAGCCGCCGCATGTACCCGTCAGATCTCAAGTACACCCGGGAACACGAATGGATCCGCATGAACGGCGGCACCGCCGAGATCGGGATCACCGAGTGGGCTCAGAAGCAGCTCGGTGACATCGTGTTCGTGGAGGTGCCGGTGGTGGGCCGGACGGTCGATGCGCAGGACGAGTTCGGCACCGTGGAGTCCGTCAAGGCGGTGTCCGCGCTCTACATGCCGGTGGGCGGCAAGGTGACCGCGATGAACGAGGCCCTGGGCGACGAACCCGAGCTGCTCAACACCGAGCCGCACGACGCGTGGGTGATCAGGATCGAGGTCTCCGACAAGAAGGCTCTCGACGGCCTGATGAGCGCCGAGCAGTACGAGAAGTACCTCAAGTCGGAGAGCGAGTAGCGCTCCCGGTCACCCGGGCCGGGTCACGGCGTCCGCCGGACCCGGCTCCGCAGCGCCGCGTACAGCAGGGCGCTCACCGCGAAGCCGACCACCGGCGTGATGTCGCCGAAGGCGGGGTGGTGCTCGGGGACCCAGCCCACGTAGTCCTCCTGGTTGGAGAAGAGCGGGACGGAGACCGCGACGCCGATCAACAGGGACGCCAGCCCCGGCCAGTTGGCGAAGGAGCGGTCGGTCAGCCGGGCGGCGAGCTGCTCGTCGGTCGCGGTACGGCCCTGGAGCCACCGCTCGACCAGGACGACCCCCAGCCAGGGCGCCACCCAGTACGCGATGACCAGCAGGAACGCCTCGTACGCCGCCCCCGCGTCGTCCAGCGAGGCCCAGGCCGCCGCCGTACCGGCGATGCCCGACACCACGACGAGCGCGCTGCGGCTCAGCCAGGTGGGGAGCTTCAGGCCGAAGGAGGCGATGGAGATCGCCCCGGAGTACACGTTGAGGGCGTTCGCCGAGACTCCGCCGAGCATGATGGCGAGCAGGACGAGGTCGCCGAGCCAGCCGGGCAGGTGACCGGTGAAGGCCGCCGTCGGGGTGGCGTCCTTCGGGGCGATGATCGTGGCCGAGGCGGCACCGACGACGGCGACGATCGAGACCGACACGAACAGGCCCAGCGCCGGGTAGACGACCGTCCTGACCTTGTTCGCCGTGCGCGGCAGGTAGCGCGAGTAGTCCGTGGCGTACGGGTTCCAGCCGGCCGCGTACCCCCAGGCCGCGCTGAACGCGAGCAGGAAGCCGCCGACACCGCCGCCCGAGCCGCCCCCGCCGAGGTCCGCGTCCTTGAAGGTCCACACCCCGGCCAGCAGGAAGATCACCGCGAGGGCCGGGAACGCGTACTTCTCGAAGGTGTGCACGAAGTTGTGGCCGATGAACCCGATCAGGATCTCCGCGACCACGACGAGGAGCAGGGAGGGAAGCGGTCGTAGTCCGGTCAGCGTGTTCAGGGCGAAGGCCGCGCTCACGCTGTTCACCGCGAACCAGCCGACGCCCGCGAGCAGGCCGTTGGCGGCGGAGGGGAGGATGTTGCCGAGGTAGCCGAAGGAGAAGCGGCCGACCACCATCTGCGGGACGCCGAACCGTGGCCCGTCCAGGGACAGCACGCCCTGGGTGACCGCGCCGATCGCGGTGCCCAGCAGGATCGCGGCGGTGGCCGTCCAGAAGTCCAGGCCGAAGAAGAGGACCGCGATCACGCCGATGTAGACGGTCGCGAACTCGATGTTGGGGGAGGCCCAGGTCCACAGGAGCTGGAGCGGGCCGCCGTGGCGTTCGGCGTCGGGGATCGGTTCCGAGCCCGCCGCCTCCACGGCGATGACCCGGTCGCCGTACTCGGGCGCGATACTGGTGGTGGAACCGGCGGGAGCAGTCGTCATACGAGGTAAGTGTCGGGTTCGCGCCCGGTCCGGCCCAGGGGCGCATTGTCCGTCTCGGACGGCTCACCGGCGTACAACCTGCACGCATGCGGAAGCTTCCGGAGGCGGGTCGGTCCTCCGGAAGCTTCCGCGGGCAGCGCTCCGGTCAGCCGTTGGTGCAGGCGTTGGCGGCCGCCGGGTTGAGCAGGCCGATCACGCTGATGCTGTCGCCGCACAGGTTGACCGGGATGCTGACCGGCACCTCGACGACGTTGCCCGACAGCACGCCCGGGCTGTTGGCCGCGGAGCCGGTGGCGTCGGCACCGTTGTCGGCGAAGGCGGCGGTGGTGCCGCCGAGGACGAGGGCGGTGGCGAGGGCGCCGGTGGCGGCGATGGCTCGGATGCGCATGAAGGCCTCCTGGTAGCGGGGTGCGAACGCGTCCATCACAACCGGCCGCCACCGGGCCCGCATCCGGAGCTGGGCCGATCGGCGCAACCCGCTCCGCCGGGGGCGCTACGCGGCGAGACGTCCGGCCAGGTCCTTCGCCTTGTCGGCCGCCTCCTGGAGGGCGCGGTCGCGGGAGGCCTCGTAGAGCGGCACGAGCTCGGCCATGGCCGGGTTCTGCGGAGCCATCGTCAGTTCCGGCACGATGAAGTCGACTTCGAGGCCGAGACCGTCGGCCAGGACCGCCCTCAGGTAGTTCTGCACGTACTCGAACGGCTCCCGCGGGGTGCCCGGCGCGTACGAACCGCCGCGGCTGGCCACGACGGTGACCGGGGTGCCCTTGGCGGAGGGGTTCTCGCCCATCGTGCGGTTGAACAGGACCACGTTGTCCAGCCACGCCTTGAGCGTCGACGGGATCGTGAAGTTGTACATCGGCGCGCCTATGAGGATCGCGTCCGCCCGCTCCAGCTCCTCGATCAGCTGCACACGGTCGGCGAAGGCCGCCGCCTGCTCGGGGGAGTGCGCGGCGGGGTCGACGAAGCCGGCGCTGTGGGAGGCCGCGGTGATGTGCGGCACCGGGTTCGCCGCCAGGTCGCGGTAGATCACCGTGCCGTCGGGGTGCTGCTCCTGCCATGCCGCGCGGAAGGCCTCCGTGACGGCACGGGAGGCGGACGCCTCGCCCGGCATGAGCGACGAGTCGATGTGGAGAAGGGTGGCCATGGGTGTCTCCAGACACAGGGGTAGCGAGCCCGGCGCGAGACGCGATGGGCTGAGAATTCGTACTCAGCTATAGATAACACAGGTGCTTACTTTTTTTCAGCCCCGTCCCGTGATGGACCTGTACTCTGATTCCATGGCGGTGGACCAGGTGCACGACCCGGAGCAGTGCAAAGGCGTGGACGTCGGCATCACGCGCGTCTTCCAGGTGCTGGGAAAGCGCTGGAACGGCCCGATCCTGTCCGTCCTGATGGACCAGGCGACGCACTTCGCCAACCTGCGCCGCGCCATCCCCGGCATCAGCGAACGCATGCTCTCCGACCGGCTCACCGAACTCGGCGCCGCGGGACTCGTCGTGCGCGAGGTCGACGAGGGTCCGCCGCTGCGGGTCTCCTACCGCCTGACCGCGGCGGGCGCCGCGCTGGAGCCCTCGCTGAAGGAACTCGGCGAGTGGGCGAAGGAACACCTGCCCGACGATTCGCCCTGCTGACCCCGGTCAGGGCCGCGCGCCCTCCGGCTCCAGCACCGCGTAGTCCGTGAAGCTGCGGCGGTAGCGCAGGTGCCGGGTGTCCCGGGTGTGCCGGCGCTGCCACTCCTCCACCGCCTCCGGGGACCCGCAAGGCCCCGACGCCGCCCCGCAGTCCCTCTCCTCCCCGGAGACGCAGTACGCCTCGTACTCCGGCTCGGCGGTGTCGTCCTGCGTGATCAGGTACGGCACGAAGCGGAAGAAACGACGGGGTCGCGTCCCCCAGTGGTCCCGGCGCAGATGCCTGCGCAGTAGCACGTCGGCGTCGGTCGCCGCGCTGGCGTCGGACCGGGCCGCCGCCTGCTCCCGCTTCCCGGCGAACTCCGCGCAGGCGGCGCAGCCGGGGACCGGCTCCGGCGCCGGGGAGTCCATGACCGGGTAAGTGAGTGCGGTGGACCGCCGATTGGCGGCCCGCACCTCCGCGCTGAGCCGCTCCTCCGCGGTCGCCGGCCGGATCGACTCCGGCCGCGCCTCCCACTCCCGGCCGCCGCCGAGCGGTCGTACCAGGGCGTAGGGACCCGCGTCGCCGCGGTACTCGCCGACCCTGTCCGTACGGGAGTCGTAGACGACCGTTCCCGTTTCGATCCCGCTTTCGATGTGCTCAGTCATGTGCGCTCCGACGCCACTTCGTGACTCTGTGTGTATCGAGCGTGGCGGACGGGAACGGTCGGTAGCAATGCCGGGCGCGTGCCACCGGCACCTGTCACAGAGGGGGCCGGACACGGTGACCACCAACGCGGAGTTCTTCGGGGAGCTGTTACGGCACTACCGCGAGGAGGCGCTCCTCACCCAGGACGCGCTGGCCAGGCAGATCCCCTGCGACCGGTCACTGGTGGCGCGGGTGGAGGCCGGGACCCGGGTGCCGTCGGACTCCTTCGCGAAGAAGTGCGACGAAGTGCTCGGCACGGGTGGGGTGTTGGGGCGGTTGTGGGGGCGGGTGGACTGGTATCCGCAGGTGGAGCATCCGGATTGGTTCGCGCGCCGGGTGGAGATGGAGGAGAAGGCTGTTGCGCTGTACGAGTACCAGTCCATGGTCGTGCCGGGTTTGTTGCAGACACCGGATTACGTGCGGGCGCTGCTCTCGCGGCGAGCTGGTGGTGAACTGCTCGAAAACCGGGTCAGGGCCCGACTGAGTCGACAGCCGCGCTACCTCGCCGAAGGCGGACCCGCGTACATCGCCGTGCTGGATGAGACCTGTCTGCGCCACGGGGTGGGGAGTCCCGTCGTGATGCGGGATCAGTGCGCACACCTGCTGAAGGTGGGGCAACTCCCCAACATCCGCATCCAGGTCGCTCCGATCGGGCACTTCGATTTCCACCGCCCCAACCAGCCGATGTCGCTTCTCGTGTTGCCCGACGGCGAACGCTGGATCTATTCGGAGTCGCTGAGCCGCGGCTACTTCAACAACGATCCAGACGCCTACGCCGAGATGAGCCGAATCTATGATGTGCTCAGGGCGGACATCCTGTCGGCTCGGGAATCGGCCGCTTTGATCAGTGACTTGATGGAGGGGTACGGCGACCATGAACCAGCAGCAGCTGAGCGCGGCGACCTGGATCAAGAGCAGCTACAGCGGCGACGACGCCGGCAACTGCCTCGAACTCGCCCCCGAGTTCACCTCCGTCGTCCCCGTCCGTGACAGCAAGGCCCCCGACGGCCCGGTCCTGTTCCTCGGTCGCGCCGCATGGGACGTTTTCGTCGCGTCGGTGTAGCGGCTTCCACGCGTCCGGTCAGTCGGTGCGCGGATCCTCCGGCTTCAGGGACTTCAGGAACTCCGGGTTGTCGTCCGGGGCGACCCACCGCTCCCGGGGCTGCCGTGACCTGCCCGCGATCAGCCAGGCCACCGGGCCGACCAGCACCTCGCCGAAGAGCAGGATGACCAGCACCCACACCAGTTTCGGCAGGGCACGGACCTCGTCCTCGGGGGTGTTCAGGCAGTCCACGAAGGCGTAGATCCACAGCGCGAGGACCAGCAGAATAGGCAGATACCTGAGCATGGCGGCCAGAGTAGCGGGTGGCCGACGTCCGGCGCCGGGGCCGTGGGCATGATGGGTCCCCTCGATTCGGAGGGGGATCCGTGACGGTGCGTGGGTGGTCTCGCAGGGGACGGGTGGCGGCCGGGGTGGCCGCGGCCGGGCTGGTGGCCGGTGCCGGACTGGTGGCGTACGAGCTGGACTCCCCGGTGTTCGGCCTGGCGCAGGCGCCGCTGGCGAAGGGCCCGGCGTGCGCGCGGCTCGCCGACCGCTACCCCGACCGGCTCGACGGCGTCGGCCGCGACCCGGTCACCTTCGAGGGCCTCGCGGTCTGGGGCCACGGCGCGGTGGAGCTGCGCTGCGGCCTCACCCCGCCCGGCCCGACGACGGACGCGTGCGTCAGCGTGGACGGTGTGGACTGGGTGTGGCGGGAGCGGGCGGGGGGCCGTACCGGGGACCGCAAGTACCTGGTCACCTACGGCCGCAGCCCGGCCGTGGAGGTCTCGATCGCGGACTCGGTGACCCGCCCGGACGCGGTGCTGCTGGACCTCAGCCACCTGGTGGCGCCCGTCAGGGCGAGCGCCAAGTGCCTTGACAGCAACGGTGACTAGTCACGTCTTCTCGGCCAGCAGCGGCCGGACGATCGTGCGCACGTCCGCCGCCGTGAGGGGGCTCAGGTACTTTGCGGCGATCTTCCCGTCGCGGTCGATGAAGAGGGTGTACGGCAGCGCCTGCGGCGCGTAGCCCCGGGGCAGCCGGAGCAGCTTGCGGCTGCCGGGGTCGTGCAGACTCGGGTAGACCAGCCCGTGCGCGCGCTCGAACGACCGCCCCTTGTCCCGCCGGGCGTCCGTGTCCACCCCGAACACCTGGACCCCCTTGGCCGCCAACTCCTGCTGAGCTTTGGACAGTTCGGGGGCCTCCGCCCGGCAGGGCCCGCACCAGGACGCCCACACGTTCAGCACGACGACCTTGCCCCGGTAGTCGGCGAGCCGTACCGCCCTGCCGTCCAGGCCGCTGCCCGACAGGTCGGGGGCCGCCGCGCGGTCGGCGGCCGGCACACGGGTCAGCACGGAGACCGGCGAGCCGCCGGTGTCCTGACGCGGCGCGCAGGCGGCGAGCACGAGCAGCAGTGCGAGCAGCGGTAACCGGCGTATCCGGCGGCGGACGATCATGGCCGACGAGTATCGCAGGGGGTATCGCAGGGGGCGGTGACCGGGCCCGGGCCCCGGGTGGCCGATACTGGGACGCATGGCTTACGACGATCTTCGCTCCCTGCTCCGGGCACTGGAGCGCGAGGGAGACCTCAAGCGTGTCAAGGCCGAGGTCGACCCGTATCTGGAGGTCGGGGAGATCGTCGACCGGGTGCAGAAGGCGGGCGGACCGGCGCTGCTCTTCGAGAACGTGCGCGGCTCCAGCATGCCCCTCGCCATGAACGTCTTCGGCACCGACCGGCGCCTGCTCAAGGCCCTCGGCCTGAAGTCGTACGGCGAGATCTCCGAGAAGATCGGCGGGCTGCTGCGCCCCGAACTCCCGCACGGCTTCGTCGGTGTGCGTGAGGCGTTCGGGAAGCTCGGCGCGATGGCCCACGTACCGCCGAAGAAGGTCAAGGAAGCGCCGGTCCAGGAGGTCGTCCTGCACGGCGACGACGTCGACCTGGACCAGCTGCCGGCCCTGTTCACCTGGCCGCAGGACGGCGGCTCCTTCTTCAACCTGGGCCTGACCCACACCAGGGACCCGGAGTCCGGCATCCGCAACCTGGGCCTGTACCGGCTCCAGCGGCACGACCGGAACACCATCGGCATGCACTGGCAGATCCACAAGGACAGCCGCAACCACTACCAGGTGGCGGCCCGCAGGGGCGAGCGGCTGCCCGTCGCGATCGCCTTCGGCTGCCCGCCCGCCGTCACCTACGCCTCCACCGCCCCGCTCCCCGGTGACATCGACGAGTACCTGTTCGCCGGGTTCATCGCGGGCCGGCGGATCGAGATGGTCGACTGCAAGACGGTCCCGCTCCAGGTCCCGGCCAACGCCGAGGTCGTCCTGGAGGGCTGGCTGGAGCCGGGGCAGATGCTCCCCGAGGGCCCGTTCGGCGACCACACCGGCTTCTACACCCCGCAGGAGCCGTTCCCGGCGCTGACCATCGACTGCGTGACGATGCGGAAGCGCCCGCTCCTCCAGTCGATCGTCGTCGGCCGCCCCCCGACGGAGGACGGCCCCCTCGGCCGCGCCACCGAGCGGTTCTTCCTGCCCCTCCTGAAGATCATCGTCCCGGACATCGTGGACTACCACCTCCCCGAGACCGGCGGTTTCCACAACTGTGCGATCGTCTCGATCGACAAGAAGTACCCGAAGCACGCGCAGAAGGTCATGCACGCGATCTGGGGGGCGCACATGATGTCCCTCACCAAGCTGATCGTGGTCGTCGACTCCGACTGTGACGTCCACGACCTGCACGAGGTCGCCTGGCGAGCCCTCGGCAACACCGACTACGCCCGTGACCTCACGGTCGTGGAAGGCCCCGTCGACCATCTCGACCACGCCTCCTACCAGCAGTTCTGGGGCGGCAAGGCGGGCATCGACGCGACGAAGAAGTGGCCCGAGGAGGGTTACACCAGGGACGGGGGCTGGCCGGACATGGTCCTGTCGGACCCGGATACGGCGGCGACGGTCGACCGCCGCTGGAAGGAGTACGGACTGTGAGCTCCGCTTCCGCAGCGCTCCCGCAGCCGGGACGCACGAAAGCCTTCCTCCGTCTGGTGATGATCGAGCACTCGGTCTTCGCCCTGCCCTTCGCGTACATCGCCGCGCTGACCGCGATGTTCGAGTGGGACAAGAACATCCACTGGGCGCGGCTGCTCCTGGTCACGATCTGCATGGTCGGCCTGCGGACCTTCGCGATGGCCGTGAACCGGATCATCGACCGCGAGATCGACGCCCGGAACCCGCGCACGGCCCACCGTGAGCTGGTCACCGGCGCGATGAGCGTGAAGCACGCCTGGACCGGCGCGCTGATCGCGGTGGTGGTCTTCCTCGGCGCCGCGGCCCTCCTCAACCCGCTCTGCCTGGCCCTCGCCCCCGTCGCGGTGATCCCGATGGTGGTCTACCCCTACGGCAAGCGGTTCACGAACTTCCCGCAGGCCATCCTGGGTCTCGCCCAGGCCATGGGCCCGATCGGCGGCTGGCTGGCGATCACCGGCGAGTGGTCCTGGGACGCGGTGATCCTCGGCCTCGCGGTCGGCGTCTGGATCGGCGGCTTCGACCTGATCTACGCCTGCCAGGACGTGACGACCGACCGCGAGATCGGCGTCAGGTCGGTCCCGGCCCGCTTCGGCATCCCGGCCGCGATCTGGGGCGCCCGCGCCTGTCACCTGGTCACGACGGCCCTGTTCGTCTGGTACGCCGTGGCGACGGACGCGGGCGGGTTCTTCTGGCTGGGCCTGGTGATCGTCGCCGGCGCCTTCGCCTACGAGCACTCCATCGTCCGCCCGCACGACCTCTCCCGCCTCAACCGTGCCTTCTTCAGCGTCAACGGGTTCATCGGCATTGCCCTCTTCGTGTGCGCCCTGCTGGACCTGCTGGTCCGGGGCCTGACGGTCTGAGTACGGTCGGCCACCGCGGCCCCGTCCTGAACTCGGTCGGGCGCGCCGGTACGCTCAAGGTGTGAACGCAGGAGAAACACAGCGCGTGCCTTGGATCGTGGGGGTGTCCGGGGCGTCCGGTACGCCCTACGCGGCCGCTGTGCTGCGTGCGCTGCTGGACGCGGGCGAGAGCGTGGACCTGGTGGTCAGCCGGGCGTCGCGGCTCACCCTGCTGGACGAGACCGGGATCTCCTTCCGGGACGCGCACTGGCAGGACGACCTGGGGGAGTGGCTGGCCCGGGGGGCCGACGGCAAGCCGGGGACCTTCCAGGCGGACCTGGCGCGGGTGCGGTACTGGAACGCCGGGGACCTGGCCGCCGGGCCGTCCTCGGGGTCGTACCGGACCAAGGGCATGCTGATCGTGCCGGCGTCCACCGCCGCCGTCGCCGGGGTCGCGCTCGGGCTCTCCAAGGACCTGCTCCAGCGGGCGGCCAGTGTCAACCTGAAGGAGCGCCGGCCGCTCGTCGTCGCCGTCCGCGAGACCCCGCTGAACGGCCAGACGCTGCGTCACCTAGTCACCCTGGACGACCTGGGGGCGGTCGTCGTTCCCACCTCTCCGGCGTTCTACGCGGGCGCGACGCACATCCAGGACCTGGTGGACTTCGTCGCCGGGCGGGTGCTGGACGCGGCCGGTGTGGGGCACCGGCTGTACCGCCGCTGGGAGGGCGACCTCGGGGGCGGCAGCAGGTAGCAGGACCCGGAACCACCCGGCACCACCAGGCACCACCTCTGCAGTACCTCTCATCTACTTCGGGAACTTTCAGCGGAAGGCTTCGATCGCATGGACGCCGTGGACAGGCAGCTCATCCAGGCCCTGAGGGAGAACGGCCGGGCCTCGTACGCGGAGCTGGGGCGCCTCGTCGGACTGTCGGGACCCAGCGTCACCGACCGCATCAACCGGCTGGAGGCGGCCGGGGTCATCACCGGCTACCGCGCCACCGTGAACGCGGCCTCGCTCGGCCTCGGTGTCATCGCCCTGATCGGCATCTCCCTCTCCGACGCCGCCGACCACGAGGACGTGGCGCAGCGGCTGCGGGACCTGCCCGAGATCGAGGACTGCTGGTTCATCGCCGGCGACGACTCCTTCATGCTCAAGGTGCGCTCGACGGACGTCGACGGTCTGGAGAAGACCATCCGGCGGCTGTCCGGGACCAAGGGCGTCTCCCGGACCCGTACCACCATCGTGCTGTCCACGAAGTGGGAGAACCGGGTCGGGGAACTGCCCGAAGAGGTCTAGCCGTACGGTGGGGTGGTCGTGGTCGTGACGAAAGGTGTGGGCATGGATGTCGGGCTCAAGCGTGAGCTGGAGGAGAAGGTCAGGGCCGGTGAGCGGCTGACCCGCGAGGACGGCATCGCGCTGTACGAGTCGGACGACCTGGCCTGGCTGGGCGGCCTCGCCCACGAGGTGCGGACGCGGAAGAACGGTGACGTCGTCCACTTCAACGTCAACCGTCACCTCAACATGACCAACGTGTGCACCGCGTCCTGCGCGTACTGCTCGTTCCAGCGCAAGCCGGGCGAGAAGGACGCGTACACGATGCGCATCGAGGAGGCGGTGAAGCTCGCCAAGGCGATGGAGGGCGAGAACCTCACCGAGCTGCACATCGTCAACGGCCTGCACCCGAACCTGCCGTGGCGGTACTACCCGCGGTCGCTGCGGGAGCTGAAGGCGGCCCTCCCGGACGTCTCTCTCAAGGCCTTCACGGCCACCGAGATCCACCACTTCGAGACGATCAGCGGGCTGTCGGCCTCGGAGATCCTCGACGAGCTGATCGACGCGGGCCTGGAGTCGCTCACCGGCGGCGGCGCGGAGATCTTCGACTGGGAGGTCCGCCAGCACATCGTGGACCACCGCACCCACTGGGAGGACTGGTCCCGGATCCACCGGCTGGCGCACGAGAAGGGGCTCAAGACGCCCTGCACCATGCTCTACGGGCACATCGAGGAGCCGCGCCACCGGGTGGACCACGTGCTGCGGCTGCGCGAGCTGCAGGACGAGACGAACGGCTTCCAGGTCTTCATCCCGCTCCGCTACCAGCACGACTTCGTGGACATGAAGGACGGCAAGGTCCGCAACCGGCTCCAGGCGCGCACCCAGATGGCGACCGGCGCGGAGGCCCTCAAGACCTTCGCGGTCTCGCGTCTTCTCTTCGACAACGTGCCGCACGTCAAGGTCTTCTGGGTCATGCACGGCGTCCAGACGGCGCAGCTGGCGCTCCAGCACGGCGCCGACGACATGGACGGGTCGGTCGTCGAGTACAAGATCACCCATGACGCGGACAACTACGGCACGCCGAACAAGCTGACCCGCGAGGACCTGCTGGACCTCATCCGCGACGCGGGCTTCCGCCCGGTGGAGCGGAACACGCGGTACGAGATCATCCGCGAGTACGACGGGCCGGACCCGGCGCGCCGGGAGTCCCCGCAGCCGATGCGGGTCTGAGCGGGCCGCGGGGTGCGTTCTCGGGCGCGGGTGCGTCGTGGCTTGTCGCGCAGTTCCCCGCGCCCCTGAAGGGGCGCACTGCAGCCGGCCTTCTTTCAGGGGCGCGGGGAACTGCGCGATCAGCCCCCACGCACCCGCAGTCGACGACGCGCCCCGGTCCGCATGGTGAATAGTCGTCGCACCCGCCTCCATGTAATGGATAGCATCCAGACGTGTCCCTTACCTTTACCCTGGACCCGGCTGTCATCCCCGCCCTCCGCGACGGCATCCTCGACCTGTGGACGGACGTGTCCAACGCCGGTGGAGCCGTCGGGTTCGTCGCCCCGGTGACCCCCGAGGAGATCCGCCCGGAGCTGGTCAAGCACTTCGTCGCCATGGCCGAGGGGCGCAACAGGCTCCTCGTCGGCCACGACGAGGCCGGTACCGTCGCCGCCACCGCCTTCTTCTCCTTCAACACCCACCGCCTCATGAAGCACTGGGTGTGGCTGTACACGGTGATGGTGCACCCCAAGCACCAGGGGCAGGGCTACGGCCGGGACCTCCTCGCGGCCGCCGCCGACGCGGCCCGCGGCTTCGACGGCATAGCCGCGATACGCCTCGGCTGCCGCGGCGGCCACGGCCTGGAGAAGTTCTACGGCGCCTGCGGCTACCAGGAGGTGGGCCGTGTTCCCGCCGCGATCCGCGTCGCCCCCGGCGACGACCGCGACGACATCACCATGCTGCTGCCGCTCGTCTGACCCCGCTGCAAGATCGGCCCCGGCCCGTGCTTCACTGGACGGTGCCCCTTTTCGTCATCGGAAGACTGGATTGAGATGCTCCGCTACACGCTGATGCGCCTCGGTATCTTCGCGGGCTGCCTCGTTGTCGTCTGGGGCCTGGTCTACGCCGGCGCGTTCCCGCGTGGCTTCGGCGACTCCAACCTCCTGTGGGTCCTGCTGCTCTCCCTGGTCCTGTCGGCACCGATCAGCTTCGTCGTGCTGCGCAAGGAGCGGGACCGAGCGTCCGTCCAGGTCTCGCAGCGGGTCGACCGGATGAAGGCCAACATCGAGGCCAACCGCAGCCAGGAGGACGAGGCCGTCGACGAGGCGGCGCCGGCGCAGCCCCAGGGACAGGCCCAGACCTCTTCCTGAGCGACTCCCTCGCCGCCGGCCCCCCGTAGGCTTTGCCCATGGGTGCCGTGAAGACCAAGCGCATGCCGCGGGCGGTCCGGGAGCAGCAGATGCTGGACGCCGCCGTGCGAACCTTCGGGCAGCGCGGCTACATGGCCGCGTCGATGGACGAGATCGCCGAACTCGCGGGTGTCTCCAAGCCGTTGGTGTATCTGTACCTCAACTCCAAGGACGACCTGTTCACGGCGTGCATCCGCCGTGAGGCGAAGGCGCTGACCGAGGCGGTCCGCGGCGGCGTGCACCGGGACCTGCCCGCCGACCGCCAACTCTGGGACGGACTCCAGGCGTTCTTCGCGCACACCGCCGAACACCCCGACGGCTGGTCGGTGCTGCATCTGCAGGCGCGTACACACGGTGAGCGGTTCGCCTCCGAGGTCGCGGCGATGCGCACGGACATCGTGGAGTTCGTGACCCAGCTCATCGTGGCCGCCGCCCGTGAGGCGCGCCGCGATCCCGATCTGCCCGAGCGTGAGGTGGCCGGGCTCGCCGAGGCCCTGGTGGGCGCCGCCGAGTCCCTCGCCGCCTGGGCGAACGTCACTCCCGGTGTCACCGCGGGAGAGGCGGCGACGACCCTGATGAACTTCGCGTGGGCGGGCCTGGGCAACCTGATGGACGGGCACCCCTGGACGCCGACGCCACCGGACCCGGCCGGGGCGGCGGACGCCGGTACTCACACGGCGCCCCAGCGGCGCAGGGCGGGCGCGAGCCGCTGATAGCCCACGCGGTACAGCCGCCGGGCGCCCCGCCGGGCCACCTTCCGCACCACCCGTCGCACGCGTCCCTGACCGCCGGCGCCCAGCGGCACGGGCAGCGGGCGGCCCTGCTCGTCGAACCCGTTGTACCGGAGGATCGAGCCGAGGTAGGTGCCGGCGGTCTGCGGGGTGTAGTACGGGCGCAGCGGCTTCAGTGGACCGGCGGCCCGCAGCACGGCGACGCGGGCACGGGCCGCCGCATACGGGTCGCTCTTGCCGATGCCGTGCGCCGCCGCCCATTCCGGGGCGGGCCGCGGAAGCGCCCCCGCGTCGATGTCGTCCCAGGAGGCCAGGCAGCCGGAGTGCACGAAGTAGTGGTTGCCATGGGCCTCACGGACGCCGAAGTCGGTGAGGATCGCGGTGGGGATCCGCCGGTGCATCGACTCCATGGCGGCCGTCGAACTCACCGTGACCAGCAGGTCGGTGCGGTCGAGCACCTCGCCCATGTTGCCGTAGACCAGCCAGAGGTTCTCGGGGGCCGGTTCGGCGAGGGAGTCGACGAGCAGCTGGTACGGGGCGGACTCGACATGGGTGGTCTGCTCGCCGGGCAGACTGCGCAGCTTGATCAGCACCAGCCGTTCCGGATACCGGCGCGCATGCGCCGCGGCGCGCTCCAGCAGCGTGAGCCGCGCGCCGCGGTCCTTGGGCACGGAGGGCTGGACCGCGAAGGTGACGGTGAACGGCCGGTCGGGGGCCGGCCGGTAGGGATCCCCGCCGAGGAAGGGCAGCGCGCACTCGACCACCGAGTCGGGATCGACACCGACGCTCGCGAAGACGGACCGGAAGTGCCGGGCGTCATGGCCGGAGTTGGCGAGCACGATGTCCGTGCCGGCACGGGTCATGAGGCCGTCGACCATCTTCTCGTAGACCACGCCGACGTACCCGCTGACCGTGACCGGCCGCTGTTCCCGGCCCGCCCAGGCGAGCCCCAGGCTGTGGGCGAGCGCCAGGACGGTGCCGCCGGCGACCGCCAGCACGACGAGGTCGGCGTCGGCCAGCTCCTCGTCGTCGACCAGTCCGGCCGCGGGCACCTCGCGCCGGGTGTCGGGCACGATGCCGATCTCGGCGAGCTGCCGTTCGGTCGGGGTGGACCGGCTCCGCAGGAAGTACGCGTCGAGCGCGTGGTCGGGGGCGATCTGCCGGGCCACCGACGCACCCCATTTCCAGCGGGTGTCCGAGTCCGCGAGTACGGCGACGCGTCTGGAAGGCATGCTCAGTGCCCTTCGTGCAAGGGATCAAGGGAGTGAGCAGAGGTTAGGAATGCTCTCTTTGCGAAATATGAGGAAAGCCTTCCAGGAGCCTTGGACAGGGTGAGGTTTTCCTGTGGGAAACGCGGTGACGGCTCTTCCAGCTGCGGTTCCGCGATCCGCCCACAGTCGTCGCACAGGGAGGTGAAACGCATTCTTTGCACAGCCCCGGGGGAGGAGGGTCAGCCGGCGTACGGCCGCACACCGCCCGTCACGTGCACCCGTCCGGTCGCGCCGCGCAGCTCGAAGCGTCCCGCCCGCGCCGCGTAGGTGACCGTCCCCGGCAGCAGTACCGGCGTCCTGAACTCCGCCTCCACCTGCGCGCGTTCCGGCACCCCGTGGGCGGCGAGACACCGGGCCGCGGTCCACATGCCGTGCGCGATGGCCCGCGGAAACCCGAAGAGCCGCGCGGTGAGCGGGTGCAGATGAATGGGGTTCCGGTCCCCGGAGGCGGCCCCGTACCGCCGCCCGACGTCGGCGGCGATCCGCCACTCGGCGACGGCGGGCAGCGGCGTCCGCTCCTCCCGGGAGGTCTCGGCCGTCCGCGAGGTCGGGTGCCGCGCCAGATACCTGCTCCGCGACTCCCATACGACGGTCTCCCCGTGCCGCACCTCGGTGACGACGACGGCCTCGGTCCCTCGCCGGTGCGGGCCCAACCCGGCGACGTGGACGGAGAGTTCGTACGTCCCCCCGGCCGCCATCTCCGCGTACCGGGAGATCTCGACGGACGTGTGCACAAGCCCCAGCAGGGGCAGCGGGAACTCCCGCTCACTCATCAGCCGCATGGCGAGCGGAAACCCGAGCACGTGCGGATAGGTGATCGGCATCCCCTCGTCGCCGGTGGCGAACCCGCAGACACGTTCATAGGCGGCGAGCCTGCCGAGATCGGGCCGAAGTCCGGGAAGGACCAGTCGGGTGCGAGGGAACGCGGCACCGGCGGCGGGCTTCTTGAACGGCGACAGCAGGGCACCGCGCGCGAGGAGCGGCGTGAGGGAGGGCGCGCTGCTGAGCACGATCACGGGGTTCACCTTTCAGCGCCGGCGAGGCTTCGGCCCCCAAGTGCTTACTTCGGAGTAAGGTTACCGAAGGTAAGTCTATGTCACGGCCGTAAAGGTCCGGAAGTGGGGCCTAATGTGAGAGACCCTCACGTAACCTTCGGGATTGCACAGGCCCGGCCCCGGACCATCCCCGAAACCCCACACCCCCGCCACAGCGGCCCCGTACGATCTCCAGACCTAACCGCCGGTAACGCCTTGCTGAGGCCCGGCCCCGGTGAACGCCTCGGTGCGCGAGGCGCGTACGACATGCAGCAAGCAGTTCACCCGCTGCACGCCCGAGGAGCCGCCCCGTGTCCACTTCGTCTTTCCAGAACGCCGCCCCTGTCTCCCCGGGTGTCGCGATCCAGGCCACGGACTACGACGGGAAGCCGATCCTGGTCGAACCCCTCGTCCAGCGGCTGGACGGGGTGGTGCGGGAGGCCTCCGTTCCGCTGTTCGCGCCGCCGGTCCGGCACGGCTCGCTCGCCGACCTGCCGTTCGAGAACGCGGAGTTGGATCCCGGCGCGATCGTGCTCAGCCGCAAGCCGGCCGCGGGCGAGGGCCGTTGGGAGCATGTGACGGCCGCCGAGTTCGCCGCGCAGGTGCTGGCGGTGGCCAAAGGGCTGATAGCGGAAGGGCTGATGCCGGGCGACCGGATCGCCGTCATGGCCCGGACGACGTACGAGTGGACGCTCCTCGACTTCGGCGCCTGGGCGGCCGGACTGGTGACCGTTCCGGTCTACCCGACCTCGTCGGTCTTCCAGACCCGCTGGATCCTGCACGACTCCGGTGCCGTGGCCCTGGTCACCGAGACCTCCGCACAGGCCGCCGCGCTCGGCCCCGAACTGGACCGGCTGCCCGACCTGCGCCACCTGTGGGTGATGGAGAAGGGGCACGTGGACCGGCTCGCGGAGGCGGGCGGCCACATCCAGGACCCCGAAGTGGGCGTACGGCGCGGCATGCTGGGCCCCGACACGATCGCCACCCTCATCTACACCTCGGGCACCACCGGCCGGCCCAAGGGCTGCGCGCTCTCGCACGGCAACTTCTTCGCCGAGGTCGACAACGCGATCGAACTCCTCTACCCGATCTTCAAGGCCCGCAAGGACGAGGAGGTCTCCATCCTCCTCTTCCTGCCCATGTCCCATGTCTTCGGGCGGATGGTGGCGATCGCCTGCATCCGCGCCCGGGTCCGGCTCGGCCACGCCCCCAGCCTCAAGGCCGAGGACCTGCTCCCGGACCTGGCCGCCTTCAGACCGACCTGTCTCCTGACCATCCCCTACATGCTGGAGAAGGTCTTCAACTCCGCCCGGGCGAAAGCGGAGGCGGGCGGCCGGGTCGCGGTCTTCGACCGGGCCACCGGGGTCGCTCGGCGGTACGGCGAGGCCCTTGAGGCCAAACAGACCGGCACCGGCAGCGGCCCCGGCCGCGCGCTGAAGACCGCCCGCTCCTTCTACGACCCGCTGGTCTACCGCCGTATCCGCACCGCCATGGGCGGCCGGGTCCGGCACATCATCTGCGGCGGTTCCCCGCTGGGCCGCCGGCTCGCCGCGTTCTACGCCGGCGCCGGCATCGAGATCTACGAGGGCTACGGCCTGACCGAGACCACCGCGGCCTCCACCGTCACCCCGCCGCTCAAACCCCGGCTCGGCACGGTCGGCTGGCCGATGCCCGGCACCAAGGTCCGGATCGCCGCCGACGGCGAGATCCTGCTCGCGGGCGACCACGTGCTGCGCGGCTACTGGGACCCGCAGGCCGGCGGGGTCGTCCCGGCGACCCGGGACGGCTGGCTGGCCACCGGCGACATCGGCGAACTCGACGACCAGGGCTACCTCACCATCACCGGCCGCAAGAAGGAGTTGCTGATCACGGCCGGGGGCAAGTCGGTGGCCCCCGCCCCGCTGGAGAACTGGCTCCGCTCCCACCCGCTGATCTCCCAGGTGATGCTGGTCGGCGACGGGCTGCCGTACGTCAGCGCGCTGATCACCCTCGACCGGGACGGCCTCACCCACTGGCGCCAGATGAACGGCAAGCACCCGGTGCCACCGGAACTCCTCCTGGACGACCTGGAGTTGCAGGCGATCCTGCAACGGGCCGTCGACGAGGCCAACAAGCTGGTCTCCCGCCCCGAGTCCATCCGCCGGTTCGTGATGCTCCCCGTCGACTTCACCGAGGAGGACGGGCATCTGACCCCCTCGATGAAGCTCCGCCGGGAGGCGGTCATGAAGGACTTCGCGACGGAGATCGAGAGCCTCTACACCAAGGAGAGGTAGCCGGGCCAAAGGCTCGGCCGAAACCGGGCTGTGCCTGCTCGCGCCGGCCGCGTCCTGCCCGCGCCGGACGGGGACACCGGACGGCCCGCCGTACCCCGAGCTCGCCCGGGGCGACCCTCCGCGACCCGTGGGAACGCGCGGTGGAGCCGGGCGCGCAGGACATGCCCTAGCCGGGGGGCCGGGCGTCGTCGGCCAGGCGGTCCAGCCATTCCGTCAGGAGGTGCTGCTCCGCGCTGCTGAGGGGCGTCTGGTCGGTGAGGCCGGCGCGCAGGGCGCGGGCGGCGCCGGCCGGACCCGCGGTGCGGACGGCCGGCCTCTCGTCGGTGACGGCCGTGACCATGGCCTCGCGGAGGGTCGTCAGCAGGGCCGGGTCGCGCTCGGACTCCGGCGTGGACAGCCAGGTGAGGACGGCGCCGCGGGCCGTGGCGTGGATGACGTTGGCCGCGAGGGTCTCGCCGACCCGCAGCCGGCCGCCGACGGCGAGCCGTCGCACCCGGCCCCTCAGGATCCCGAGCCCGGCCCGGAAGGCGGCCGAGTCGCTGCGCGTGGCGTCGCCGTACATCAGCGAGTAGAGCGCGGGGTTCTCCAGGCCGAACTGGACCGCCAGGTCCCAGCCGTCGCGCAGGTCCTGGATCGGGTCCTCGGGGTCCGGGTCGACGTGCTTGCTCGCGAGGAACGTGGCGAAGCCGTGCTCGGCCACCGCGTCCAGCAGCCCCTCCTTGTCACCGAACAGCCGGTAGAGGGCCGGGGGCTGGAGCCCCGCCGCGACGGCGACCGCCCGGGTGGTGACGGCGTCCCGTCCGTCGCGCTCCAGCAGCCCGATGGCGGCGTCGATGACGCGCTGACGGGTGTCCGGGGCGGAACCGGTGGTGGCGGGGGGCGTGTCACGTGATCCGGAAGCCATGGAATCAACGATATCGCGCACTTGATTCCATCGTTAGTATCGATGTTACGCTCAACATGTTTCCACCGTTACCGCCTTCCTCTGGAGAACCTCGTGATCATCGTCACCGGAGCCACCGGACAGCTCGGAAGCCAGATCGTGGAGCGGCTGCTGGACCGGGTACCGGCCGTGGAGGTCGGCGTCAGCGTCCGCGACCCGCACAAGGCGCGGTCCCTCGCGGACCGGGGGGTGCGGGTGCGGCAGGGCAGCTTCACCGAACCGGCCGGCCTGGCGCACGCCTTCGAGGGCGCGTCCCAGGTCCTGATCGTCTCCGTCGACCGCATGGGCGAGGAGACCGTACGGCAGCACCGCACCGCGGTCGACGCGGCCGTCGCGGCCGGCGCCCGCCGTGTCGTCTACACCGCCCAGATGGGCGCGAGCCCCACCTCCCGGTTCCAGGCCTGCCGTGACCACGCGGCCACGGAGCAGGCCCTGGCCGCCTCGGGCGTCGCCTGGACCTCCCTCCGCAACGGCTTCCACGCGGCCAGCGGGCTTGATTTCCTCGCCCAGGGCCTGGAGTCCGGGGAGGTCGCCCTGCCCGCCGACGGCCCGGTCTGCTGGACGGCCCACGCCGACCTGGCGGAGGCGGCCGCCGTGATCCTCGCGGACGAGGGCCGCTTCGAGGGCCCGACGCCCCCGCTGACCGCCCCCGAGGCGCTGACGTTCACCGACCTCGCCGCCGTCGCGGCCGAACTCACCGGCCGCGCCATCACCAGGACCACCGCACCGGACGACGTGTTCCGCGCCCACCTGGTGGCCGGCGGCGTCCCGGCCGAGACGGCCGGTCAGCTCCTGAGCATCTTCACCGCGGCCCGCGAGGACGAGTTCGCGACCGCCGACCCGACCCTGGCGAAGCTGATCGGCCGTGCGCCGGTGACCATGCGGGAGCTGCTGCGCGAGCGGCTCTCGGGCGGTTGAGCGGCGGCGCGGCCCACCGGCGTCCCGTCCTCGGCCGGCAGCGGATTCAGCCGACGCTGGTGAACCCGGTTTCCCTGCCCGCGGGTTCACGGTCCGCGACGGTGCCGCGGGTCAGCCGTTCGCCCTCGATGTCGACGTGCGGCAGGCGGCGGTCGATCCAGCCGGGCAGGGACCAGGCGCGGCGGCCGAGGAGGGCGAGGACCGCCGGGACGATCGTCATGCGGACCACGAACGCGTCGAAGACGACCGCCGCGGCCAGGCCCAGCCCCAGCGACTTGATCATCGCGTCGTCGCCGCCGATGAAACCGGCGAAGACGAACGTCATGATCAGCGCGGCCGCGGTGACGACCCTGGCACTGTGCCGGAAGCCCTCGACGATCGCCTCGCGCGGACCGGCCCCGTGGACGTGGGCCTCGCGGATCCGGGTGACCAGGAAGACCTGGTAGTCCATGGCGAGGCCGAAGACGATGCCGACCGTGAGGATCGGGACCAGGCTCATGATCGGGCCGGTGGTCTGCAGCCCGAACAGGTCCTTGAACCAGCCCCATTGGAAGACGGCGACCATCGCGCCGAAGGCGGCGAGGACGGACAGCAGGAAGCCGAGGGCCGCCTTGAGCGGCACCAGGAGGGAGCGGAAGACGAGGATGAGGACCAGGAAGGCCAGGCCGACGACGAGCAGCATGTAGGGGACGATCGCGTTGGCGAACTTCGCGGCGATGTCGATGTTCAGGGCGGTCGTGCCGGTCACCAGGGCTTCGGCACCGGTGGCGGCACGGGTGTCCGCGGTCTGGTCGCGGAGGGCGTGGACGAGGTTCTTGGTCGCCTCGCTGGAGGGGGAGCTCTTCGGGACGACGGTGATGATCGCCGTGTCGCCGGCCGGGTTGTAGACGGCCGGGGCGACCGCGGTCACGTCCTTCACCCCGCCCATGGCGTCGGTGAGTTCACCGACGGCCTGCTTCGCCGTCGCCGGGTCGGAGTCGCTGACGACGACCGTGAGCGGGCCGTTGAAGCCGGGGCCGAACGACTCGGCGAGCATGTCGTAGGCCTTGCGCTCGGTGGTGGCGGGGGGCTTGGAACCGTCGTCGGGCAGGCCCAGCTGGAGCTTGGTGGCGGGCAGGGCGACCAGGATCAGGCCGGCGACCGCGACGAGCAGCACCTTCCAGGGGCGACCCAGGACGAAGACCGCCCAGCGCTCGCCGAGCGGCGTCTTCGTGACCGTCCGCGGCTTGCGGGCGGCGCGGCCGAGGACACGTTCGGGGGCGAGGGCGAGCAGCGCCGGGACCAGGGTGACGGCGACCAGGACGGCGACGACGACCGCACCGGCGGCGGCCAGGCCCATGGCAGTGAGGATCGGGAGATCCACCACGGCCAGGCCGACCAGGGCGATGACGACGGTCAGCCCGGCGAAGACCACGGCGGAGCCGGCCGTGCCGTTCGCACGGGCGGCCGCCTCCCGGGCGTCGTGTCCGGCGGCCCGTTCGGAGCGGTAGCGGGAGACGATGAACAGCGCGTAGTCGATGCCCACCGCGATGCCGAGCATGGTCGCAAGCGCCGAGGTGCTGCTGTTGAGGTCGAGGGCGCTGGTCAGCGCGGTCAGGGAGCTGATCGTGATACCGACGCCGATCACGGCCGTCAGCAGCGGCATGCCGGCCGCGGCCAGGGAGCCGAAGGTCATGACCAGGATCACCGCGGCCAGCACGAAGCCGATCGCCTCGGAGGAACTGCTGGACTCGGCGGCCGCCAGCGCGTCGCCGGACGCCTCGACGGTCAGCCCCTTGGCACGGGCGTCGTCGAGGGCGTCGTCGAGGTGCCGGTGGTCCGCGTCCGTGAGGTCGGTGGACTTGGCCGTGTAGGTGACCTGGGCGTAGCCGGTGGTGCGGTCGGCGCTGACGGTCCTGGCGGTGAAGGGGTCGGTGACCGAGGCGACGCGCGGGGAGGAGTCCCGCAGGTCCTTCAGCAGCGCGCGGACCTCGGCCTTCGGGCCGCTGCCGGTCAGCTTCTCCCCGCCGGGCGCCCGCAGCACGACCCGGGCGCTCGCGCCCGAGGCGTTGGCGGCGGGGAACTTCTTGCCGAGCAGGTCGTACGCCTTCTGTGCCTCGATACCGGGCAGGGTGATGTTCGAGTTGCCGCCGCCGGTGCTGTTGGCCGCCGCGGCACCCGCGACGCCCAGCACGACCGCCCAGAGCAGCAGGACCAGCCAGCGGCGGGTGAAGGCACCCCGGCCTATCCGGTGCAGGAATGTAGCCATGAGGAAGACAGACTCCGAATGTCAGGACGTGAAAGGGAGGGGAACGGAGAGGAACCGAGGGGAACGGACGTGAGGGGGCACCTGCGGCGGCCCCGAGGTGACGGCCCTGACGGGCGACCGCCCTGACGGGCGGCCGGTGCCGGCAGGTGCCGGGCACGGGGCGGTGCTTTGGGCGGCCCGTCGTCGTCGGCGGGCGGACGGGAGGGCACCGGCGCCGGGGACCGCCCGTGCCCGGACTCCATGCTGCGCGGCCCCGCCCCGCCGCCGTGTCGGCCGTTCGTCCGGGGTGTGTCCCGCCGTGTCGGTCATCCGGCCGACACCACCGGGTCCGGCCGGTTTCCTACGCTGGAAGCGTGGACTGGAAGCTTCCGTTCTCGCCGCTGGTACGACGGCTCCTCACCGGCGCCGTCCTGCTGGCCCTCGCCCTGACCTGGGTGGTCGACCTCGTCGCGCTGTACCAGCCGGCCGGGTCGAGCGCGCCCGTCCGCTGGCTGCCGGTGTTCGTCACCGGCCCGCTGGCCGTGCTGGCGTTGCCCGACACCCGCCGGTCGCCCTCGCTCACGGCCCGCGCGGTGGGCGTCGCCGCCATGTCCGTCGTACTGACCTGCGTCTGCCTGTCCGTGTCGGGGAGAGTGGCGAACTGGGGCCTCCTGGAGACCCTCGCGCTGCTGTTCCTGATCGTCCGGGTGCTCGCCGGGACGGAGTCCGACCGCACCACGGCCTGGACCGTCGCCGTCCTGGTCGCCGCCGTGCTGATGCTGCCGCTGCGTGGCCGTACGGTGGCCACTTTGGTGGCCGGGCAGTACGTGCTGACGGTCGCGCTCGCCCTGGCGGTCCTCGTCGGCTGCTTCCTGCGCGCCATGGAGGCCCGCAGACAGCGTGCCGTCCAGGACGTGCGGTACGCCGAGCGGCTCGCCCTCGCCCGTGACCTGCACGACCTCATCGCCCATCACATGACGGGGATCATCGTGCAGGCCAACGCGGCCCGGACCGTGCACGCGATCGCGCCCGAGAAGGTCGATCCGGCCCTGGAGGCGATCGCCCGGTCCGGGACGGAGACCCTGGAGTCGATGCGGCGCCTGGTCCGCGTCCTGCGCGAGGACAACCACCAGGCCCTGCGCCCCGCCGACCTGCTCTCCGGCCTCGGCGACCTCGTCACCGACTTCTCCGGGCGCCGGCCCGACGCCCCCGCCGCCCGGTTCGAAGCCGGCGCGGCGGCCCGGACCAGCAGGTTCAGCCCCGAGGTCGAGACCTCCGTGTACCGAGTGGTCCAGGAGGCCCTCACCAACGTGCACCGCCATGCCCCGGGCGAGCGGGTCGTCGTACGGCTGGACGCCGACCCGGACTGGCTCCATGTCACGGTCACCAACAGCCTGGCCCACCGCCGTACCGGCAGTCCGGCGGGCGGACAGAGCGGGCTCGGGCTGATCGGGCTGCGGGAGCGCATCGAGGCGCTCGACGGAGAGTTCTGGGCCGGGGCCGTCGACCCCGCCCAGTGGGAGGTCCGCGCCAGCGTGCCACGCTCCCCGGCGGACCCGCCGCCGCGCCTTACGGGATGAGCCCGCTCAGTGGTGCCGCGAGGTGACCACGCCGTGCTCCCAGGCCCAGGCCGCGACCTCCACCCGGTTACGGGCGCCGGTCTTGGACTGGATCCGGGCCAGATACGTCTTCACCGACGACAGCGACAGGAACAGCGCCTCGCCGATCTCCTGGTTGGTGCGGCCCACCGCCACCAGCCGCATGATCTCCGTCTCCCGGGCACTCAGCCCGGCCGTGTCGGGGCCCGCGCCCGTGCCGGGACCCGCGCGCAGCTCCCGCAGCAGCCGGACGGTGACGGCCGGCGCGACCAGCGCGTCCCCGCGCGCGGCCGCCCGTACCGCCTCCACCAGCAGCGCGGGCGAGGCGTCCTTCAGCAGGAACCCGCAGGCCCCGAACCGCAGCGCGTCCCTTACGTAGTCGTCCTGGTCGAAGGTGGTGATGACGACGACGTTCGGCCCCTGGCCGCCGTCGCGTTCGGCGGTCAGCGTCCGGGTGACCTCCAGCCCGTCCAGCCGGGGCATCCGCACGTCGACCAGTACGACGTGCGGCTTCAGCCGCCGGGCCAGCTCCACGCACTCGGCGCCGTCGCGGGCCACGCCCACGACCCGGATGCCCGGCTGGGCGTCGAGGATCATCTCGAAGCCGGCCCGCACCAGCTCCTGGTCGTCGGCGATCACCACGTCGATCGGTTCGTCGGCCATGCGCGGTCCCCTACTCCGCTCGCCGTTCGGGCAGCGGGATCGGCGCCCCGGTGCCCTCGTGCAGCATCGCGATGATCCGGTCCGCGTAGTCGGCGGGCGTCGTCCCGTCGAGGGTGTCGCGCGCATGGTCGTGCGCCATGCCGACGATCGTGAGCGTGAGGTGGGCGGCGGCCGCGTTCCACAGCGGGTCCCGGCCGCTGCGCTCGGCGATCGCGTCCTCCAGCAGCAGCCGCTCCCGGTACACCAGGTCCCACAGCCGGGCCCGTGGCCCGGGCGCGCGGTCGAGCTGCGCCCGCAGCCGGCGGATCCGGGCCAGTTCGTCAGGATCCAGGTCGAGGGCGGCGCGTACGACCCGTCCCAGCGAGACGGCGACGGCCTCGCCCTCGGGCCGGGCCCGGAGGAGCCCGGCGAGCCCGCCGACGGTGCGTTCGATCGGGTCGAGCAGGATCGCGTCCTTGTTGGCGAAGTACCGGTAGACCGTGGAGACGGCCACCTCGGCCCGCTCGGCGACCTGCTCCAGCGTGGCCGCCTCGTACCCGTCCCGCTCGGCGAGCGCGATCATGGCGTCGTAGATCGCCGCCCTGACCTGCTGCGCCTTCTTCTCCCTCAGCCCCACGCGGCAACCGTAACAGAATGAGAAGTCTTCTCATTTTGTACCGGCTCGTGCGAACAGGAAGGCCTGTGGGCTCGTTTCACCGAGGGCGGTGTCGGCCTCCCGCACCGTGCTGGAGTGGAGCGTGAAGCCGGCCTCCGTCAGCAGCCGTGCCATGGCCTGCGGCCGCCGCCGCTCGAAGTCCAGCGCCACCGGATGCCCCCACGGGTCCTCCAGCCGCCGTGCCACGTCACCCACCTGGAACGCGAGCAGCAGCCGGCCGTCCGGCCGCAGCACCCTGCGGAACTCCCCGAACAGCAGCGGCAACAGCTCGTCGGGCGTGTGGATGGACGAGTACCAGCACAACACCCCGTCCAGCGCCCCGTCGGCCACCGCCAGCTCCAGCATCGAGCCCGGGACGAAGCGGAGGCCGGGGTTCTCCCGGCGGGCGACGGCGAGCATCGACTCCGACAGGTCGAGCCCGAAGACCGAGAGGCCGAACGCGGCCAGCCGGGCGGTGACCCGACCCGGCCCGCAGCCCAGGTCGGCCACCTCCCCGCCCTCGCCGACCCACTCGGCGAACGCGGCCAACAGGGCCCGCTCCAGCGGCCGGTCGGCGAGATCCGTACGGAAGTGGTCGGCGTAGTCCTCGGCGATCGTGTCGTAGAAGGTACGGGTGGCGGCGAGAAAGTCGGCAGTCATGCCCGCGGACGCTAGCGGCCGCCACTGACAACGGCCGCCACTGACAACGGCCCTCACTGGGCAACGGCCCTCACCGACAACGGCCCTCACGGGAATGCGCATATCCCCGCGATGCGGCGGCCGGGAAAAGGCAGGAGCCCCGTCGCCGGAAGGCGCGGGGCTCCTTGGGTACTGCACTCAGTCTGAGATCAGACTTCTGGGTGTCTGGATCAGTGAGATCAGACGGGGGTGACGTTCTCCGCCTGCGGGCCCTTCGGACCCTGCGTGACGTCGAAGCTCACCTGCTGGTTCTCCTCGAGCGAGCGGAAGCCGCTCGCGTTGATCGCGGAGTAGTGAACGAAGACGTCCGGGCCGCCGCCCTCCTGGGCAATGAAGCCAAAGCCCTTTTCGGCGTTGAACCACTTAACGGTTCCGGTAGCCATAAGCCCTCCTTGGGCTCAAAAGGGTCGCCCTGCTCCAGAACCTGCAAGTGTGAAAACAAACTAAGTGCCGCACAACTGCATACGTCTGAAAACGACGAGAGCCTGCGGTTACATGCTCCGCAGGCTCTGTACTGCAAGGGAAACCAAACTGCAACTTGCGGCGAGCCTAGCATGTGGGCAGCCGAAAGCAACAGAGGCCAAGATCACGTCACCCGGACGTTTGAACGGCCTCGCAAGTGGGTTGACGCCCGGGGTGGCTTCGATGCCGACGGCGGGGGCGGTCTCAGCACCGTACCTCATGGGGTCTAGTGTCGCGATGTGGACAATTCTCGCACCCGGCCGCGCGTCGGCCACATCCAGTTCCTGAACTGCCTGCCCCTCTACTGGGGGCTCGCGAGAACCGGCACCCTTCTCGACTTCGAGCTGACCAAGGACACCCCTGAGAAGCTCAGCGAGCAGTTGGTGCGCGGCGACCTCGACATCGGGCCCATCACCCTCGTCGAGTTCCTGCGCAACGCCGGCGACCTGGTGGCCTTCCCGGACATCGCCGTCGGCTGCGACGGCCCGGTGATGTCCTGCGTGATCGTCTCGCAGGTGCCGCTGGACCAGCTGGACGGCCGCCGGGTCGCCCTCGGCTCGACCTCGCGCACCTCGGTCCGCCTGGCCCAGCTGCTGCTCGCCGACCGCTACGGCGTCCAGCCCGACTACTACACCTGCCCGCCCGATCTCAGCCTGATGATGCAGGAGGCGGAGGCGGCGGTGCTCATCGGCGACGCGGCCCTGCGCGCCAACCTGCTGGACGCCCCGCGTTTCGGCCTCCAGGTGCACGACCTCGGCGCGCTCTGGAAGGAGTGGACGGGCCTGCCGTTCGTCTTCGCGGTGTGGGCGGCGCGCCGGGACTACCTGGAGCGCGAGCCGCACATCACCCGCGAGGTGCACGGCGCCTTCCTGGACTCCCGCAACCTCTCCCTGGAAGAGGTCGCCAAGGTCGCCGAACAGGCCGCCCGCTGGGAGGCCTTCGACGAGGCGACCCTGGCCCAGTACTTCACCACCCTCGACTTCAGCTTCGGCGCGCCGCAGCTGGCCGCGGTCGAGGAGTTCGCCCGCCGGGTCGGCCCGACGACCGGGTTCGCGGCGGATGTGAAGGTCGATCTGCTGGAGGCCTGACAGGCAATAGGCTGCTGCCCGGACTTACTGGGGGGTGGGGACATGCAGCCGCTCGCGGGTGACGAACCTACGACCGTCGGACCGTACCGGCTGCTCGGCCGGCTCGGCTCCGGCGGCATGGGCCGCGTCTATCTGGGCCGTTCGGCCGGCGGCCGGACCGTCGCGGTCAAGATCGTGCATCCGCACTTCGCCCTGGACGAGGAGTTCCGGGCCCGCTTCCGCCGCGAGGTGGCGGCCGCCCGGCGGGTCGGCGGTGCCTGGACGGCACCGGTCCTGGACGCCGACCCGGACGCGCCGGTGCCCTGGGTCGCCACGGCCTACGCGGCGGGCCCGTCGCTGGCGGCCGCCGTCGTGGACGGCGGGCCGCTGCCCGCGCATTCGGTACGGGCGCTGGGCGCGGGCCTCGCGGAGGCGCTGGCCGCCGTCCACGAACTGGGGCTGGTGCACCGGGACGTCAAGCCGTCCAACGTGCTGCTGACCCTCGACGGCCCGCTGCTCATCGACTTCGGCATCGCCCGGGCCACGGACGGCACGGCCTCGCTGACATCGTCGGGCGTCTCGATCGGCTCCCCGGGATACATGTCCCCCGAGCAGATCCTCGGCAAGGGCGTCACCGGCGCCGCGGACGTCTTCTCGCTCGGCGCGGTGCTGGCCTACGCGGCGAACGGCGTACCGCCCTTCCCCGGCGACTCCTCCGCCGCCCTGCTCTACAAGGTCGTCCACGAGGAACCCGAACTCGGCTCGCTGAGCGGAGCGCTGCGGGAGGTCACCCAGGCCTGCCTGGTGAAGGAGGCGGGGGCGCGGCCGACCCCCGGGGAGGTGGCCCGGCGGCTGGCTCCGGAGGGGGCCGCACGACTGGTGGCGGGCGGCTGGCTGCCGGGGGCACTGGTGGAGCGGGTCAGCCGGAGCGCGGTGGAGGTGCTGAACCTGGAGGTGACGGAGGCGGCGGTACCGGCGTCCGGTCCGGTGGAGTTCAGCACGCCTTCGGTGGACGCCTTCGGGGGCGGTTCCGCGGGGGCCGGTGCTGCTGCGGACGCTCCCGCGGACGTCCCGGCGGGCGTTCCGGTGACGGCGGGGGAGTTCGGGCCGCCGCCGACGGTGCGGCCCGCAGTCGTACCCGAGCAGCGTGACGCCGTGCCGCCGGGCGTACCCCCGGGGAAGGTCTCGGTGAGCGTCGCGGCGACCGCCGTACCGGCCGGGGAGGGCGGGCGCGGGCGCCGGGTGAGCTGCACGGTCGCGCTCGCGGTGGCCGGGGCGCTGGCGGTGGTGACCGTCGGGGCGGGGTTCCTGCTGAAGCCGTACCTCGGCGGCGACGGCGGCGGCCCGAACAGCGACACCGGCGCCACCGGCACCTCACCCACGGCGTCGTCGCCTTCTTCCTCTTCCTCGTCGGGCAGTGGGCCCGTCCCGGCCGCCTACCTGGGCACCTGGGAGGGCTCGGCCACCGCCCTGGACGGCAATCTGCCCATCGGCACCTTCCGGGTCACCGTCCGGCAGACCAAGGTCGGCCGGGAGCTGGGCCGCCTGCGCCAGACCGACCAGCTGGGCGGCGTCTGCACGGACGTACTCACCCTGACGTCGGTCACCGCCAAGAAACTCGTCGCGACATCGAAGGGCGTCGAGGGCAACCACGACGGCTGCGACCCGGACCCCACCACGGTGTATCTGACCCCGAGCGACGGCGAGCTGATCTACACGTCGGACAGCTCGGCGGAGGGAAACCCGGTGGCGGTCATGTCGCGGGCGGGGGACTGAGCCCCCCGCCCGACCGCCCCAGGACTACTGCGGGGTGGTCACCGTGACGTGCTCCCCGCTGCCCAGGTGCAGCATGCCCTTGCCGGGGGTGACGGGCCCGCCGACCATGTTGCGGGTCGTCCGGATGCCGATCAGCTCGCCGGAGCCGGACTCCTGCGGGGAGAGCAGGATGCCCCGGCGGGCCTTCTTCGCGTCGACCTGCCAGCCGGAGAAGCCGTCGCAGATCTCGTCCTCGTCACCGGCGATGACCACGGCGAGTCCCTCCTCGGCCCCGCTCTCGACGATCCGCTTGAAGACGTCCTCGGCGTCGCAGTCGTCCAGCACCTCGGCGTCGTCGACCAGCACGACGATCGGCTCGGCCCGGGACGCCGACGCGATGACCTCGGTCAACTCGTCCTCGTCGATGTCCCGCCCGGTGAACACCTTCAACACGCCTTCCTGGCCTTCGAGTTCCCGCAGCGGGGACATCCGGGGCGCGGCGACGACGAGCCGCACGCCGTTGGCCAGGTAGGAGCGGGCGAAGCCCAACAGGGTCGTGGAACGGCCGGACTTGGCGGGACCGCCGATCACGAAGGCCGGAACGCCCTGCGCCAGGTCCGGCCCGAAGGCGGTCAGTTCGTCGCCGCCGACCCCCACCAGGGCCCACAGCGGAGAAGCCGCCGCGGCGGGATCCCGCATCGCCCAGGCGTCCTCGAAGGAGATCCGGCCGGGCAGCACGTCCACCCGGAACGGGCGCCGGGCACGCGGCACCTGGGCGTCCCGGGTCTGGGCCGCCTCGCCGATCGCGACGATCGCGGCGGCCTGCCCCTGCCCGGTGGTGTCCGCGGACAGCAGCGCGAACTGCGTCTCGGCGGCCGTCTCGCTGCGGAAGGCGCGGCCGGGCGGGATCTCCTCGGGCACCTTGCGGGAGTTGATGTCCAGCATGGAGAAGTCGGCGCGGTCGGCGAGCCGCAGACCGTACTTGTCCTCGGTGAGGGAGGAGATCCGTCCGGCCAGGATCTGCCGGTCACCGGTGAGCACGAGATGGATGCCGACGCTCGCGCCCTCCCGCATCATCACCATGATCTGGTCGGTGAGATCACCGTGGTTCAGCTCGCCGAGGGTGGGCAGCCAGCCCTCCCAGCGGTCCAGGAACAGCACGATGTGCGGCAGCCGCTCCGCCTCCGTCACGGCGGCCCGCTGCTCGCCGATGTCCGCGAACCCCCTGTCGGCCAGCAGCTCCTGGCGTCGACTCAGCTCCCCGGAGAGCCGGGCCATCAGCCGCTCGACGCGCTCGGTCTGGTTACGGCCGACGACCGCGCCGCAGTGCGGCAGCCGGGTCAGCGCGTTGAGCGCGCCGTTGCCGCAGTCGATGCCGTACAGGTGCACGTCCGCACAGGAGTTGGTGCGGGCCAGCGACCCCGCGATGGTGCGCAGCACCTGCGAGCGTCCGGTGCGCGGAGCACCGGCGACGATGAGGTGCCCGAAACTCGCGAAGTCGACGGCGACCGCACGGCGGGCCTGGTCGGCGGGCAGGTCCTCGACACCGTACGGGGCGGCGGGCAGCGCGCCCTGCGCCTGCACGGCCGGCACGTCCTCCAACAGCAGCATGTCGTCCAGGGCGGGCAGCCACGGCGAGTGCTGGGCCGGGATCGCGAGCGCGGTGTTGGCCTCGCGCACGGCGTCCACCAGCACCTTCAGGTCCGTGATCTCGTCGTCCTCCTTGGCCTCGGACTTGGGCTTGCGCAGCGCGGCCCGCCCGAGGTCCTGCCAGGACAGCGCCCCGGCCCAGGGCGCCAGGGTCGCGGGGTCGGCCGCACCGGGCCGCCGGCCGCCGACCCGGCCCGACTGGAAGGGGATCAGCGAGGCGTGCCCGAGCCGGACGTACGCCCGGCCCGGCGTGCTCTTCGCGATGTGCCCGGCGTCGGGCGCGTCGATCACGTCCGTCGACTCACCCGCGTCGGTCACACGCAGCGCGATCCGCAGGTTGGTGTTCGCGCGGATCTCCGGGGAGACCACACCGGAGGGCCGCTGGGTGGCCAGCAGGAGGTGGATCCCGAGGGACCGGCCTCGCTGGGCGATGTTCACCAGGCCCGTGACGAAGTCGGGCAGGTCCCGCACCATCGACGCGAACTCGTCGATGACGATGAGGAGCCGGGGGACGGAGGGGTGCGAGGGGTTGCGGCGCACCAGGTCCTGGTAGTCCTCGATGTCCTTGGCGTCGGAGGCGGCGAGGATGTGCTCACGCCGCTTCAGCTCCGCGCCCAGCGACTCCAGCGCCCGCTCCACGAGATGGGCGTCGAGGTCGGTGACCATACCCACGGTGTGCGGCAGCTTCACACAGTCCTTGAACGCCGAGCCGCCCTTGTAGTCGACGAGCACGAAGGTCATGTTCTCCGGCGTGTTCGCCACCGCCAGCGCGGCCACGATCGTCTGCAGCAGCTCGGACTTGCCGGAACCGGTCGTACCGGCGATGAGGCCGTGCGGCCCGTCGCGCCGCAGGTCGATGCCGAACGGGCCGTCGTACGACTCCCCGATGACCGCCATCGTCGACTGCCCGCCCATCCGCCAGCGCGCGGCGATCCCGTCCCGGGTCGGCGGCTCCAGCTGGAGCACGTCGAGCAGCCGGCTGGCGGCGGGCAGCGCCGAGTCCTCGGCCTCGCCGCTGATGTCCCGCAGCGGGGAGAGGGAGCGGGCGAGCCGGGCGCACCAGGCGGGGGAGACGAAGTCGGGCCGTACGCCGCGCTTGCGCAGCGCTCCGCTCTGCTCGACCCGCAGCCGCAACTCCAGGTCCTGCGGAGCCTGTTCGGCGCCCTGTTGGCCCTGCTGGGCCTGCGGGTGCCAGGCCTGGAAGGAGGGGAACCCGCCGGCCGCCTGCTGCGCCACGGCCGTCGCGGGCGCGTCCTTGGCCGCCACCGGCTCGGCGACGACGACGCCCTGGCACTCGCCCGGCAGGAACCGCTCCTCCTCGTCGAGACAGATGGAGCGCAGGGCCACCCCCGGCCCCTCCTTCAGCAGCCGCACCACGCCCGGCATGGACCGCAGCCGCCGCGACCCGTCCCACACGATCACGATGTCCGGATCGGAGAAGGCGGGTCCGTCGGTCTTGTTGCGCCCGCCCTGCTGAAGGGCCTTCTGCCGGCCGTCGAGGAGCTGGGTGAGCTCGCCGACGCGGGCGGCGACCGTCTCCGAGTCGGTGCCGATCAGGACGTTCACGTCCTGGCCGCCGCCCGGCCGGGAGTGCGGCAGCCAGCGCACCCAGTCCCAGCGGGTGCCGGCGTCGTTGTCGGTGAGGACGTAGAACTGCACGTCCATCGGGCTGTGCAGGACGGCGGTCTGGGCGACCGCCCAACGCCCCAGCGCATGCGCCGCGTCACCGGGCCCGGCCACGCCGATCACCCCGAGGTCGCGCAGCGACAGGGCGACCGGGGCGTCCTCGATGTACCAGCGGACCTTGCGCTTGTGCTCGTCCTGCTCGGGGTCGTCGAGCTCGACCTCGGAGGGCACGCGCCCGGTGCCGAAACGGATCAGCAGATGGTCGGCGTCGGTACGGCGCCGCTCCCAGAGCCGGGTGCGCGGCCCGGTGCCGTACGTCAGCACAGCGGCGGGGTCGGGCACGGCGGCCCGCCGGTCGCTCCGTTCGGTCTTCAGGGCGTCCTGGGCGTCGTTCTCGATCCGCCCCTTGTGCTCCTTGTACTCCTTCAGCTGCTTGGCATGGGACTTGCGCCCGTGCTTCTTGTCCATGAAGTAGTTGCCGAAGAGCATGACCGGGCTCATCACGGCCATGATCAGGTAGTACCAGCGCCCGAACATCAGCACGGAGACGACGGCGCCGACGAGCGGCAGCAGCGCCATCAGCCAGGGCAGCGGGCGGGCCTCGTAGTCGCCGGGCGGGTTCGGGAGCGAGAAGTGCGTCTGGTGCTCGGCGGGGCGCAGCCGCGGGGGCCGGTTGTAGTCGAGCCCGGCACCGTCGTCGGACCACTTGAGGGCGGCGTTGGGCGGGGCGTACCCGGTGATCTCCAGCAGGGTGTTGCCGAGGGCGAGTTGGGCGCCGAGCGGCCAGTCACCGCCGCTCTCGAACTCCTCGCCGTCCAGCCGGGCGTTGTCGGTGTGCGTCTGCACCTTGCAGGTGCCGTCGATGGCGATGGTGAGGGTGGCGGCGCGGGCCGGCAACTCCGGGTCCTCGACGCGGATATGGGAGGCGGGGCCGGTGCCGATGTCGTACCGCCCGACTCCGAGCCGGTGCACGGCACCGGCCGCGGGACCGCCCGCGACCCGGAACTCCACGATCCCGGTGGGTTCGCCGAGCAGACACCCGGCGGGGTCGTGCAGGCTGACGACGACACCGTCGCGCAGCGGCGAGCCGACGACGGTGGCGGCGGGGTCGAGGGCGTAGCCGTCGACGTAGGCGAGGGGACCGGCCGTCCGGACGGCCGCGGCACCCCTGGGGGAGCCGATGGGTATGACCTGGGCGACCTCGCCGCTGTCCGGGTAGCGCAGACCGACCTGCCCGGCCAGCTCCCGGGCCACGTCGCCGACCGTCGACTCGGGATCGGCGTCGAGTACGACGTCGGCGGTGGCACCGCCGACCGGGTCGACGACGGTCAGACTCAGGCGCACGTTCGTCCTCCTCGCAGGCCCGGCACATTCGGTGTGACCTTAGCCGGACGGGCTTTCCCGGGTGCAACGGGATTGCGTCGGTTCACGATTCCCTCGCACGAGGCCCCTGCGGCCACGTGCCTCCCACCCGTAGGATCTTTGCTCATGGGACGGCCGGGTCAGGACCGGCCGATCCGTCCGAGCAAGCCACGGGGGCGAGCCCTGGGGCGGCCACAACACAACGGGAGGGATGCCGACATGGGCAAGGGTAAAGACACAGACCTTACTTATGCCGAGATGGAGAAGGTCGCGGGCGACCTGATCAAGGACATGCACGAGCTCGAAGACAAGATCAAGAACATCGAGAAGCGTGTCTCGGCACTGGTGGAGGAGGGCTTCACCACCCAGAAGGCCTCGGGAGCGTACGACGACTCCATGAAGGACTTCACCAAGGGTGCGACGAAGACGATCCAGGGCCTGCACGGCCTCTCGGACTTCCTGAAGAAGGCCAAGGAAGCGTACGAGCAGCTGGACGACCAGCTGGCGAAGCAGGCCAAGGGTTAGTAAAGTCCGAGGTCTTTGAACGACTGGATGCGACGGAGCACGTCAAGTGCTCCGTCGCACCCGGCTGTCAGGCCTCGGTGGCCTGGGTCTCGCCCGGCTGCGGACGACGCATCAGGTAGGTGTGCAGCTCGCTGCCCCACTCCTCGGTCGTGAGCGTGAGCCACGAACCGTCCCTGAAGCTCAGGAGCAGCCGGTCGTTCTCGAACGCGGGGAGGGGGTCGGCGAGGGTGGCGTCCCCGGCCGGAATCTCGGTGACGACCCGCATGAGCGCGTCCCGGCGGACGGACACGCGTTTGGGCGGAGCGGCCAGCAGGATGCGGTCCCCGGCAAGCGCGACCAGGCGTTGGTGGTGGGAGGAATGGCCGTACCACTGCAGGAGGAGACGGCCGGCCGCTCCGTTCCAGTCGCCGTCGAAGGTCCTGTCGAGACCGAGTTCGACGACGGCCTCGTCCCGCCGCTTCTCGTCGAGCTTCGCGGCGCGGTGGCGCTCCTGCTCCCCCGTGGTCGACAGCATGCGCTTGAGGGCCTCTTCACCGGCGCCGAGAAGGCTCAGCAGCTTGCCGATGAACAGCAGGGGCGATCCCAGGGCGACGCCGAGCATGCCGAGCGGTCGTATGGAGGCAGGACGCAACGGCCCTGCTCCTGCTGCCCGGTGTGCTTCGGCGGGCGGCTCGGGGATCTTGCCGATCGTGCACCAGGCTGCTGCGTCGGGTGTGACGCCTAGTCGGTCCCGTACGGTGCGGTCGGTGCTCGTGGACAAATCCGTTCCACCTTCCAAGTCGTTTGCCGAAGGAAGTCTCGCGGCAGTGTCTCATGTCCATGATGGGGGATTTTTTCAATGGCGGACAGAATCAGGTACGACCTCGACATGATCAAGGGGTGCTCTCGGACGCTGGGCAAGCTCCACAATGAGTTTGACCAGCACGGGAACCCCTCGGACGGTTACGAGGACGAACTGGGGCACGGCGGCCTGAAAGACGCCTTCGACGAGTTCAGTACCACGTGGAAGAAGACGCGGAAGAAACTGTCGAAGGAACTGAAGAAGCTGGCCGAGTACACCGGAGCCGCGGCCCAGAAGTACGAAGAGATCGACCATGAGTTGGCCAAGGCAATTGCCGACAACACGGGGAAGGGTAAGAAGTGAGCAGGCGATCCGGTGATTGGCCGCCGCTGTGGGACGAGGATCCCACTCCGGGGGATCCTGACGAAGTCGCCGCCCTCGGGCGGAAGTTGCGGCAGATGGCCGACATGATCGACGAACAGGCGCGGGTCATCAAGGCGCTGTCCTCGGTGGAGGGCTGGGACAGTGATGCCGGCCGGGCCTTCAACGAGATCGCGGACGGTGCCGGCGACCGGCTCAAGAAGGCGTTCGAGCGGTACGACGAGGCGTCCAAAGCCGTGGGTACCAAGGTGGCCGAAGGCGAATCAAAGGAATTCGCCGGCGAGTTGCACCGGGCTCAGAAGAAGGCCGACAAGGCTTTGGCGGATTACCGTGAGGCCGAGTCCGATCACGATCTCGCCGACCGGGAAGTGAAGAAGTTCACGGACAAGTACCTCGTCAGTCAGATACCCGAGGCGGACAAGCCCGAGTACGAGCGCTGGGAGAGGAAGCGCGACGAGGCGCTGCACCGTATCGGTCGGGCGCGTAAGGAAGTCAAGGACGCCAGGGACATCTTCGACGACGCCGGAGACCGTGCCGCCCGCCATATCAAGGATGTGGTCCACCACGACGCGGTGCGCGACCCGGGCGGATTCATGAACTGGCTCGCCGACTGGGCGGACACGTTCTCCAACATCTCCGCGATCCTGTCCGTCCTCGCGGTCGTCTGTGCGTTCATCCCGCCGCTGCAGTTCCTGGTGCCCATCTTCGCCACCCTCGCGGTGCTCAGCAGCGCGGCGGCCCTGGCCGGCCACGCCTACGACATGACGGTGCGCGGTGGAAAGGTCAACTGGCTGACGCTGGGGACGGACTTCCTCGGAGTCCTTCCGGGGCTCGGCGCGCTCAAGGGTTTCAAGGCCGTGTCCAAACTCAAGGGGCTGGCCAAGCTCAAGGCCTTCGGCAAGGTCGGCACCTGGGGCGAGGCCTCCCTCCGAGGGCTCGACGGGGTCGGGCACAACTTCCTCAACGGCCTCAGTGTGAGCATGACGAACAAGGTTCTTGCCCAAGGCCTCAAGCTCGGACAGAGGCTCAACGTCGCCGGTCTGCCGGAGAAGTTCGCACCCATCGGCGGAAAGCAGATCACGGCGGTCATCAAGGGGAACGGCCTCGCAAGCGCGCTCCACCGGATGTTCAGCGGTGAGAACGGCGGGACCACTGGTTACCAGGAGCCGGAAACGGCCAAGCCGACCCCGACCCCGAGCCCGTCGCCCCAGCCTTCGCCGAAGCCGTTCCACGCGGCTCTCGCCGCGTAGCCGTGGCGGTTCCGAAGCCGGTGCACACCGCATGAAAGGAGGTCGATCCAAGTGAGCGACTCGACTGACCTCGACGAAGGGGAGTTCGTCGGCCGCAGGGGCACGGATCCCGTCCGGCTCGTCCCCGGCGAGGTCATCGCCGCTGTCCCTGCCGCCAAGGCGCTCGCGGACCGGTCGAGCGGAGAACTCCGCTTCGACTTCCTGGACGACGGAGCCGTCCTTCGTATGCTGCGGCTTCGGCACGAGGACGAGACCGCGATGTTCAACGCGGGGTTCAAGACCGGTGTCCCGCTGGCGATCATCGGCTTCGGCGCCGCGGTGTACTGGGGCGGCGTGGTCCAGTACTGGGAGTCGGGCACCGCACGCGTCGTCTATGCGGCCGTGACTGCCGCCGTCGTACTGATCCTGCTCGCCGTGTACGTGCGCACCGCCGTGGCTCACTGGGGCGACCCGGTACGTCAGAATCTCCGTTCCCGGGCGAGGAGATACCGGGAGCTGGCGCATCTTGCGCGCAGGGAGGGGGCGGACATTCCCGCCCACTATCCCCACTACGGGCCGTATCCCTTCGCGGCCACGTTCCACCCTGAAGCGGACGAACCGCAAACCACCGATGGAGAAGGCCAGTCGTGAGCGCCGTAGCAGCTGAAGAGAATGTTCAGGGCTCGATCGGTGGCCCCGGCATCGACGTCCGCTGGATCATGCCGGAGGGCTTTTTCGAGATCCCGATGGACTCGGAGAGCCTGGACGAGACCGCCGAGCAACTCGTCGAACTCGCCCGTGCCGTGATGCCGGAGGCCACCTTCGACGTGCAACTCGAGTGGGCGGTCATGGTCGCCGCGCACTACGACACCTTCGTCGAGGCCGGCGTCCAGTACTCCGGCTTCGTCCTGACAGAGGTCGACGGGGAGCGGTGCACGGCGACGGTCACCGTCAGCATGACCGATCTGGACGAGAGGGCAGGCGCGCATCCCGTGGGGTTCCTGGGCTCGACGATGCGGCACCTCGGCATGGGAGAGGTCAGCGAGATCGAGCTGCCGTGCGGTCCCGCTGTGTCCTGCATCGGGACCCGGAAGGGGAGTCTGCCGGGCAGCCTCACCGCGTCCGGATCCGACGAGCCGGTGGTGACCTCCTTCATCCAGGTCCAGATACCGCTCAGCAACGGGACGGTCCTGGTTCTGGAGATGGGCACCCCCACACCGCGGGCCTGGGAGGTCTTCTCGGCCATGTTCGCCGGCGTCGTGAAGAGCGTCCGCCTGTTCAACGAGTCGGGCAAGCCGATGGTGATGTCCTGATGACCGCGGAGCCCGACGCGACGGCACCTCCCAAGGACTACCGGATCCTGGTCCCCCGGGACTGGTTCCGCATCGATCTCACCCAGGACCGCTGGCGTGCCCAGCTGAAGACGTTCGTGGACCACCAGGCCGAGGGCAGGAACGTTCCGGCCGAGCTCAAACAGGAGGCCTGGGCCACCCTGCGCAACACCGCCGAGGCCGGGGTCAGGACCGGTGCGCTGGAGTTCTTCCTGAGACCGGAACTGGACGGCGGCGGCATCCTGCCCGCCTCGCTCATCGTCTCCTTGATCCCTCGCCCCGGGGGACTGACCCCCCGGGATCTCCAGGAGTCACTCGAAGCGAAGCAAGGGCAGAACGCGTCCGCCGCGGAGGTCTCGACCGTCGTCCTTCCCGCGGGGGAGACCGTACGGGTCCTCGGCCCGACGACTCTGGACCTGTACGTCCGGATGCCCGGTGGCGTCGGCTATCTGGCCCTGGCCTTCGCGGTGCCGCTCAGCGGAGTGACCGGCCCCATGCGCCGACTCTGCGACTCGATCGCGGAGTCGTTGCGGTGGATCGTGTGACGACCACCGCTTTCGGACCCTTCCTGATCGGACACCCCGACGCGGTCACACGCGTCTGATCAGCGGTTGACGGCTTGGATTTCCTGGACGGTGACGTCCTGGGTGGTGCCGAAGGTGCCGTCGGGCAGGTCTCCGCCCGCGCCGCCGGTGCCTGTCCAGGAGATCTTCCAGGTGATGGTCGCGCGGAGCTTGAAGACGCCGTCACCGGAGGAGTGCAGGTACCTGATTCCACAGGGCGGCGTCTTGTCGGCGTCTCCCTTGGAGTAGGGCCGGCCGATGGAGCTGTCGGCGTTGATGGCGCACTCGCCGGAGGCGGGGAAGGTCTCGGCGTCCGCGGTGCCGGGTTCGAGCTTGAGGGAGACGGGCTTCGCGGTGGTCGTGGCCTGGATGCCGAAGCCGGGGACGTTGATGGCGGCGGTGGCCTGGACCTCGTCGAAGACGGCCTTGTCGAGCCAGGCCCAGGTCGGCAGATTCACCTTGGTGGTGGCCTCAGGCGCGAGGGTCACCTTGGTGTCGGGCAGTTGCATGCGCTGGTACGCGAGGGCGGCGAGGATCTCCGGTTTGATGGCCTCTTCGTACCGGGCCGGTGGGGTGTCGCCGTTGTCGACCCAGAAGGGGAGGTCGTTGCAGGAGCTCCGCTTGAGTATGTCGGGTTCGTCGGGATTCTCGACGGCGGCCCAGAACATCCCCTTGCCGTCCTTGTCGACGTTGTAGTCCTTGTAGCCGGGGGTGTCGGTCCAGCCGTAGTCGTCCTCGTAGTGGCGCTGCATCTCGCCGATCGCCGCGCCCGCGGTGCCGCCCATGCCGGGCGTGTTCTTGGCGCTCTCGATCTGCCCGGACATCTTCTTCTTGAAGTCCTTGGCACCGAGGTAGGGGGCGTACCAGCAGGGCGGGGGCGTCCAGTTGACGTCGGAGGACGTCACGTTTCCGGTGCCGCCGGTCTTGGTGACGGCGCCGGAGTACTGGATCTTTGCGGCGGCGTAGATGCTTTTGTCGCCGCTGCCAGCCGACTGCTCTGTGCCGGCCCCCGTGCCAGTGCCAACTCCCGTTGCTGCGTGGGCGGGCCCTGTGAGGACGAGGGGGCTGAGAGTCAGTGTCAGTGCCAGTGCTGCGATGGTGACGAGCGGACGGCGTGCTTCCTTCACTGGCACTTTGTCGCCTCCGTCTCGACGTATACCTTGGACGCCTGCCACAGGTCCGCACCCGTGGGGTACTTGACCATGATGATCTTAAAGTAGTCGAAGTCCTTGACGCTGGGATCGGTCTTGAGGACCTTCCCGGTCTTGGTCTCCTTGCCGTAGAACTTGCTCGAATCCGAACAGAACGCCACCTCCACCGACTTGCCGTTCGTGGTGGACCGCGTGGTGGCGTTGTAGTGGCGCCGGGTGCCGGTGACCTTCCAGCCGCCTTTGATATAGGCGTTGATCTGCGCATCCGCGTACTTCAGTCCACCGTCGGTGGCGTACGTGGCGACGGCCGCGTCTTGGGTTGTGCGTTTGTCGACGCCTCGGTAGATGGCGCGGAGGAAGTTTGCGGCATCATCCATCGCCGCCGCCTCGTTCTTGTCCTTCGGCTTCTCCCAGTCGAAGACCAGGTTCACGTCCTTGGGCAGGGACACGTCCACGCCGTCCGGCTTGTCCTCTGCTGGGGCTCCCGAAGCGGATGCCGAAGGCGTCGGCGTCTTCGTTTCCTGGTCGGCGCCGGCGATCTTGTCTTTGTCGCTGGCTTTGTCGTCCCCACTGCCGCAGGCGGTCAACAGCAGTGCTGCGGTTGCCGCCAGCGCGGCAGCGGCGGGCAAGGTGCGGCGCTTCACAGTGAACTCCCCGTGAGAAAAAAGTCCATTCAAGAGACCCGACGCTATCGGGGAGGTTCTCGGTTTCGCCAGAGCGAACTTCCCTGTGGATGGTGACAATTCGGGGCGCATGGGGTGCACGGAGGTGTGACCTGTGTCCTGATCGTGCCTGAAAGGATGACGACTCGGACGTGTCGGGCGCTGCGCTCGGCTGCCGTGAGGGGTGAGTTGCGTTTCGCTATCGCGGTGTCGGCCGTCTCGGGTACGTGCGCGCGGGTATGCCGATGTGTACGGCACCGGTTCGGCCCGAATGCCGGCCACCGCGCCCTCCGCGTCGACCTGGTAGCAGCTCAGGAGCAGCCGGAGGCCGTGCTGTCCCGCAGGCTCCTGGCGGAAGGCCAGGGGAAGGCTGAATCGATTGGAGGTAAAGGATTATTCAAGGCGGCTGGCGGTGCCGTGCGAACGGAGGTTCGCCAACGTGAACAGCCAGAGGCTGGGCGGTCGAAGGTATCCGTGCTTCTTTGTCGCGCTTTGTGTTCGATCGGGTGTGCGGAGCGAGCGGCAAACTCCATGCCCCGTAAGGGGCGTCCCGGGCCTCCGGTGCCGCCAAGGCGGCCGGAGTGGACACGGCCGTCGCCTGTAACGTGTGTGCTGCAATGGATCGGTCGGCAGTCGTCGTGCACGTGATGAGCAGTAAGCTCCGACGGCCGCATTGCAAAAGCGACTTCTGCCATGGCGGCGCAATCTGAGGTATTGGGGGATACCGGACATGTCCAACGGCGATCTCGTCCTGAGCCTTGCCGGCCTCGACGACCTGGCGGGTCAACTGCGGTCGATCAAACAGCGCATGGACGACACCGGCCAGGTCGACCGGAAACTGGGCGACGGAGAGCTGGGCTCGAGCACGGCCTTCGACGCGATGGAAGACTTCATGCACGGCTGGAAGGACGGCCGCAAGGAGATCGACGTCGGCCTCGAGAACGTGGCGAAGATGGCGCAGGAGATCGTCGACAAGATGACCAAGCTCGACGTCGATCTCCGGAACGCCGTCCGAAAGCACGAGAAGGAGGGCAAGGGTGGAAACTGACGCCCCCCGCACCGAAGAGCCCGCCGCCGAGGACCCTTTCGCCGGAGCGGCCCCCGGGGACGTCATCGGCATCAACATCCAGGTCCCCAGTACCTGGTACGAGTTCGACGTCCACCCCGCCACGGTGAACCGCTCGATCCGCGACGTGGTGGCCGAGCGGGTCAAGCAGCGGCCGGAACTGGCCGAGCACCAGGCCGATCTGGTCAAGACCCTGAAGAAGGTGGCCCGCGAGGCCCGCAAGAACAACGTCGTCTACTCCGGTTCCATGTGCGAGATCGTCGACGACGAGCCGATGGTGGCCAGCCTCACGGTCAGCGTGAGCGCGGCGGTGAACGAGACCACCGGCGAGACCGCCGTCACGGGACTGGACACGCTCATGGGTGTCTTGACGCCGATCGCCCCCGGCCGTCGGCCGACCGATCCGTGGCGTCGCGTGCGCCTCGTGGAGCTGCCGGACGCCGGCCAGGCCGCGCGCACCGAAGGCATCGAGGACATCGAGATTCCCGACGACAACCGCAGCTATCGCGCGGTGATGATGCAGACCCTCATCCCCTTCCCGGACGGCAACCCGAAGGTCGCCGTCATCAGCGCCAGCACACCCCAACTGGCGCTGGTCGAGCCGATGCTGGAGCTCTTCGACCTCATCACCGGCACCTTTCGCTTCGTCTACCGCGCCGACCTCGACACGGAGAGCTGAGCCCAATGGTCCGCCCCGCCGACTGGCACAACCTCGACCTGCACGACGACCCGACGCCCGGCGATCCGCACGAGGTCAAACTCCAGGGCCAGCGGTACAAGACCTTCGTCGAAGACGTGGCCACTGTGCTCAGGGGAATCCGCTCCGCCTCGAAGGACTCCGTCCTCAAGGAGTCGGCCGGCAAGGCCATGGAGGCGTTCAAGGAGCAGATCGGGAAACTGCCCGGCCAACTGCAGAAGCTGCACGACTCGTACGAGATGGTTTCGGGCGCCCTGGTGACCTACGCCGGGAAGCTGGAACTCGCCCAGACGACGGCGGACCACGCGCTCGCCAAGGCCCGGACGCTGCGCGGCGACCTCTCCCGGGCGCAGTCCCGGCTGGCCAGTGCCACCACCGCGGCGAACCGCGCCAAGTCGGCACAGGGCAAGCTGAACAACCCCACCGGCGGCGCCCCCGCACCCGACCCGGAGAAGGTCCGCAAGGCGACGCGGGACGCCCAGCACGCCAACGAGCATCAGAAGGCGGCGCAGGGACAGGTCGCCAGCCTGAACGCGCAGTTGGCGGAGCTCAAGGCCAAGGCGGAGAACGCCGGCAAGGACCAGGACAAGGCCGCGACGAAACTCGTCCACGACATCCACAGTGCCTCTGATGCTGGGATTCACAACAAGAAGTGGTACGAGAAGTTCGGCGACTGGGTGGCGGACCACTGGGACGGCTTTGTCACGGCATGCAAGATCGTGGTGGCGGTCGCAGGCATCATCGCGCTCTTTGTGGCCGCTCCCTGGCTTGTGATCATCATCGTGGCCGCAGCTCTGGTCGTCCTGGCGGACACAATAGCCAAGTTCGCACAAGGCAAAGCAGGCTGGGGAGATCTCGTTTTCGCGGTGCTGGACTGCATTCCCGTTGTCGGCAGGCTGGCCATGGTGGCGAAGGCCGGCAAGCTGGTGGGTGGCTTCAGGACTGCACTGCGGGTCAGGAAGGCCGAGATCGCGTGTAGCCGGCTCATTAAAATGTGGCGTATGGGCGAAGACCTCAAGGGCTTCCGTAAGGTCGCCTACGCGTTCGCCACCGGAGAGCTCAAAACCACCCTCAAGGATGCCTTCAACGGAGGCTGGAACGATGTCCAGAAGAATGCCCTGGGCAATCTTGTCGGTAATGCCATCGGAGCCGGTATGACGCCCTTGGTCAGCAAGGGTTTCAAAAAGCTTCCCAAGGTTATTAACGACAGCAGGTTCACCAACCTCTCCCGCAGAGAGTATCGGGATCTCGGCACGACCCTCGCCGGGAAGAATCCCAGGGGTCAGATGATCACCGGCGGCGTCGAAAGCCTTGTGAAAAGCGTGACCCGAGCCACGGTGAATTCGGTGTTCTTCGGCGCGAGCTTCGACACCAACGGTGTCATCCTGGATGGCTTGAGTGGCGCGGGTGGCGGCGGTGGCTACAAACCCGGCATACTGCCTGCCAGGGCACAGTTCAGCTCGTAAGTGACTGGCGTGCTTCCTGGAACCTCGACATGGCTGCAGGCAACTGAACTCGGTAGTCGATGTACCCGATGTTGCCGTCTTCCATGATGTCGGTGTGTTCAGTCGATGTCGTGACACGCGCCAGGAGGCTGTCCGACAGCCTCTGCGATGCGGTCCAGACCGCATCGGCGACAGCCTGCGGCGACGACTCGTCGATCACTTTCAGACGGTGCTTGATCGACATGACGCCGCCCTTCAGCTTGAACGTCAGCGTCGGCCCCATGCCGGAGGTGGCGAACCTGCCGCGCCCGCGCCGCAATAGCTCCGCCACGCCGTCGAGCAGGTCCACCAAGTCGGGGAAGAGGATGATTCCCATACCGCCGTCCGGTCGGCCGGTGGTACGTGTGGTGGCGGTCCCTGCGTTTCCTGTGACGTCCAGGTGACCGAGGAAGAGCCCGTCCTCGACGTCTTCCTGGTCGGCAAGCGGGGTGTAGATGAATTCAGGCACGGAGCATTACTTCCCCTCTGCCTGCAGTTGTCGGACTTCTTCTTCGGTCAACGGTGATTCCCCGGAGATGCCGGCTGCTTGAGCGCGCTGCCAAGCCGTCTCGCTGACACCGTCAGGCCGGGCTCCCTTGCTCAGGGCGAGCACATGCGTGGGCCTTGCCGTGCCCAGCTCATTCACGCCCTGAAGCGCGATCACAGTGCCGAATCGCGGGTCCCCGGCGAACTTGAAACCCCGGCTCCTGGCGTTGGCCACCGCGCTTCGCCAACGCCTGCCCGTGAGCCCGTATCGCCGGACGGCGACGCTGACACCCTTTTGTCGGTTGTCAGGGTTGGGGAGTTTCAGGTAGCTGATGTCCGCCGGAGCGTTGCTTTTGAGTGGGGCGTGGTCCTGCCAGGGATAGGTGGCCAGGATTCCCCGCATGTTCTTCAGCTGTACCCGGCGGGAGTCGGACACGGCAATCCCGACGACCGAGACAATGATGGGAACTACCATCACGTACACCGGGAGGGAGCCGCCGACCAACGACTCCCAGAGAACCGTCTCCAGCACGAAAAAGCCCGGCAGGGACAGCACCCACAAAGTCGTTGTCGTGATGGTCCGCCGACGCACACGCTGCCACGCACGCAATGTGTCCGGATCATCGAAGGCGGTACGAGTCGTTACGTCCCCCATGCGCTGAATCCTCCCGACGGTTGGTTAATTGTTCCGATTCTGTTGTTCGCTTAACGGAATCGGCAAGCAATTCGGCGCTTCTGGCCGACGGTATCAGGAGGACGTTGCTCCGCCAGTGGGGCGAACGGGCCGTGGGAGTGGTGCGGCTCTTGCCGTCCACGCTTCCCGGCACGAGTCGCAGCCGATGGGAGAGCGCCGCGCGCTGGGTCCCTGTCGGTCGTGTGCCCGCGCCCCTCCTTCACCGCTCTTTCCGCCCTTCGTCCAAAGGCGATTCGAAGCTGGTGAGTTCCGCGATGCCGTGGAGCATCGCGCGGTATTGGACACGTCGTTCCACCGCGGTGGTGCTCAGTGTGAGAACCGCCATGCGCTTGTGGTCCGGGTGGGGAAGGCAGGCGTGGACCTGGAGCAGTGGGGTCGGCGGAAGGCCCGACTCCGCCGCTTCCTCGCCGGCCCGCAGGGCGTTCACCGCTCCACGGGCGCCCAGGCCCACGGCACCCACACCCGGAATCGCGCCAAGAACGTCGCCATCGAGGCTGACCACGTTGCCCCAGAAGTCGGAGTCGAACTCCCCCTTGGTGAAGCCGTCCTTCAGGGAGGCGAGCACCTCGGAGTCACTCAGCCGCATGGTGAGGGCGGTCGCGCTCAGCGCGGCGGCCGTGAGCAGCAGGACGGCCGCGGCCACACCGCCGGTCGCCACGAACAGCGCCACCAGGCCGATGACACCCGCGGTGAAACTCAGGATGTCGGGCAGGTTCTCGGTGAACCAGTCGCCGAATTCCTCCAGCCGGCCGGGTTCGTGCGGTGCCAGTCTCTGTGTGGCGTCGCGAATCCTTCCGGCGCGGTACTGGGCCTTGTCCTCGTGTTCCTCGGCGAGCTTCTCGGCACGGCCGATGATCTTGTCGAGCTCGGACTGGGCCGTTTCCACCGCCGTGTTGGCGCTGGTCCGACCCTTCTGCGCCTTGTCGTGCTCGCTTCCCTTGCCCTTGAGGCCGGGGTCGTTCTTCGCCTTCGCGGCGTTCCCCTTCGCCGTGTCCAAGGTGTCCTGCGCGTCCTTGGCCTCCTGCTCCAGCTTCTTGGCCCGCCGCTGGAACTCCTCGAGTTCGCCCTCCCAGCTGTCGAGCTGGCGAGCGGCCTTGCGAATGGAGTGCGCCGCGTTCTTCAGATTGAGGGGGAGGGGGCCTCCTTCTGGGCCCGTGGGGCACTTCGAAGGGGGAGTCGCGTCGTGCTCAATCGACTGATGTACGTCGGCGGCTCCCCGGTCGGGGCCGTCGCATCACGTGCGTGTGCGCCTCGCTGCGCATCTCCTCGGCGGTGACCGTTCATCGGTGGAGTGCTCGGTTTCGCCCTGGTGGACGTCCCGGCAAACCCGGTGCGCGGGGGTGCGAGGGTGGGGTGTGGTGTCCGGCCCGGGCCGGTTGTGAGGGTGGCGTGGATGCGAGGTGGGGGCGGTGTGGTCCGTAGGGCGTTGGGCCCGCTCCTTTGGGTTTCCTTGGGTTCCTTTTGTAGTTCGTTGGTTGTGGCTCCGAAAACCCTTGACACACAGTGACCGTGGCCGTCTGTGTCCTACGGGGCGGACGGGTAGGCAGGCGTTCACGGGGGTTAGCGGTGGCGGATCACGTCAAGGTGTCCACGAGCGAGTTGCGGGAGATCAGCCGGTCTGTCGCGAAGCTGAAGTCCAACTTTGAACATGCGAAGGATCTCGTCGACTCGTACGGCTCCGAGATCGGGTCCGGTGATGTGGCCGGTGCCCTGGACGACTTCGCCGACGACTGGAAGAAGAAGCGCAAGCAGCTCTGCGACGGGCTGGAGTTTCTCGGGAAGACCGCGGGCGAGGCGGCCAAGGCCTACGACGGGGTCGATCAGCATCTCGCCGGCGCGTTGCTCAAGGCCCAGTCGGGGGACAAGTGAGCGATCACGACTTCTCCGGTGTCGACTGGCAGACGGCTCGGTACGACGACAAGGAGTTCACGCCGGGGGATCCGTACGAGGTGGCCCGGCTCGGCAAGCGGATCTCCGACACCGCCAAGCTGATCGAGGAGCAGGCCGGCAAGCTGAACAACCTCGTCGACGGGAACGGGTGGGACTCCGACGCGGGCAGGGAGTTCACCAAGAAGACCGGCGACACCGTCAAACTGCTCGGTCAGTCGCACCAGCGGTACGCGGCGGCGGGTGCGGCCCTCGGATCCTCCGTGCCGTACGAGCCCATCGCCGACACCGTCCGGGAGAACTGGGCCACCGCCCTCAACCACGCCCAGAACCGGGTCCGTTCGGCGCTGAAGAAGGCCGCCGCGGCCGATACCGACAGCAGTAACTACCAGAAGCAGATCGATCAGCATCCGTCGAGTAACGACAGCCATCCCGACAAGCAGAAGCTGAAGCGGCAGAAGGAGGCCTCCGACGGGGAGCTCGACGCCGCCAAGCGGGAGCTTCGGGCCGCGCTCGACTACCGGGACACCCAGGCCGGGTACGCCGCCAAGGCGATACGGGACGCCATCGACCACGACGGTCTGAAGGACCCCAAGCACCACTGGTGGGACAACTGGAAGGACTGGGTCGCCGACATCGGGCACTGGGCGGGGGTGGCCGCGGCGGTGCTGGGCGTGCTGGCCCTCGCCCTCAGCTGGGTGCCGGTCCTCGGCGAGGTGCTCGGCGCGCTGGCGCTCATCGCCTCGGTCGTCGCCCTGGTCTGCGACACCATCTCGGCACTGGACGGCAAGGGCACCTGGCTGGACGTCGCCATCGACGCCGTCGGCGTGCTGTCCTTCGGCGCCGGACGGGTCCTCGGGACGACGGCCAAGGAGGCGGCCATGGCCGCCCGGGGCGCCTCCGCGGTCAAGGATCTCCAACTGGCCCGGGAGATCGGGCTGAATCCGACGGCGGCCCGCGAACTCGCCGAGACGCTCAACGGGGTCAAGCCCGGCGAGATCGGCAAGGCGCTGTCCGAAGGGCCCGCCAAACTCCTGCCGCGGATGCGCTCGGTGGTCAAGGAGTCCCTGAACCTCAAGGGGTTCGCGACCGACATCCGCGATGCCCCAGCCGTGCACCGGGCGGCCAAGGCCTTCGCGGAATCGGCGCCGAAGCTGTCGGAGGTCGCGGACTCCTCGTTCAAGAGCATGGCGGGTCAGGCCAAGGCCCTCTACTACGGCAGCCAGGTGCTGCCGCTGCTGGCCGGCTGGTCGAACCTGGCACACACGAACCCCGGCGAACCGTGGGGCACCGGACCGAACTTCCTCCAGGGGGCGAAGGAGATTCCGGGCATCGGGGCCGGCGGAACACCGTTCTACAACTGGCACTGGAGCACCAGCGGCTGACCCGGTCGGCCGTCCGGTACCCCAGAGCGGAGAGAGCAAGGATCACGTGGCGAGCGAGGACGAGCGGTCCGTCGACGAACTGTTCGCGGAACTGCCGGAGAAATGGCAGCGGGCGCTGGAAGAGGTGGGCATGGGGCTGCCGGAGCTGCGCCGTATCGCGGCCGGCCCGGACGGCATGCGGCGGGTACGCGCCATCCTCGCGGAGTTCTCCGAGCCCACCTCCGAGGGCCGGCCGGCACGGAACGGGTACGGCGGCGGGACGCCGGTGTGGCCGTGGGCCCGGCTGTTCCTGGTGGCGGCCGCCTCGGTCGCCGTCTGCCTGCTCTCCAGCCTGTTCATCGGCAAGGCGGCGGCGTTCGTCGGCCTGGTGCTGGGGCTGCCGGTGTTCTGGGTGGCCTTCAAGACCCGTGACTCCCGCGGGGCCCCCGTCGCCCGGTATGTCACCGCGGCCGCCTATCTCGTACTGGTCCTGGTCGGCTCCTACTTCGCCAACGCCTGGTATTTGCAGCTGCGCGGGGTGGAACAGACGGTCACCATCGCCGCCCCGACCCATCAGTGGACGCACGGGACCCGTGAGACGTACTGCCGGGTCCGGCTGCGGGACGGGTCCGTCCACGAGGTGATCGACAACAAGCAGAACTGTGCCGACCGGGTCGGGCGGACGACCACGGCCGTCGTCGACCCGGCAGGTCACTACAAGCCCTCCCTCGGCACCAAGTCCGACATCGGCGGCGTCCTTGAGGGCTACGTCTGCCTGGGCGCCGCCGCGGTGCTCGTGCTGGCGCCGGTGACGGTCGTCGTCATGGGGCGGCGCAACCGGTACGGCCAGGCGATCGGGGCAGGGGCAGCGGGATGAACGGCGAGACAGCCAATACGGCCGGTACAGCCGGTACGACCGGTATAGCCAGTACGACCGGTACAGCCAGTACGCCCGGTGCGGCCGGGGTGAACACGAACGTGTCCGCACCCCCCTCCGACTACCGCCTCGCCGTCCCCGAGGGGTGGGAGCGGATCGTGCTCGATCCCGAGCGGTGGACGCACCGTATCGACAAGCTCGTCAAGCGCGGTCTACGGCGTACGAAGGCCGGTCCGCAGCTGGAGGCCGCGCTCGCTGAGCGGATGCGCGAGCAGGCCGAGGCGGCGCACGCCAACGGCGGTGTCGAGATGTACGTCATGAACCAGGTCCTCGGCCAGGTCCCGGTCTCCGCCGGCCTGGTCGTCACCGTGCTGCGGCCGCCGCCCGGTACCGAGGCCGGCGACCTCGGGGACGTCGCCCGCTCCCTCGCCCTGCGCGCGACCGCGGAGACGGAGGACGTCACCCTCGTCGACCTCCCCGCCGGCCCCGCCGTACGCCACCGCTATCTGCGCCGCCCGGCCGCCGACGACCCCGACGGCAACAAGCTCGCCGTCACGCACCTGGACGTCCATCTCGCCGTCCCGCGCAGCGACCAGCGGCTGCTGCTCTCCTTCTCCACGCCGATGGAGCCGTTGGCCGACGCCCTGGTCGGCCTCTTCGACGCCGTCGCCCGCACCCTGCAATGGATGGCCTGATGCCCGAGTTCGCCACGTCCACGGTGCGTATGAGGGTGCCCGAGGACGCCGTGTCCCTGCCGGTGCGGGTGGCGGGGGTCGACCTGGACGCATGGGCCGCGGAGGCGGCCACCCGCCGTGTAGGTCCGGACGACGGCGAACCCCGGCTCCGCCGGGCCCTCGCCGCCGAACTGCGCGAGGCCGCCGCGGACTCCCGCGAGCGCGGTCCGATCACGGCGCTGTCGTACGTCCCCGAGCCGCGCCTCGGTGAACTCGCCCGGATCGAGCTGTCCGCGCTGGTCGGCGACGACACGTACCCGGCCGTGACCGTCGACCTGCTCCAGCGCTACCTCGCCGCCCCCACCCCGGTCTCCTACCGCCCGCCCGAGGCCGAGCTCTGTACCCTTCCCGCGGGTCCGGCGGTGCGGGTCCGGCACGCGTACGTCCAGGACGTCGGCCGGGACGGGCTGGGGACGGTCATGGAGACGTGCGCGTACGGCATCCGGGCCGACGAGACGTGGGGGCTCGTCCTGCTCACGTCCTGGCGGGCGTTGGCCCACACGGACACCCTGTGCGAGCTGACCGACGAACTGGCCAAGACCGTCCGGGTCACGTCCTAGCCGCGTCGGCACGCCGGGTCAGGATCACCAGCGTCCACACCAGCAGCACCGCCGAAGCGAGCGTCGAGGCGATACCCACCGCCCACAGCCACGGGTAATGGGTGAACACCCAACTCGGCGCCACGGAACGGTGTTTGCGCTTGCCGCTGTTCATCGCGTTGAAGGCCAGGGACAGGAAGGCCAACAGTGACGCCACTGCCAGGACGGCGAGCACCGTCCAGCCCAGGGCGCGGGCCGGGCGGGCCTTCCAGGCCGCGCGCCCCACGCCGTCCAGCGTCCGGAGGAAGAGGGCTGCCAGCAGCGGGGCGGCCGCACCGAGGCACACCGCGAAGGCGTACGCCCCGCCCGGCCAGTTCCGTGCCGCCCACCGCCAGGCGTCGTCACCCCAGAGCGTGGTGCCCAGCGCCATCAGGACGAGCCCGCCCCCGACGCCGGGGAACATCAGGCATCCGAAGAGAGCGTCCCGGTCCTTCTTCGCCTTCTTCACGCCGGGCCCCCGGACCCGCGACGCGGCCGGAGCGGCCCTCGGGCGCCCGGGCTTGGCCGATCCGCCCACGGTGCACCTCTCTTCCGGTCAGCCGGCGATCAGATGGCGAAGCAGGGCCTCGCCCTCCAAGGACGTCAGACGGCACCAGGAGCCGTCCGTGAAGGTGATCCTGAAGTCCCGCTTGCCGACACTGAACGGTCGCCGCTCGACTGCGGCGACCGTGCTGAGGTCCGTCTCCCAGAGGACTTCCTCCCAGGGTTCCCTGGGGTCCTTCAGCCCGCCGAGCACCAGCAACCGGCGGTCGGTCAGGGCCAGTTCCGTGACGTCCGTGTCGGGGCGGCGGGCCGGGTCGAGCTGCCAGGGGAGGGTGCGGGCGATCGTGCCGGGAGCCGCCCACAGCACCGGGAAGTCCTTCTCCTCGTTCTCCGGGTCCGCGCTCCTGCCGAGGCCGTCGGGCTGGGCCGAACTGCCGCCGACGAGTTCGAGGACGATGGCGAGCAGGAGGGCGAACACCGCCACCACGCCGTCCCACACCACTCGGTCGAACCACGAGCGTCGGCGATGCGTCGGACCCGCCGGCCATCCCGCCAACTCGGCCTGGATGTCCTGCCGTTCCGTGTCCCGGTACCAGCGTCGCCCTTCGACCCGTCCTGCGGCCCCGGTCGCGAAGGACACCCGGCCGCGCGTCACGAGCTCCTCGCCCTCGGGGGGCTTCCAGTGATGGCGGTACGACGGCTCGATCACGGCCTGGCACCCTCCCCGTCATTCAGGCCGGCGAACCTTCACCCGGCCGGCTGATCCCATTCGGACGACGCCACCGGCAACCGCCGTGGCATCCACGACAGTTCGGGCACCGCCGCCACGACCGTCAGGGCCGTGACCGGCACCGCGCGCACGGCCGTGCCGGCCACCACCCGCAGGGCCGTCCCCGTCCGGCGCCCGCACCGCACCCGCACCCGCCAGGCAAAAATCATGGCATGCGTCGGTCAAACCGACGTGAGTGATTCGTGCAGGCCTCATGGGTGCGTGGTGAGGGCTCCTGGCGTGGAGGGTGTGCGAGCAGGGCGTTCGGGATTCGCCGGCGCACAGTTCGGCTCGTGTCCGCGTCCCCCTACTCCCAACTGGCCCAATGTCCTCCCTCGTTGCGTATCGCAACGACGATTTCAGTGAGGTCAAGGAGTCCGTCCGCGCCTTGAGGGGCTTATGTGCGGCTGATACGGTGCGATCGCTTGACACTCACCCCGCGGCCGAGTAATCGGCCGAGTCGGGGTGATTCGTGTGGAGTGTCCGCTTTCGCGGTGCGGAAAGCGTTGACGGCATTTCAGAGTTCTTGACGGATAAAGTCTTGGCTGTAACGGGGAGCGGTTGCGTGAAGATCCAGGAGCGTACGGGGGCGGGCGCCGGTCGTTCCGCCGGTCCGGCTCAGCCTTCGGCCGGTGACCGGCTTCCCACCGCGCCGCGCGAGCGCAAGCCGGCGCTGGCCGCGCTCGCGGTGTTGCTGATCCTGCTGGGCGCGCTGGGCGCCACCATGCTGGTGCTGCAGGCCGGTGACCGGATCGAGGTCATCAAGGTGACCGACGACATCCAGGCCGGCGAGTCCGTCAACAGCAGCAACGCGACGTCCGTCCTGGTCGCGGCCGACGACAGCATCAACTACGTCAAGTGGGACCAGCTGGACTCCCTGAAGTCCTACAAGGCCAGGTCCACCATCTACAAGGGCACGGTCGTCATCGGCGACATGTTCACCAAGGGCAGCTCCCTGCCGGCCGGCAAGGCCGCCGTCGGTGTCGCCCTCAAGGAGGGCCAGTACCCGGCCGACATCAAGCCCGGTGACGTCGTCGCCGTCTACAACGTGGCCACGACCAGTTCCGGCTCCGGCAACACCGGCGCGACGTCCACCTCCTCCGGTACGCCGATCGTCGACAACGCCAAGGTCGCCACCAAGTCCGACAACAGCGACGCCACCATCAGCACCGGCAACCTCTCGCTCACGCTGCTCGTCAACCAGGACGACGCCGCCGCCGTCGCGCGGGCCGCGTCCGCCGGCGCGGTCGCCATCGTGCACGTACCCGGCAACGGCAACTAGAAGGCGGCCCACCCCATGGCGCTCATCGCAATCGCCGCCGACAAGGGTTCCCCCGGCGTCACCACCGCGGCCGTCGCGCTGGCCGCGGTCTGGCCGCGCCGGGTCCTGCTCGCCGAGGCCGACCCGGCCGGCGGCGACCTGGTCTACCGCAGTGCCGCCGCGCACGGCGGACCGCTCAATCCCAACACCGGCATGCTCTCCATAGCGGCCACCGCCCGGCGCGGGCTGGCGCCCGATCAACTCTGGGACCACGTGCAGCCGTTGAGCGGGGGGCTCGAGGTCCTCGTCGGGCTCGGTATCGCCGAGCACGCCGCCGGGCTCGCCGGGCTCTGGCCCACCCTCGGGCACGCCTTCGCCTCCCTCGCCGACTCCCCGAACGCCCCCGCCGACGTCATCGCCGACTGCGGACGCATCAGCGGCGACACCCCGGCCGTCGAACTCTTCCCGCACGCCGCGCTCGTGCTGCTGGTCTCGCGCACCGAGCCCGAGGCCCTGGCCCGCGTCCGGGACCGTGCCGCCGCGCTCGCCCAGAAGCTGCACGGCGGCCCGCGCGGTGCGGCCGCCCTCGCGACCCCGCTGATCGGGGTCGTCCTGATCGCCGACCCGGCCGGCTCCGGCAAGCTGGTCAACCAGGTCAACGACATGCTCGTACACGCCCAGACCGGTGCCCGGGTCGTCGGCACCATCGCCGACGACCCCGCCGGCGCCGACCAGTTGGCCGGTCGCAAGCGCGGGCGCCTCGACAAGTCGCTGCTCATCCGCTCGGCCCGCAAGGTCACCGCCGACCTCCACCAGCAGTACGGCGCCGCCTGGTCCGTACCGACGCAGGCGCCCCATGCGGGGGCCGGCCGATGACCGCTGTCGACCACCAGTTGGTCAAGCGGTTCCGGCAGGACGCCGGCGACCGGATCGCCGAGCAGCGCCGCCAGGACCAGGCGTCCGGCGTCACGCCGATGTCCACCGAGGACGAACGGCAGTACGCCCGCGCGGTCATAGCCCAGATCCTGGAGGAGAACGCCCGCTCGGAGATCAACGCCGGGCGCACCCCGCTGGACGCGGAGACCGAGGAGCAGTACGCGGCCGCCGTGCACGCGGCGCTCTTCGGCGTCGGACGCCTCCAGCCGCTGCTCGACGACCCCGAGGTCGAGAACATCGACATCAACGGGTGCGACCAGGTCTTCGTCGGGTACAGCGACGGGCGGGAGGCGAAGGGGGATCCCGTCGCCGAGACCGATGAGGAACTCGTCGAGCTCATCCAGGTGCTCGGCGCCTACTCGGGTCTCTCCTCCCGGCCCTTCGACTCCGCCAACCCGCAGCTCGACCTCCGGCTCCCCGACGGCTCCCGGCTCTCCGCCGTCATGGACGTCACCCGGCGGCCCGCGCTGTCCATCCGCCGCGCCCGCATGGGCAAGGTCTTCATCTCCGACCTGGTCGGCAACGGCACGCTGACGCCCGAGGTCGCGCACTTCATGGCCTGCGCCGTGCGCGCCCGCAAGAACATCATGATCGCGGGGGCCACGAACGCCGGTAAGACGACGCTGCTGCGCGCCCTCGCCAACGAGATCCCGCCGCACGAGCGACTCATCACCGTCGAGCGGGCGCTGGAGCTCGGCCTCGACACCTTCCACGACCTGCACCCGAACGTCGTCGCCTTCGAGGAGCGGCTGCCCAACTCCGAGGGGCAGGGCACCATTTCGATGGCCGAACTGGTCCGCCGTTCACTGCGTATGAACCCGTCCCGGGTCATCGTCGGTGAGGTCCTCGGCGACGAGATCGTCACCATGCTCAACGCGATGTCGCAGGGTAACGACGGATCCCTCTCCACGATCCACGCCAACAGCTCCAGCGAAGTGTTCAACCGTATCTCGACGTACGCGCTCCAGGCCTCCGAGCGACTGCCCATCGAGGCCAGCCAGATGCTGATCGCGGGCGCGGTGAACTTCGTCGTCTTCATCCAGCGGCGCAACAACTACCAGACCGGCGGCCGCCTCCAGCGCATGGTCACCTCGGTCCGTGAGGTCAACGGTGTGGACGGCCGGGTGCTGTCCAGCGAGGTGTTCGCGGAGGCCCATGACGGCCGGGTCGTACCGCATGCGCCCATAGCCTGCCTGGAGGACCTGATGGCCTACGGCTACCAGCCGCACGGGGCGTGGGGGTGACGTGACATGAACCTGGGTTCCCTGGGCTCCATGGGCGGGCTCTTCTCCGTCCCGGTCCTCTCCGCCATCGGCTGCGGTGTCGCCGTCGGCGGCGGGCTCGCGCTGCTGATCCTGGCGGTCCGCGGCCTGCCGGCCAAGCCCGACCACGAGAAGCAGAAGGCCAACGAACGGGCTGCCGAGCTGATCCGGTTCGCCGGTCAGCGCGGTTCCCTCGCGGCCATCATCGGCCTCGCCGTGCTGCTGCTGACCCGCTGGGCGGTGGCCGGTGTCGCCGCCGGTGTCCTGGTCTTCTTCTGGGACAAGCTGTTCGGCGGCGCCGCCGAGGAGCGGGCCGCGATGAAGCGCGTGGAGGCGCTCGCCTCCTGGACCGAGTCGCTGCGCGACACCATCGCCGGCGCGGTCGGCCTGGAACAGGCGATTCCGGCCTCCGCCCGCGCCGCCGCGCCGATCCTGCGGCCGCACCTCGACGCCCTCGTCGACCGGCTGCGCGCCCGCACGCCCCTCCCCGACGCCCTCCAGCACCTCGCCGACGAGATCAACGACGCCTCGGCCGACATCATCGTCGCGGCGCTCATCCTCAACGCCCGCCTCCGCGGCCCCGGTCTGCGTCAAGTGCTGGGCGCCCTGGCCAAGTCGTCGCGCGAGGAGGTCGACATGCGCCAGCGCGTGATGGCCCAGCGGGCGTCCACGCGGCGCTCGGTGCAGATCGTCGTCGCCGTGTCGGTGGCGTTCGTGCTCGGCCTCGCCGTCTTCAACCGCGACTTCGTCTCGCCGTACGGCACCGCTGTCGGCCAGCTCGTCCTCGCCCTGGTCTGCGCCCTGTTCGCGCTCGGCTTCTGGTGGCTGCGCAAGCTCTCCACCATCGAGACCCCGGAGCGGTTCCTGGTCCGCGACCAGTCCTCCGTGCAGTTCGTACGACCGCCCCGCACCGTGCCCGGGCAGCCCGGCCAGCAGCCGCTGCCCACCGAGGAAGGAGTACGCCGATGAGCCTCACGATGCCGATCGTCGTCGGCGTGATCCTGGGTCTGGGCGTCTACGTCCTGATCCGTGCCCTGATGCCCTCCAAGCGCAGCGCGATCTCACAGGTCGCCCGGATCGACGCGATGCGGGCGCGCGGCGCGGCCTACGAGTCGGCGCGGCAGACCCAGGACACCGGCCGGTTCGGCTCGCTGCGCGCCGACGTCGGCGAGCGGGTCGCCGAGTTCTACCGGCAGCAGGGCTGGGAACAGCGCTCGCTGCGGGCCGATCTCGCCGTCCTGGACCGCAGCTGGGAGAAGTTCCTGGCGACCAAGGTGCTGCTCGCGGCCGGCGGAATGCTCTTCGGGCCGTTCCTGTTCGCCGTCGTCTACACGATGGGCTTCGGCCACAGCCCGGTCATCCCGGTCTGGCTGGCCCTGGTCTGCTCGGCCCTGTTCTTCTTCCTGCCCGACCTGGAGGTACGACGGGACGCGGCCGAGAAGCGCCGGGACCTCAAGCGGGTCATCGGTGCGTATCTCGACCTGGTGTCGATGAGCCTCGCCGGCGGCCGGGGCCTTCCCGAGGCGCTGATGGCGGCCGCGGAGATCTCCGACGGCTGGGCCAACCAGCGCATCCGCAACGCCCTCTCCGACGCCCGGATCACCGGCGTCAGCCAGTGGCAGGCCCTCGGCGCGCTCGGTGAGGAACTGGGCGTCGAGGAGCTGAAGGACCTGTCGGCCTCGCTGGCCCTGGTCGCGGACGACGGCGCCAAGGTCCGTGAGTCCCTCGCCTCCCGCGCCGAGACCATGCGCCACCGCGAACTCGCCGAGATCGAGGGCAGCGCGGGCGAGAAGTCCCAGTCGATGCTCGTCGCCCAGCTGCTGCTGTGCGCCGGCTTCCTGGTTTTCCTGATCTTCCCGGCGGCGATGCGGGTGTTCCAGGTGTGAGCTGTTCCAGAGACCTTCGACAACTGCTGATTCGATCAAAGTAACGGGAGAACCCACCATGAGCGGACGGAACCTGACCGGGAGGAACTTCAGCACCGGGATCCCGGCGATGGACTTCCTCGTCACCTTTCTCCAGGGCCGCGTGCAGCGTGCCCGCTCCGGCGAACTCGACCGCGGTGCCTCCGCCGTCGAGTGGGTCATCATCTCCGCGGTCGTCGTGGCGATCGTCGGCGTGGTGGCCGCCATCATCAACGCCGCGCTGAGCGACGGCGCCAAGAAGGTCGGCGACTGCATCAAGGGCGCCAACGCGAGCGGGACCTGCTGACCAGGCGCGCGACGGGGGCGAAACGGGGATGACGGGGGTTTTTGTGGACGTGAACGGATGGCTGCGCCGCCGGGCTGCCGCCGCGCGCGGTGACTCGGGCATGACCGCGATCGAGTTCGTGTTCCTCACCCCCGTCCTCTTCTTCATGATCTTCGCGACCGTGCAGTTCGCGCTGTACTTCTTCGCCGACCACGTGGCCCAGGCGGCGGCCCAGGCCGGCGCCCGCAAGGCACGCGCCACCGCGGACGCGGAGCCCGGCGCCTGGCGCGGCGAGGCGCAGGACGTGGTCGACTCCTACATCAGCCAACTCGGGCCGCAGCTGGTCCTGTCGCCCGACGTGAAGATGCTCCAGCCGGAACAGAACACGGTCGGCGTCGAGATCACGGCCCGCATCCCTACGGTGTTCCCGGGCCTGGACCTGACGGTGCACGCGCAGTCCTCGGGGCCGGTCGAGCGGTTCGTGGAGGATAAGAACTAGATGTCCACCCGCCACGAAACCGCGCTGGACGACAGCGGGTTGTCGACCATCGAGGTCGTCATCCTCGCTCCGGTCATGATCCTGTTCATCCTCGTCCTGGTCGCCTTCGGCCAACTCGTCGACGGGCGGGGAGCGATCGACGGCGCCGCGCGCGACGCGGCCCGGGCCGGCTCCATCCAGAAGGACCACGCCACGGCCATGTCGGAGGCACGCAAGGCCGCCGAGGCGGACCTGTCGGACGTCTGTTCCGGCCCGGTCTCCGTCGTCCAGACCAGCGCGGGCTTCGCGCCCGACACCATCTTCACGGTCGAGGTGAGCTGTGAGGTGCGGGGCCTGGCCATGCTGGGCCTGGACATCCCGACCACCCTCTCCGCGAGCTTCTCCTCGCCGCTGGACCCGTTCCGGAGGTCGGCGTGAGCGTGAGCATCGCGCTGCTGCGCACCTGGTGGGCTGCGCGGCGGCTCCGCCTCGACGACCGGGGCTCGGGCGCCGGGGCGGTCATCATCTTCGCCCTGGTCTTCCTCTCCCTCTCCGCCTTCGTCATCGACGGCGGCCTGTCCATCTCCAAGCGCGAACGCGCCGCCGACATCGCGGAACAGGCGGCCCGGTACGCGGCGCAGGACATCGACAAGGACGCGCTGTACGAGAACCAGGGCGCCGCGCCGATCAACTTCCAGGACTGCGACGCCCGGGTGAAGACCTTCGCCCGCGAGATGGACATGTCCGGCGCCGACATCGCCGCCACGCACTGCGTCGCCGCCGACGCCCAACAGGTCCAGGTCGAGGTCCAGTTGACCTACGAACCGGTCTTCACGGGCATGTTCTACGGCGGCGCCATCGTGGTCCACGGCCAGGCGACGGCGGAGAACGAGGTCGGCTGACGGTTCCGGGCCCGGGTCCGTGGGCTTCGGGTCGACCGCCGGCCCAGCGGTGGCCGGAGCCCGCGAAGTAGGTGACGGCGCGGTCTACGGCGCCGTCGGCGTCACCGGCGTCCCGGCCACCGGTACCTTCCGGCCGGCACGTCGGCGACCGGCGTCCGTTGCGTCGGGACCGAGGCGGACCGCCCCGGTCCGATGACGAGGAGCAGCGCCGCGGCTCCCGCCACCACGGCCCCGGCCGCTGCCGCCGGCGGCACCTTCGTACCGCAAGCACGTCGGAAAGTGACACATGTCACTCAACTCGCTTGTGTTTCCCGCGTAATCAAACGGACGCCGGGCGCTCTCACAGTTACGACGACCCGCCCCGCACCGCATCGCACCCGGAGAAGCCCGTGCCCATCACGCTCGAACAGCCCACCGGCGCCCGCCTGCTCACCGCCGACGAGCAGGAGGTGGCGGTCCCCGCGACCCTCCGGTACACCTCGGCCGACCCGCAGGCCGTGCACTTCGTCTTCCCGCCGTGGATCTCCCTGGACGGCGAGGAGGTCACCTGGACCTTCGCCCGCGCCCTGCTGGAGGAGGGCCTGGCGGGGCCGGCCGCCTTGGGCAACGTGCACGTCCGTCCGCACGGCCCTGCCCGCACGGTCGTCGAACTCCGCGCGGAGGAGGGCGTGGCGGCGATCAGTTTCGCCACGTCCGCCCTCACCCGCTTCCTGCTGTCGTCCCTGAGGGTCAGCGGTTGACGGACTGGATCTCCTGGACGGTGATCTCCTGTGTGTTGTCGAAGATGCCGTCGGGGAGCTCGCCGCCGCTGCCGCCGGAGCCGCGCCAGCTGATCCGCCAGGTGACGGAGGCCTTCAGCCGGTACGGCGTGCCGTTGGTGGCGTGCAGGTAACGGACGCCGCAGGACGGGGTCCTGTCCGCGTCGCCCGGCCGGTACGCGGTGCCGATGGAGCCGTTGTCGTTGATCGCGCAGTTGCCGGAGGCGGGAAACGTCTCGGCGTCACCGGTGCCCGGGTCGAGATGCAGGGCGACCGGCTTGGCGGTGGTCTCCGCCCACAGGCCGGTGCCGGGCAGCTCCGCGCGGACCTTGACCTCCTGGAAGCGGCCCTTGTCCAGCCAGGCCCAGGTAGGCAGGTTGACGGTGGACCTGACGGCCGGTTTCAGCTCGACCGAGGTGGTCGGCACCCTGATCTTGTTGTAGGCGTAGTCGGCGAGGGTCTCGGGAGTGGGCGCGTCCGGGTCGTCGGGCACCTGCCCGGCCGGGACCCAGAACATCAGCTTGCTGCACAGCGAGCCGTCCTCGATGGCCTCGATGCCGTCGGGGGCCACTCCGCGCCAGAAGCGGCCGTCCTTGCCGAGGTTGTAGTTCTTGTACCCCGGGACCGTGGCCGGCTTGGTGAAGATGGCGGTGGTGTCCTTGCCGTCCTTGAAGTGGTCGGTCCACAGTTCCTTGCCGAACCACGCGGTGCGCATGCCGACGTCGCCGTCGCCGACGTGCTCGGAGAAGTCCTTCAGCTGCTGCGGGGTGAAGACGGGCTCGTACCAGCACTGCGGCGGCTTCCAGTTGACGTCCGAGGCGGTGACGGAGCCCAGTTTTCCACCGGTGGGGCCGCTGATCCGGGTGACCTTGATACGGGAGTGACTCGCGGAGGCGGAGAGCACGTTCCCGTCGGCGCCGCCGCGCGTGCCGGTGCCCCCGTCTCCGATGGCGACGGCGGGTGTGGCGCCGAGCAGGGCCACGACGAGCGACGCGGCGAGCACGGGTATGCCCCGCAGTCGCGGCCTCACCGGGAGCACCCGCCCCGCGTCGAGTGGACGGACGTGTTCTGCCAGACACCCCGGTCGCTCCGCGCCATCGAGACCGAGTAGACGACGTAGGGGTTGGTGCCCGCGGGATTGCCCGCTTCCTTGCCCGTCTTCCGGTTCTTCGTGTACGCCTTGCTCTCGTCCGTGCAGTAGCTGACGGACGCGCCCTTGCCGCCGCTCGCCACGGTGACCTTGGGATCAAAGACGGGCAACTTGCCCATGACGGTGAGGTTCTTGTCCGTGTACGTCTTGATCCACGCCTTGGTCTGCCCGACGACGCCCTCGCTGTCGTAGAAGCCGACGTCCGTGCTGGCAGGGTCGTTCGCGATGATCGCCGCGTACCCCGCCTTGAGCTCTTCCCTGGCGTCGTCGAGCACCGCCTGCTTCGCCGGATCGCCGCTCGTCCAGTTCTCGAACGAGAGCCGGAAGCTGCTCGGCAGCGTGATCACCGGGCGTCTGACGCCGGACGCCGCCGACGACGCCGAGGCGGACGCCGACGGGCTGCCGGACCGCGTGTCCGCGCCTTTGATGCCGTCCGTCCTGCCGTGGTCACCGCTTCCGCCGCAGGCGGTCAGCAGGAGGGCCGCGGCGGCCGTCAAAGTGGGCAGGGTCAGGGTGCGGCTGGCCACGGTTGAGTCTCCCCCGGAGTTCGGCATGTGCAGCTGGGAACGAAGCTATCAGGGGGTATGACAGTCCCTTGTGCGCTGGTGGGGGGTTGTGTGGGGCGTGTGGAGAGGTGGTGTGCGCACCGGGTGGCGATAACTCCGGCCAACTGCGCCCCGCTTGATGAAAGGGTGGAAAACGGGCGGTCGTTCGCCGTTCTTCCCTTCGACGCTGTCGGCGTCAGTCAATAGGATCGTCAAGGGGACCTCGGTAGGCTCGATGCGCCCCCGGCCCACTCCGTCCACACACGACCCCAGGACACCCGCCATGGCGCGACGCAGCACATCAAGCTCGACGGGAAGACCGACGGGGAACCCGTCGGGTCCGCGGAACCGGACCCCGCAGCCGGTGCGGGTGCGACGACGTACGTTCGGGGACTTCGTGAAGGCGTTCCTCGCCTTCGTGGCACTGCTCGGGCTGGTCGTCGGCGTCCCCGGCGCCCTCGCCATGACCGTCGGCTGGCCCCTGCCGCACAGCGCGCCGACGATGGACTGGCTGTCGCAGCCGATCGGCGTCGACACGTTCCTGAACACCCTGACGGTCATCGTGTGGCTGGCCTGGGCCCAGTTCACGGCCTGCGTGCTGGTGGAGGTCAAGGCCGCCGTCTCCGGCGTCGGCCTGCCCGGCCGGGTCCCCGGCGCCGGCCCCAGCCAGCTGCTCGCCCGGCAGTTGGTCGCCGCCCTGCTGCTGGTCGGCGCCACCGCCGCCAGCCTCACCCCGGGCCTGTCGCAGCTCGGCCACAGCATGGAGGGCAACCAGAAGGGCACCGTGGCCGCCGCCCAGGCGACCCCCGGCCTCTTCGCCCAGCAGCAGGAGCAGGCCAAGAGCACCGCCGCCGCCCTCGCCGAGCAGGCCGGCCACGCCGCCGCCCAGGCCCAGGCCGACCACGGCTCCACCGCCGCCGCACACGGGGCGACGAAGTACTACCGGATCCAGCCGCCCGAGGGACGCCACCACGACTCCCTCTGGGAGATAGCGCAGCGCCACCTCGGCGACGGCCGCCGGTACAAGGAGATCTACGAGCTCAACAAGGACCGCATCCAGCCCGACGGCTCCCGGCTCTCCGAGGCCAGCCTCATCCGGCCCGGCTGGATCATGGAGATGCCCGGCGACGCCCACGGCGGCGAACTCGTCGAGAACCCCGACGCGCATGTCTCGCCGGAGGTCCAGCAGCAGATCGGCGACTACGCCAGGACCGGCGACCACGCCCAGCAGCAGCAGCAGCACCAGCAGCAGGGCGGGCAGCACGCAGGCGAGGACGGGGCGACCGCGCAGATCTCGGTGCCCAGCCAGCGCCAGACCGGTGAAGCCGGTGCGCATGCCCAGGAGAACTCCGGCCACACCGCCTCGGGGCCTTCCGCCGGGTCCTCCTTCGGGCTGTCGGAGGCGCTGCTCGGCGCCCCGCTCCTCGCCGCCGGCCTGCTCGCCGCCCTCGGCCGCCGTCGCCGCCAGGCCCTGTGGCAGTCGGCGCTCGGCGCCCTCGGCGGCCGGCGCGGCATGGAGCCGCCGACCCCGACCGGCGACGCCCAGGACGTACAGGACGCACTCCTGGTCGGCGCGGACCCGGAGGGCGTACGACTGCTCGACCGCGCCCTGCGCGGACTCGCCGCCGCCCTCACCGCCGAATCCCGTTCGCTGCCGGTCGTCTACGCGGCCTGGCTCAGCCACGGCGATCTGCATCTGCAACTCGCCCAGCCGGCCGGCAAACCCCCGGCGCCCTGGCAGCTCGGCCAGGACCAGACGTTCTGGACGCTGTCCCGCGCGGACGCCGACCGCTACGAGGACACCGACACCGCGGCGCCGTACCCCGGCCTTGTCAGCCTCGGCACCATGGACGACTCACGGCTGCTGCTCAACCTGGAGGCCGTGCCCGGCATCGTCTCGCTGAGCGGCCGGGAAGCCGACCGGGCCGCGGTGTTCTCCTCGGTCGCCGCCGAACTCGCCACCAACGGCTGGTCGGACCGCATGACCATCACCCTCGTCGGCTTCGGCGCAGATCTCACCCCGCTCGCCCCCAACCGGCTGCGCCACCTCGACGACGTGGACGCGCTGTTCGAGGCGATGGAGGCGGAGACCCGGCAGCGGCGGGGCGCGCTGGGCGCCGCCGGCCACGACTCGGTCCTCACCGGCCGCACCGGCCCGGCCCAGCACACCCGCTGGGCGCCGAACCTGGTGCTGCTCGCCGCCCAGCCGTCCGCCGAGGACGCGCTGCGGCTCGCCGAACTCGCCGCCGACGCCGCCCGGCTGGGCATCGGCTATCTCGTCGGCACCGAGAGCGCCGACCTGCCCGGCGCCGCCTGGGCGATGGAGATCACCCCGGACGGCAAGCTCCTCGCCCCGCTGCTCGGTCTCGAACTGGAAGCCCAGTTGCTGCCCGCCGTGCAGCAGCGCGCGGTCGTCGAGCTGTTCGTCGAGGCCGACCCCGAGCGCGACCCGGACGGACCGACCAACGCCCCGCCGTTCCTCGTCGACATCAGCGAACAGGGCCGCCCCGCGGTGTACGCGCGCCTGGTCGGCCCGTACGAGATCATCGGTCTCGGCACCCCGGACGGAGACCGCAGCGCGCTCCTCCACGAGGCCCTGGCGCTGCTCCTGCTGCACCGCGAGGGCGTGCACCCGCGCGTGCTGTCGTCCGCGCTGTGGCCGCGCGGGGTGACGGAGGACGTCCGCGACGCGTTGCTGGAGCGGCTGCGCGCCTGGCTGGGCACCGACCCGGACGGCAGCCCGCGACTGCGTGCCGACGCCACCGGCCGCCTCGTGCTCGCCAAGTCGGTCGTCTCCGACCTGGACGTGCTGCGCTCCCTCTACTACGAGGCCACCCAGGGCAAGGGCGCCGACAGCCGGGCCGTCCGCGGCCGCCTCCTCACCGACGCGCTCGTACTCGTCCGCGGCCCGTTGCTCGCCGACCGCGCGGAGGGCCGCTACCGCTGGCTCACCCACGAGATCATCGACGCCCAGCTCCCCTTGCTGGTCGCCGACATCGGCCTCGCCCTGTCCGCGTTCCACCTCGAGAAGGACCGCGCGGAGAAGGCGATCGAGGCGCTCGGCGCGGCACTGAAGACCGCTCCGGCCGACGAGCGCCTCTGGAACGAGCTGCTGCGCGCCACCCACGCCACCGGCGACCCGGACCGCGTCCGCGCCCTCGCCACCGAACTCGTCACCCGCAGCGGGGCGCGCGGCCTGCCCCCGCGCACCGAGGCCCTCCTCGACGAACTCCTGCCGACCTGGCGCGAGGGCGCCGCCGCGACCGGATGACCGCCCTGGACCTCGCCCTTCCGGCCGCCGCCGCCCTCTGGGGCGCGGCGACCGGCACCCTGCTGCCCCGCGCCGCGTACCGCTTCTCGGCACCGACGGGGGAGCAGTGGCGTACCGCCTGCCCCGCGGACCACCCGCTCCGGGGCTGGCTCGGGCGGGCGCGCTGCGGGGAGTGCGCGACGGCCGAGGGGGCGCAGGCCTCACCCCTCGCACCGGCGCACAGAAGCAACCTCGCGCCGTCTTCCGCCGAGGCTCCCACGCCGGCGCCCGGCACGGGCCTCACGCCGGCGTCCGACGACGACCCCGCGCCCGGCGCCCAACCCACCAAGCTGGCGCCCGCCGACGGCTCCACGCCCGGCGCCCAACCCACCAAGCTGGCGCCCGCCGACGGCTCCACGCCCGCGCATCCCGACCTTCACGCGCCCGGCGTCCACCCCACCCCGCCCGCGCCCAGTGGTCAGCGTGCGCCCTCCTCGTGGGCGCGCGCTGCCTACGGTCCCCGTGTCATCCCCCTCGCCGTCGTCACCGCGCTGGTCTGCGCGGCCTTGGCGCTCGCCACCGGTACCCGGCCCGAGCTGGGTGTCTGGCTGGTCCTCGCGCCGGTGGCCGTGCTGCTCGCGACCGTCGACTTCCGGGTGCAGCGCCTCCCCGACCCCCTCACCCTCCCCCTGGCGGCCGCGGCCCTCGCCCTGCTCGCGGTGGCCGCCCTGCTTCCCGAGCACGCCGGTGACTGGCTCACCGCCCTCTACGCGGCTCTCGTCCTCGGCGCCGCCTACTTCGTCCTCTTCCTCGTCAACCCCGGCGGCATGGGCTTCGGCGACGTCAAGCTCGCGCTCGGCATGGGCGCCGTCCTCGGCTGGTACGGCTGGCCCACCGTGCTGCTCGGCACCTTCGCCGGCTTTCTGTTCGGCGCGCTCTACGGCGGCGCGCTCGTCGTCGTACGGCGGGCCGGGCGCAAGACGGCGATCGCGTTCGGCCCGTTCCTGATCGCGGGTGCGTTCGCGGGGCTGCTGGTCGGCGCGTACACAGCCTGAGGTCGGGCCGCTCGAAGGCCTGGCGTAGGCTGGCGGGGTCCGTCCACAACCCTTGACGAAAGGGACCTCCAGGTGACCGAGAAGGCCGACCTCCAGTCTGTCCTCGACCGCGCCGCAGCCGGTGGGCGGATCACCCCGGAAGAGGCGCTCGACCTCTACCGCGACGCGCCCCTGCACGCGCTGGGCGCCGCCGCCGACGCCGTACGCCGCCGCAGGTACGCGGGTACCGAGCACATCGCGACGTACATCATCGAGCGGAACATCAACTACACGAACGTGTGCGTCACGGCGTGCAAGTTCTGCGCCTTCTACGCGGCCCCCAAGGACACGGCCAAGGGCTGGACCCGCGACCTCGACGACATCCTGCGCCGCTGCGCGGAGACGATCGAGCTGGGCGGCACCCAGATCATGTTCCAGGGCGGCCACCACCCCGACTTCGGCGTCGAGTACTACGAGCAGAACTTCAAGGCGATCAAGGACGCGTTCCCGCAGCTGGTGATCCACAGCCTGGGGGCGTCCGAGGTCGAGCACATGGCCCGGATCTCCGGCGTCTCGGTCGAAGAGGCCATCACCCGCATCCACGAGGCCGGCCTCGACTCCTTCGCGGGCGCCGGCGCGGAACTCCTTCCCGCGCGCCCCCGCAAGGCCATCGCGCCCCTCAAGGAGAGCGGTGAGCGCTGGCTGGAGATCATGGAGGCGGCGCACAAGCTGGGCGTGGAGTCCACGTCCACGATGCTCATGGGCACCGGCGAGACCAACGCCGAACGCATCGAGCACCTGCGGATGATCCGGGACGTCCAGGACCGCACGGGCGGCTTCCGCGCCTTCATCCCGTACACCTACCAGCCCGAGAACAACCATCTGAAGGGCCGCACGCAGGCGACTCTCTTCGAGTACCTGCGGATGATCGCGATCGCCCGGGTCTTCCTCGACAACGTCGCCCACATCCAGGGCTCCTGGCTGACGACCGGCAAGGAGGTCGGCCAGCTCTCGCTCCACTACGGCGCCGACGACCTCGGGTCGATCATGCTGGAGGAGAACGTCGTCTCGTCGGCCGGCGCCAAGCACCGCTCCAACCGTCTGGAGATCATCGACCTGATCCGCAAGGCGGGCCGGGTCCCGGCGCAGCGCGCGACGACGTACGAGCACCTCGTGGTCCACGAGGACCCGGCGAACGACCCGGTGGACGAGCGGGTGATGTCCCACATCTCGTCGACGGCGATCGAGGGCGGGACCGCGCACCCGGAGTTGAAGCTCCTCACCTCCAACTGACCGGACCGTGGAGACGATTCACGCGGCGGACCGGGTCTTCGTCGCCTGGGACTGTGCGCAGCCGGTCGAGCACGGCGCCGTGGTGGTCGTACAGGACCGGATCGGTGCCGTGGGGCCGTACGAGGAGCTGCGTGAGCGGTTCCCACAGGCGCGGGTGCGCCGGTGGCCGGGGTCCCTCGGCCCCGCCCGGGTCCACGACGGCCCCCTTCCGGAGGCCCCCAGCGCGCGCGAGCGCGTGCACGCCGTGCTGAAGCTGGGAGCGACGGCGGTCCTGGAGGCGTACGCCGACTCCCCCGAACTCCGGGCCGCGGCGGCGCGCAACGACGTGGTCATCCTTCCGGGCACGCCCCGAAAGCCGACGATCAGCGAGACCGGACGGGCGGACCTGGCCGTGTTCGACGAGGCGGGGGCGTGCATCGCGACGGTGTGCGCGGGGCGCCTCGTCCACAGACGGAAGTAGCGGCGCCCCGGAAGGGGCGCGGGGCAGTGTCAGGACGCGGCTCCACCGCGTGGGCGCGAGCAACGCCCATCGGCCCGCGGACTCCATTCAGCCCCCGAACGCCTTCCCGAACGCCCCAGAACTCTGACTGACACCACTGCAGTTGGTCGCGGCGTCGTCAGCCCCCGAACTCCCGCTCTCACACTGCACGTCCCTGAACGTCGACCACATCGACACCCAGGCGATCCCCTTCTCCTCCGCGAAGCTCCGCACATCGGCCGCGTCCGACAACGTGAGCGTCTCCCCGTCCACGTCGTTCACCCCGATCATCGAGGTCAGCGCCATCCCGCCCCACGCCCCCGCGTCCGACAGCCCGAACACCTTCTTCAACTGCGTGTGCGTGGCCTTCGCCGAGGTGACCGCGTAGTCGCCCATGTCCCCGTCGTACGACTCGCCGTAGTTCATGGTCATGATGTTGACCGTCGAGACCTGCACGTCGTACTTGTTCGCGGACTCCAGCAGCGCGAGGCCGTCGGAGTCGAGCCCCGACGGCATCACGGGCAGGGTGAAGGAGACCTCCAGGTCCGGCCGTTCCTTCTGGAGCAGCGCGATCGCCTGCGACCGCAGGGCGACCGAGTCGGAGTCGGTCAGTGTGTCGCCCTCGATGTCGAAGTCGGCCTGGGTGGAGTCCGCGGCGTCCAGCGCGGCGCCGTAGGCCGCGGCGAGCTTCGACGCGCTGGAGCAGGTCGTCGCCAGCTCCTTGCCCGAGGCTCCGCCGAAGGACACCCGGACCGACCCGCCGTCCTGCTTCAGGCGGGAGACACGGGACTTCACGGCCGAACTGCCGATCGCGGTCGTCCCGTTCCACTTCGGCGTGCAGCTGCTGCCGTCGGAGATCACGAAGGCCAGGTTGTACGTCGAGGGCGAGCCCGCGTCGTCCGTGCCGGCGGCCTCCGTCGCGTTGACGTAAGGCGCGTAGGACGTACTCGACGTATCGGATGCGCCTGATGTGTCTGATGTGCCGGTCCCTTCGGTCGCGCTCGGCGAGGCGTCCGCGCCCCGCTTCGACGGTGCGGGCGCCGCGTCCGACGTGCCGCTGGAGCCCGAGGAACACCCCGTCACTGCCATGGCAAACAGGCAGGTAAGCCCGGCGGCCGGCCTCAGGAAACCCCGCATTAAGATGCACCCGCTCTCGTGATTTGTGTCTCAGGACCGAAACAAACCCTGATTCGAAAGGAAAACGTCTCACACGTACATGCTGTTCAACGGTTCGATCGATACATAGAAAACTCATGGAATGAAGGGGGTGGATCGGGTGAATGGGACGACGCAAAAGGGGTGTTGAGTCAGTTTCCCCTCCCAGGTGGTCCACGCAGGTCTTCATAGAATCTCTCAGCGAAAAGACAGGGTAAGGCGTTTCTCATGGGCGCCTCACAAGAACTCCGAAGGCGATCACATAAAGGCTCCCTAATATCTCGGGATATGCAATCCGAGCCTGCCATCGAAAGCCGCGCCGCCGGGCGCGGTCGCCGCCGCAAACAAGGCAACGGGTCTGCCGAGGGGCCCGTGTTCGTCGACTCCTCCGGACGCCGGTCCAAGCTGCTGCGCCGCGTCGGCCTTCTCCTCGGCGTCGTCTGCCTCGCCTACACGGGCGTGCTCGGTGCCGCCTTCATGGGCTGGGGCACCTCGCTCACCCCGGACTCGCTGATCCCCGACTTCGCACGCGCGGGCAACGCCCCCGGCGGTGAGCGCCCGCAGGGCGGCATCGGCCGTCAGGCCGGCCTGCCCAGCGGCCGCCCGTCGGCGCCGGCCTCGACGGCCGCCACCCCGTCGGCATCCGCATCCGCATCCGAATCCGCGTCCGCCGCTGCCAACTGATCGGAACGCAGGCCCTTTTCCCATGACTACACCGACGTCCTCACGCGGCCGCAGGCGCGCCCCCTCCCGCATCGAGCGGGCGGCCGGCCGGGCCGCGGCGCTGCAGAAACCACGAGTCATCCTCGCCCTGCTGCTCCTGCTGGCGCTGACCTGCGTGATGCTGCTCGACGGCTATCTGCGCGCAGAGGTCGGCGGCGACCAGCGGGTCCGCACCGGCGCCAGCTCCAGCAAGGTGCCGGACAAGGTCCTGGACGGTGGCCCGGTCCTCACGTTCCGGGGCGGGCAGGCGACCACCGTCTCGGTCCCCTCCAAGACCATCGCGCTCACCTTCGACGACGGCCCCAACCCGACCTACACCCCGCAGGTCCTCAAGATCCTTGATCAGTACGACGTCCCGGCCACGTTCTTCCTGGTCGGCTCGATGGTGTCGCGCTACCCGAGCATCGTGAAGACCATGGTCGAGCAGGGCAACGAGGTGGGCATCCACACCTTCACGCACGTCGACCTGTCGTACCAGAGCGACGCCCGGATCAACCGCGAGATGCAGCAGACCCAGCTCGCGCTCGCGGGCGCGGCCGGGATCACGACGACCCTCTTCCGCGCGCCGTACTCCTCCGAGACGGACGCCATCGACAACTACAGCTGGCCCGTGTACCAGAAGCTCGGCAAGGAGGGCTACACCAGCGTCTTCGTCGACACCGACAGCGACGACTGGAAGAAGCCGGGCGTCTCGAAGATCATCGACTGGGCCACGCCGAAGAAGAACAAGGGCGCCTCGGTGCTCTTCCACGACGCCGGTGGCGAGCGCTCGCAGACGATCAAGGCGCTGCCGCAGTACATCAAGAAGATGAAGGCGAAGGGCTACACCTTCACCACCATCAGCGGTGTCATCCAGAAGCAGGGCACGGGCAACGGGCAGTCCGCCACGAGGGCCGGCGGCACCGGCGGGAGCGGCGGCACGTCCGCCACGGGAGTCGCCGAGGCCGGCGCCCTCTCCGGCACGGGAACGGGATCCGGCAGCGGAAACGGCACCGGCACCCCGCCCGGTGGAACCGCCCCCAACGGCGAGAACGCCCCGAGCAGCGGCACAGGCACCGGCAGCACCAGCCGCAACACCAACCGCAACTCCCTCACCACCGGCCTCCAGGCTGCCCACCGCAGCGCCACCGGCATGACCCTCTACGAGGGCAAGGCGCTCCTCGTGGCGGTCGCGATCGCCGAGTGGGCCCTGCCGGTGCTGTCGGTCCTGCTTCTCGTCGTGGGTGTCGCGGTCATGGGCCGCTTCGGCATGATGCTGCTCATCGCGCGCCGCCACTACCGGCTGCGCAACAGACGCCGGTTCAGCTGGGGGCCGACGGTCACCGGACCGGTGAGCGTGATCGTCCCGGCGTACAACGAGAAGGAGTGCATCGCCAACACCCTGGAGTCGCTGGCGCGGAGCACCCACCCGATCGAGGTCATCGTCGTCGACGACGGCTCCACGGACGGCACCTCGGAGATCGCCCGCGCCGCCGCCGACAAGCTCGGCATGACCAACGTCCGGGTCGTCCGCCAGGAGAACGCCGGCAAACCGGCCGCCCTCAACAACGGCGTGCGCAGCGCCAGTTACGACATCGTCGTGATGATGGACGGCGACACGGTCTTCGAGCCGGAGACGGTACGGCACCTCGTGCAGCCCTTCGCCGACCCCGAGGTCGGCGCGGTCGCCGGCAACGCCAAGGTCGGCAACCGCAACACGATCATCGGCGCCTGGCAGCACATCGAGTACGTGATGGGCTTCAACCTGGACCGCCGGATGTACGACCTGCTGCGCTGCATGCCGACGATCCCCGGCGCGATCGGCGCGTTCCGCCGCGACGCGGTGCTCCAGGTCGGTGGCATGAGCGAGGACACCCTCGCCGAGGACACCGACATCACCATCGCCATGCACCGCGCGGGCTGGCGGGTCGTCTACCAGGAACACGCCAAGGCCTGGACCGAGGCGCCCGGTTCGCTCAAGCAGCTGTGGTCCCAGCGCTACCGCTGGTCGTACGGCACCATGCAGGCGCTGTGGAAGCACCGCAAGTCGCTGACGGACAAAGGCCCGTCGGGCCGCTTCGGCCGGGTGGGCATGCCGCTGGTGGTCCTCTTCCAGATCGTCACGCCCGTCTTCGCCCCGCTCATCGACGTCTTCACGGTCTACTCCATGATCTTCGTCGACTTCGAGGCGGCCCTGCTGGCCTGGCTGGCGGTCCTCGGCATCCAACTGGGATGTGCCGCTTACGCGTTCCGGCTGGACAAGGAGCGGTACCGCTACCTCCTGATGATGCCGCTCCAGCAGCTGGCCTACCGTCAGATGATGTACCTCGTCCTCATCCACTCCTGCATCACCGCCCTCACCGGCGGTCGCCTGCGCTGGCAGAAACTCAAGCGCACCGGCGAGGTAGGCACCCCGGCGGGGGTGAGCGGCTGATGACCTGGGACCAGCAGAACCCGTATCAGCAGGGGTACGGCTACGACCACGGCGGCTACGGCCAGCAACCGCAGTACGGTCAGCAGTCGCAGTACGGCCAGCAGCAGTACGCGCAACAGCCGTATCCGCAGCAACAGCAGTACGTCGAGTACGGGCCCGCCCCGGTGGCGGAGCAGACGGCCCCGCTCCTGGCGGTGGAACCGGAGTCCGAGTCCGAGTCCGCGGCGGCGCCGGCGCCGGAGTCTCCTGTCGAGGAACCGGCACCCGCTCCCGATCCGCAGCCCAAGCCCCCGGGCAGGGACCGCTACTTCGACACCCTCCGCGCGGTCGCCCTGATCCGTGTCGTCACCTATCACACCTTCGGCTGGGCCTGGTGCGGCATGGTGTTCCCCTCCATGGGCATCATGTTCGGCCTGGCCGGCACGCTGATGGCGAAGTCCCTGGAGCGTCCGGCGCTCAAGGTGGTCAAGAGCAGGCTGCGCCGCCTCCTCCCGCCGTTCTGGTTCTGGGGCCTCTTCGTCGTGCTGGCGATGCTGGTCCACGACTGGATGCCGGGCTGGCAGATCGTCTACTGGGTCGTGCCGCTCGGCGACCCGCCGGGCAACGCGTGGGGCGAGCAGGCCTGGGAGATCCTCTGGTACCTGCGGACGTACCTCTGGTTCGTCCTCCTCTCCCCGGCCCTGCTGTGGATCTTCCGCAAGGCGCCGGTACCGGTCCTCGTCCTGACGCTCGTCCCGATCCTGATCCTGAACTTCGTCTGGTCGGGCCCGGACAACCGGCTCGGCAGCGCCCTGTGGGACCTGTCGACGTACCTCTTCTGCTGGATCCTCGGCTTCGCCCACCGCGACGGCGTGCTCCAGCGGACGAAGCCGGCCCTGGTGGTCGTCGCCTCGCTCGCCGCGATGGGGTACGGCGGCTGGTACGCCTTCTCGCACCAGGCCGACTTCGGCACCTACGACCTGGACGAGAACCCCCTCGCGCAGGCCTTCTGGTCGGCCGGGTTCGTGCTGCTGCTGATGTGGGCGAAGGCGTACTTCAGGATCGACTTCGCCTGGCTCACCCGCTTCAGGCGGCTGGACCGGACGGTCACCGTCTTCAACGCCCGCGCGGTGACGATCTACCTCTGGCACGAGATCGCGCTGATCCTGGCGGTCCCGCTGATCGACCGGATGTGGAACGTGCCGGCGTTCGAGAAGTGGCTCCCGCTGGACAGCCAGTGGTTCATGTTCGGCGTCGGCTGGATCCTGATCGCGGTGTTCATCCTGTTGTGCGGCTGGGTGGAGGACGTGGCGGCGAAGAAGAAGCCCCGGCTTCTGCCGTGACCGCGGGCTGCAAGAATGGCGAGGTGACCCGCGCCTCCCTGAACAAGCAGCCGCACGAAGTCGCCTCTATGTTCGACGACGTGGCGGAACGGTACGACCTGACCAACGACGTGCTGTCGCTCGGCCAGGACCGGCACTGGCGGAAGGAGGTCGCCCGGGCGGTGGACGCGCGGCCCGCGCAGAAGGTCCTCGACCTGGCGGCCGGCACGGGCACCTCCTCCCAGCCGTTCGTCCGGGCCGGCGCCTACGTCGTGCCCTGCGACTTCTCCCTCGGGATGCTCCAGGTCGGCAAGCGGCGCACCGCCTGGATGCCCTTCACCGCCGGGGACGCCACCAGGCTGCCGTTCAAGGACGACACCTTCGACGCCGTGACGATCTCCTTCGGCCTGCGCAACGTCCAGGACACCGACGCAGCCCTGCGGGAGATGTACCGGGTGACGCGGCCCGGCGGCCGGGTGGTGATCTGCGAGTTCTCGCACCCCACCTGGGCGCCCTTCCGGACCGTCTACACCGAGTACCTGATGCGCGCGCTGCCGCCGGTCGCCCGCGCGGTCTCCTCCAACCCGGACGCCTACGTCTACCTCGCGGAGTCCATCCGTGCCTGGCCCGACCAGCCCGCGCTGGCCGGACGGCTGCGCGAGGCGGGCTGGTCCAAGGTGGCCTGGCGCAACCTCACCGGCGGGGTCGTCGCCCTGCACCGGGGCTTCAAGGAGGCCTGAGCCCGCTTCCGGGAGGCCTGCGCCTCGTCAGGGGCGTCACCCGCCGATCACCTCGAAGGTGTCACCGGGCTGGTCCAGCTCCCGTTGCAGCCCGCCCGTCGGTGGCCGTGGGAGGCGTGGCTCGCGCACGCCTCCGCCGCCCTCGCCCTCACCGAAGTCGAACCACACGTACACCAACGAGTCCCGCGGCACCTCGGCACCGGCCTGCGGGAACTGGCGTACGACGTAGTCGACGACCGTGTGGTGGAAGTCCGGCCGGTCCGGCGCGTTGAGGAACAGTCCCCGCGCCTGGGCGGTCTCGCGCGCGTCCACGGCCATCAGCCCTACCAGCCGTGGCACGCGCACTTCGGGTGTTTTGGGTGTTATATGCACAGATGTCACCCCCAGCGGTACTGGAAGGGTAACCCTCGGCATATGGCAGCCGGAAGCGCCAAGTGTCTTTCTGTAACAGATCGTTACTCTGTGTCACCACTCTGTAGGTCCAGTCGGAAGCAGAGTGCGTCCTCCTGGAGCCGCGGGTGCGGAAACCTCTCCGCGAGCTCCATCCCGAGACGGCGGGTCACCGCGACCGACCGCTCGTTCCCGGGCCGCACCATCGCCACCACCTTCGGCACGCCCGCCGCCCGCAGCCGCTCCAGCGTCGTCAGCGCCGCGGCCGTGGCGTACCCCTTGCCCCAGTACTCCCGGCCGAGCCGCCAGCCGATCTCGATCTCGCCCCTGGGTCCCCAGTCCTGCGGCCACGGCTGGGCGCCGGTGAAGCCGATGACCCGCCCGGACTCGTCCGCCATCGTCCACAGGCAGAAACCGAACTCCGCGTCGTGCCGGCGCTGCCGGGCGGTGAGCTCCTCGTAGGCGGACAGTTCCGCGGACCTGCCGCCGTGGAACTCCATGACGTCCGGGTCGTCGAAGACCCGGTACCAGGCGAACGCGTCCTCGTGCGTGGGCACACGCAGCCGTACCGCGGGGAGAGCTCGGTTCACAGGGACAGCCCTTCAGCCGGGTGATCAGTACCGCTGAATAGACTGCCCATGTCCAGTGCCGGTCGGCACGCAGATTTCGAGCCTTGGGAGACCCTGTCGTGACCGAGCCCCTCTCCGAAAACACCGCCGATGTCATCGTCGTCGGCGCGGGGCCAGCCGGCTCCACGACGGCGTACCACCTCGCCAAGTCCGGTCTCGACGTGCTCCTGCTGGAGAAGACCGAGTTCCCCCGCGAGAAGGTGTGCGGCGACGGCCTGACCCCGCGCGCGGTCAAGCAGCTGGTCGCCATGGGCATCGACATCTCCGAGGAGGCCGGCTGGCTGCGCAACAAGGGCCTGCGCATCGTCGGCGGCGGCACCCGCCTCCAGCTGGACTGGCCGGATCTCGCCTCCTTCCCCGACTACGGTCTGGTCCGCAAACGCGACGACTTCGACGAACAGCTCGCCCGTCAGGCGCAGAAGGCGGGCGCCCGCCTCTTCGAGCGCTGCAACGTCGGCGCCCCGATCATCGACGACCGCACCGGCCGGATCACCGGTGTGCACGCCAAGCTCGGCGAGGAGAAGCGCGAAGTCACCTTCCACGCGCCGCTCGTCGTGGCCGCCGACGGCAACTCCACCCGGCTCTCCCTCGCGATGGGCCTGCACCGCCGCGAGGACCGCCCGATGGGCGTGGCCGTACGGACCTACTTCACCTCCCCCCGTCACGAGGACGACTACCTGGAGTCCTGGCTGGAGCTCTGGGACCGCCGCGGCCCCCAGGACCGTCTGCTGCCGGGCTACGGCTGGATCTTCGGCATGGGCGACGGCACCTCCAACGTCGGCCTCGGTGTCCTGAACACCTCCGACTCCTTCAAGGAACTGGACTGGCGCGAGGTCCTCAAGGCCTGGTGCGCCTCCATGCCCGCCGACTGGGGCTACACCCCGGAGAACATGACCGGCCCGATCCGCGGCGCGGCCCTCCCCATGGCCTTCAACCGCCAGCCCCACTACACGCGCGGCCTGCTCCTCGTCGGCGACGCCGGCGGCCTGGTGAATCCCTTCAACGGCGAGGGCATCGCCTACGCCATGGAATCCGGTCAGATCGCCGCCGACGTCATCGTCCAGGCGCACGCGCGGGCCACGCCGGGCCAGCGGGAGATGGCCCTGCAGCGCTACCCGCGCGTCCTCAAGGACACCTACGGCGGCTACTACACGCTGGGCCGTGCCTTCGTGAAGCTCATCGGCAACCCGAAGGTCATGCAGATCGCGGCCCAGCGCGGCCTGACCCACCCGCTGCTGATGAAGTTCACCCTGAAGCTCCTGGCGAACCTCACCGACCCGACCGGCGGTGACGCGATGGACCGCATCATCAACGGCCTGAGCAAGGTGGCCCCGAAGGCGTGAGCGCCGCTACAAGGTGAGTGCCGGCAAGAGGTGAGCGCCGCTAGGCGGTGAGCGCCTCGATATTGGCGGCTCTGCGGGCGTAGACCTCCTCCCGCCGGGCCGCCACCTGCCGCAGTGCCTCCTTCCGCTCCCGCCCGGAGAGCCGGTCGAGATACACGCGTCCGTTCACATGGTCGGTCTCGTGCGCGAGGCAGCGGGCGAAATACCCCGTTCCCTCCAGGGTGAGCGGATCGCCGTCCTTGTCCAGTCCGTGCACGATCGCCCGGTCCGGGCGCGGTACGTCCATGACGGCACCCGGCACCGACAGGCAGCCCTCGCTGTCGTCGAGCAGCCGTCGCCCGGCCGGAGCCTGTGCCTCCAGGACGGGATTGACGATGTGACCGACATGTCGGACACCGTCGTCATCGGGGCAGTCGTACACGAACAACCGCAGATCGACCCCGACTTGGTTGGCGGCGAGACCGGCTCCCTCGGCGATGTACATGGTGAGGAACATGTCGTCGATGAGTGCGGCGAGATCGGGTCCGAACTCCGTGACGTCCCGGCACGGCTTGTGCAGGACCTCCTCGCCGGTCTCGGTGATCCGGCGCACCGAACCGCGCCGGGCCTCGGGGGCGTGACGGGGGTAGTAGTCCATGGGGTTTCCCTGGACGAAGACGCGTGGCATCGCGGTGTCCCCTTCTCGGGTCTCGGGCCGCTCCGTGCGAGCGGCATGCATCGAGGATCCCAGGAGCCACCGGATCACGGGCAGGCCTGTGGAAAACCCTGGCGGGGGGGCTGTGGAAAACCGGCGTCAAGGGTGACGACGCACGGCGGCAGGGCGCCCGCGGTGGTAGGGCGACCGCGGTGGTAGCGCGGCCCGCAGTGGCAGGACGGCCCGGGGTGGCAGGACGGCCGGCGGTGGGGGTGCGCCGCGGTGGCAGGCCCGCGGTGGGGGTTGGGCCGCCACGGGGGCGCCGCAGGGCCACCGCAGGCCACCACGGGCTGTCGCGGCCGGCCTGCCGCGGGACGGCACGCCGGAAGGGCCGCTGCCCCCGAGCGGCTGCGGCCCTACCGTGCTTGTGCGATGCCCGAGTTGTGTCGGGTTGTCTCAGGTCGCCCTTGTTGTCAGAGCACCCGCACCGCGCCGGTCGGCGGGTCGTACGACAGCGGGTGCTCCCCGACGCCGCTGGAGGGGTTCTGCGCGCCCACGAACATGCCGTCGCCGACGTACACGGCCACGTGGTACGCGCTGCCGGCGCTGCCCCAGTAGAGGATGTCGCCGGGCTGGAGGTTGCTCAGCGAGACCTGGGTGCCCTGCGTCGACTGGTCCTGGGAGACGCGCGGCAGGCTGACGCCGACCGACTTGAAGGCGGCCTGCACGAGACCCGAGCAGTCCCACGAGTTGGGGCCCGTGCCGCCGGAGACGTAGGCGTCGCCGATCTGAGCCTTCACGAAGGCGACCACAGCGGCGGCCGAACCCGTCGCCGTGGACGCGCTCGTGGAGGCGCTGGAGCTCGTGGAGGTGGCGCTGAGCGTGGTCCGCTCGGCGCTGCGCGAGGCGGCGCGCTCAGCGGCCTCCTTGCGGGCCTCCTCGGCCTTCTTCTTGGCCTCGGCCTTCTTCTTCGCGTCAGCGAGGTCCGACTTGGCCTGCTTCGCGGCCTTTGCGGCAGCCGCGTCGCGCTCGGCCTGCAGCGCGTAGTTCGCGGCGGCCTGCTGTGTGGCGTCGGCGGACTGAGCCACCTGGGTGGCCAGGTCGGCCGTCAGGGTGGGCAGTTCGAGCGTCTGCGTCACGGGTTCGGCGGCACTCGCCGAGGCCGCGCCCGCCGCTGCCATGCCGAGGACGCCACTGGCAACTCCGGCGCGCACGGCGATGCTTGTCGTCGCGCTGCGGCGGGGTTTCCGGTGGCTGCGTATGTGAGCGGTGTGGGACATGGGAACAACCGGTACCAGGGGCTCCTTCATATCTTCAAGAAACGTGTGGTGCGCCACAGTTGTTCAATCGGGGCCGGGAATCCCGCGCTTGTCATTCCTTATTGACGCCGTAACGGACATTGCGGGCGCCCGTGATCACGCCTGTGATCACGTTCTTTCGCCATAACGTCCGAATTGCCCCCCACCTACCATCGGTTGAGATGATTGGCCAAGCCCGGTTCTCAGGGGCCTCTCATCAATGTGGCGGAGGTCACGGAACGGTTACCGGGAGGGGTGCGTCTCGTGCGCGGGCCGAGCCCGCCCGAGTTCGTGAACGTGTGCACGCGTCCACATCGCGCCCCGCACCTCCCTCTGATGTGTGAACGCGGTCCTTTATCAAGACGGTCCGTCCATCGCGAATTTGCATGCAGGGGAACCCTCTTGATATGGAGACGCCTGCTCCAAACCCCCTCCCGCCTGCGTCGACGGTCGAAAATGTCACCTCTGGTGATCAGGTGAACGCTTCGAGTGCGAAGATCACCACTCATCCGACTTCATGATCGATCGTCAGGTGGTGGAGATCACAAAGCTTGTGTAATACCCCGTGTCGCAGATCACAGAGCGACGGGCATAAGATGCGAGGCAGCTGGGCTTGTGACCTGCTTCACATGTTCGCGATCTTCGCCCGGGACGCGCGGGGTTCGTGTGACGGATGAGGCAAGTGGGCCCGGTCGAACCGCCACCAGTCAGTGCCGACTGAGAGGAGCGAGGAGCGGTGAACGCGTATGCGCCCATCCTCGTACTGGGAGCCCTCGGGGCAGGCTTTGCGATCTTCTCCGTGGTCATGGCCACGCTGATCGGTCCGAAGCGGTACAACCGCGCCAGGCTCGAAGCCTACGAGTGCGGAATCGAGCCGACCCCCACGCCGGCCGGCGGCGGGCGTTTCCCGATCAAGTACTACCTGACGGCGATGCTCTTCATCGTCTTCGACATCGAGATCGTCTTCCTCTACCCCTGGGCCGTCACCTTCGACGCCCTGGGTGTTTTCGGGCTCGTGGAGATGCTGCTCTTCGTGCTCACCGTCTTCGTCGCGTACGCGTACGTATGGCGGCGCGGCGGCCTGGAATGGGACTGAGGGGCTTTTAAGTCATGGGACTCGAAGAAAAGCTGCCGAGCGGTTTCCTGCTGACCACCGTCGAGCAGGCCGCGGGCTGGGTGCGCAAGGCGTCCGTCTTCCCCGCCACCTTCGGCCTCGCCTGCTGCGCCTTCGAAATGATGACGGCGGGCGCGGGCCGGTACGACCTGGCACGGTTCGGCATGGAGGTCTTCCGCGGCTCACCGCGCCAGGCCGACCTGATGATCGTCGCCGGCCGGGTCAGCCAGAAGATGGCGCCGGTGCTGCGGCAGGTCTACGACCAGATGCCCAACCCGAAGTGGGTGATCTCCATGGGCGTCTGCGCCTCCTCGGGCGGCATGTTCAACAACTACGCCATCGTCCAGGGCGTCGACCACATCGTCCCGGTCGACATCTACCTGCCCGGCTGCCCGCCCCGCCCCGAGATGCTGCTGGACGCGATCCTCAAGCTCCACCAGAAGATCCAGAACGGCAAGCTCGGCGTCAACGCGCAGGAAGCGGCCCGCGAGGCGGAGGAGGCGGCGCTCAAGGCCCTGCCCACGATCGAGATGAAGGGGCTGCTGCGGTGAGCGACGCGAACGGCCACAACGGGGCCAATCCCGAGAAGGACCTCGCCGCCGACAACCTCCCCGGCCAGCGCGGCCAGGGCGGCGAGGAGATCCGCGTCCAGCGCGGCATGTTCGGCGCCAGCAACGGCGGCGACACCTCCGGCTACGGCGGCCTGGTCCGCTCCGTCCGGCTCCCCGGACCGGCGACCCGCCCGTACGGCGGTTGGTTCGACGAGGTCGCCGACGAGCTGGAGGGCGCCCTGGAGGAGCAGGGCCTGCTGCCCGCCAACGCCATCGAGAAGACGGTCGTCGACCGTGGCGAGGTCACCTTCCACATCGAACGCGAGCACCTGCTGCGCGTCGCCCGTTCCCTGCGCGACGACCCCGCGCTCCGCTTCGAGCTGTGCACCGGCGTCAGCGGTGTCCACTACCTCCACGACAAGGGCCGCGAGCTGCACGCCGTCTACCACCTGCGCTCGATCACCCACAACCGGCTGATCCGGCTGGAGGTCAGCGCCCCCGACGCCGACCCGCACATCCCGTCCCTGGTCTCCGTCTATCCGACCAACGACTGGCACGAGCGGGAGACCTACGACTTCTTCGGGATCGTCTTCGACGGTCACCCGGCGCTGACCCGCATCCTCATGCCGGACGACTGGCAGGGCCATCCGCAGCGCAAGGACTACCCCCTCGGCGGCATCCCCGTCGAGTACAAGGGCGCCCAGATCCCGGCTCCGGACCAGCGGAGGTCGTACTCGTGAGCACACAGTCAGCATCCGCCGCGTCGACCGCCTCGGCGCGCGAGACCACCGAGGGCACCGTATATACGGTCACCGGTGGCGACTGGGACGAGATCGTCCAGTCCGCGGCCCGCGCCGACGACGAACGCATCGTCGTCAACATGGGTCCCCAGCACCCCTCCACCCATGGGGTGCTCCGGCTGATCCTGGAGATCGACGGCGAGACCGTCACCGAGACCCGCTGCGGCGTCGGCTATCTGCACACCGGCATCGAGAAGAACCTCGAGTACCGCACGTGGACGCAGGGCTCCGCCTTCGTCACGCGCATGGACTACCTGACGTCCTTCTTCAACGAGACCGCCTACTGTCTCGCCGTCGAGAAACTCCTCGGCGTCGAGGACCAGGTCCCCGACCGCGCCACGATCATCCGGGTGCTCCTGATGGAGCTGAACCGGATGTCCTCGCACCTGGTCGCCATCGCCACCGGCGGCATGGAGCTGGGCGCCACCACGCTCATGATCTACGGTTTCCGTGATCGTGAAATGATTCTCGACCTCTTCGAGCTCATCACCGGCCTGCGGATGAACCACGCGTACATCCGCCCCGGCGGACTCGCCCAGGACCTGCCGCCCGGCGCGGTCGACCAGATCCGCGAGTTCATCAAGAAGATGCGGAAGAACCTCCCCGAGTACGACAAGCTCGCCACCGGGAACCCCGTCTTCAAGGGCCGTATGCAGGGCATCGGCTATCTCGACCTGGCCGGCTGCATGGCCCTCGGCGCCACCGGCCCGATCCTGCGGGCCACCGGCCTGCCGCACGACCTGCGCAAGTCCCAGCCCTACTGCGGCTACGAGAACTACGACTTCGACGTCGCCGTCGCCGAGACCTCGGACGCCTACGGCCGTTTCCTGATCCGCCTGGAGGAGATGCGCCAGTCGCTCAGGATCGTCGAACAGTGCCTGGACCGGCTCCAGCCCGGGCCGGTCATGGTCGCCGACAAGAAGATCGCCTGGCCCGCCCAGCTCGCCCTGGGACCCGACGGACTCGGCAACTCCCTCGACCACATCAAGAAGATCATGGGCACCTCCATGGAGGCCCTGATCCACCACTTCAAGCTGGTCACCGAGGGCTTCCGGGTCCCGCCCGGGCAGGTCTACACGGCCATCGAGTCACCCAAGGGCGAACTCGGGGCGCACGTCGTCTCCGACGGCGGCACCCGCCCCTACCGGGTCCACTTCCGCGACCCGTCCTTCGCCAACCTGCAGGCCATCGCGGCGATGTGTGAGGGCGGCCAGGTCGCCGACGTCATCGTCGTCATCGCGTCCATCGACCCGGTACTGGGAGGCGTCGACCGGTGAACACCTCTTCTTCGGAGCGGGGCGTCAGCCTGGGCATGCCCGAGCTGCCCGCGCCCGCCTATCCGGACGACGTCCGGGCCCGACTGGAGACGGACGCGCGCGACATCATCGCGCGCTACCCCGACTCCCGGTCCGCGCTGCTGCCGTTGCTGCATCTCGTGCAGTCGGAGGAGGGGCATGTCACCCGCACCGGCATGCAGTTCTGCGCCGACGTGCTGAAGCTGACCACGGCGGAGGTCACCGCGGTCGCCACCTTCTACACGATGTACCGGCGCAAGCCCTCCGGCGACTACCAGGTGGGTGTCTGCACCAACACGCTGTGCGCGGTGATGGGCGGCGACGCCATCTTCGAGACCCTCCAGGAGCACCTGGGCATCGGTAACGGCGAGACCACCGACGACGGCAGCGTCACCCTGGAGCACATCGAGTGCAACGCGGCCTGCGACTTCGCGCCGGTCGTGATGGTCAACTGGGAGTTCTTCGACAACCAGACCCCGGCGAGCGCCCGGCGCCTGGTCGACGACCTGCGCGCGGGCCGGGACGTCGAGCCCACGCGCGGGGCCCGGCTGTGCACCTTCAAGGAGACCGCGCGGATCCTGGCCGGCTTCCCCGACGAGCGGCCCGGGGCCGTCGAGGAGAGCGGAAGCGCCGGACCCGCCTCGCTGGTCGGCCTCCACCTGGCCAGGGGAGAGTCCGCACCCGCGCGCGTGGTCCATCCGCGCCCGGGAGCGCAGAGCCGGACGGTGCACGAGCCGTCGCCGGCCGAGCACCTCAGTTCCCATGACGCGCCGCAGGAGACCTCGGCCTCCGACCCGTCGCACCCGGCAGGGCCTGCCGCAGAGGAGGGGGAGTGATGACGGTGGTACCCGATCTCAAGGACACCAGTCCCGAGAAGCTGCTCGCGCCCGTGCTGTCGGCCTTCTGGGACGAGGACCGGTCCTGGACGCTGGACGTCTACCGGCGGCACGACGGATACGAGGGCCTGCGCAAGGCGCTCGCCATGTCACCGGACGACCTGATCGCCTACGTCAAGGAGTCCGGGCTGCGCGGCCGGGGCGGCGCGGGATTCCCCACCGGGATGAAGTGGCAGTTCATTCCGCAGGGAGACGGCAAACCGCACTATCTGGTTGTCAACGCCGACGAGTCGGAGCCCGGGACCTGCAAGGACATCCCGCTCCTCTTCGCGAACCCGCACAGCCTCGTAGAGGGCATCGTGATCGCGTGTTATGCCATCCGGTCGTCGCATGCCTTCATCTATCTGCGTGGTGAAGTCGTGCCCGTCCTGCGGCGGTTGCACGAGGCCGTGCGCGAGGCCTACGAGGCCGGCTACCTCGGCGAGAACATCCTGGGCAGCGGTCTCGACCTGGACCTCACCGTGCACGCCGGCGCCGGCGCGTACATCTGCGGTGAGGAGACCGCACTGCTCGACTCGCTCGAAGGCCGTCGTGGTCAACCGCGACTGCGTCCCCCCTTCCCGGCTGTCGAAGGGCTCTATGCCTGCCCGACTGTTGTGAACAACGTCGAGTCCATCGCCTCGGTTCCCGCCATCCTGCAAAAGGGCAAGGACTGGTTCAGGTCGATGGGGAGCGAGAAGTCACCCGGCTTCACGCTCTACTCGCTGAGCGGCCACGTCACCAGCCCCGGCCAGTACGAGGCACCGCTCGGCATCACCCTGCGCCAGCTCCTGGACATGAGCGGGGGGATGCGCACCGGCCACCGCCTGAAGTTCTGGACGCCGGGCGGCTCCTCGACGCCCATGTTCACCGACGAGCACCTCGACGTCCCGCTCGACTACGAAGGGGTGGGGGCGGCCGGTTCCATGCTCGGCACCAAGGCCCTCCAGTGCTTCGACGAGACCACCTGCGTCGTGCGCGCCGTCACCCGCTGGACCGAGTTCTACGCGCACGAGTCCTGCGGCAAGTGCACCCCGTGCCGCGAAGGCACCTACTGGCTGGTGCAGTTGCTGCGCGACATCGAGGCCGGCAAGGGCGTGATGTCCGACCTCGACAAGCTGAACGACATCGCCGACAACATCAACGGCAAGTCGTTCTGCGCCCTCGGCGACGGCGCCGCGTCCCCGATCTTCTCCTCGCTGAAGTACTTCCGCGAGGAGTACGAACAGCACATCACGGGCCGGGGCTGCCCCTTCGACCCGGCCAAGTCGACGGCCTGGGCGGACCGCCCGGAGGTGAACGCATGACCGTGACCACGAGTTCCCCCTCCTCGGGGGGGACGGCGGCGGTCCCGCCGCAGGACCTCGTCACGCTGACGATCGACGGCGTGGAGATCAGCGTGCCCAAGGGCACCCTGGTCATCCGCGCCGCCGAGCAGCTCGGCATCGAGATCCCGCGCTTCTGCGACCACCCCCTGCTGGACCCGGCCGGCGCCTGCCGGCAGTGCATCGTCGAGGTCGAGGGCCAGCGCAAGCCCATGGCGTCCTGCACGATCACCTGCACCGACGGCATGGTGGTGAAGACCCATCTCACCTCCCCGGCCGCCGAGAAGGCCCAGCACGGGGTGATGGAGCTGCTGCTCATCAACCACCCGCTGGACTGCCCGGTCTGCGACAAGGGCGGCGAGTGCCCGCTGCAGAACCAGGCGATGTCGCACGGCAACGCCGAGTCCCGTTTCGACGGCAAGAAGCGCACCTACGAGAAGCCCCTCCCCATCTCCACCCAGGTGCTCCTCGACCGCGAGCGGTGCGTGCTGTGCGCGCGCTGCACCCGGTTCTCCAACCAGGTCGCCGGCGACCCGATGATCGAGCTCCTGGAACGCGGCGCGCTGCAGCAGGTGGGCACCGGCGAGGGCGACCCGTTCGAGTCGTACTTCTCCGGGAACACCATCCAGATCTGCCCGGTGGGCGCGCTGACCTCGGCGGCGTATCGCTTCCGCTCCCGCCCCTTCGACCTGATCTCCTCACCGTCCGTGTGCGAGCACTGCTCGGGCGGCTGCGCCACCCGCACCGACCACCGGCGCGGCAAGGTCATGCGGCGGCTCGCCGCCAACGACCCCGAGGTCAACGAGGAGTGGATCTGCGACAAGGGACGCTTCGCGTTCCGGTACGCGCAGCAGAAGGGCCGCCTGGAGACCCCGCTGGTCCGCAACGCGCAGGGCGTGCTCGAACCCGCCTCCTGGCCGGAGGCGCTCGACGCGGCCGCCCAGGGACTGGCCGCGGCCCGGTCCCGGGCCGGCGTCCTCACCGGCGGCCGGCTCACCGTCGAGGACGCCTACGCGTACAGCAAGTTCGCGCGCGTGGCGCTCGACACCAACGACATCGACTTCCGCGCGCGCGTGCACAGCAGCGAGGAGGCCGACTTCCTGGCCGCCCGGATCGCAGGCCGCGGCCGCGACCTCGACGGTACGGGCGTCACCTACACCTCGCTGGAACAGGCGCCCGCCGTCCTGCTGGTCGGGTTCGAGTCGGAGGAGGAGGCGCCCGGCGTCTTCCTGCGGCTGCGCAAGGCCTGGCGCAAGCACAAGCAGAGGGTGTTCTCGCTCGCCACGCACGTCACCCGCGGTCTGGAGAAGACCGGCGGCACGCTGCTGCCGGCCGCGCCCGGCACCGAGACCGAATGGCTGGACGCGCTCGCGAGCGGTGTCGGCCTGGAGGAGCCCGGTACCCAGGCCGCCGAGGCGCTGCGCACCGAGGGCGCGGTGATCGTCGTCGGCGAGCGGCTGGCATCGGTCGTCGGCGGCCTGACCGCCGCCGTACGGGCCGCCACCGCCACCGGCGCACAGCTGGTGTGGATCCCGCGCCGAGCCGGTGAGCGCGGCGCGGTCGAGGCGGGCGCGCTGCCGTCGCTGCTGCCCGGCGGCCGCCCGGCCACCGATCCACGCGCGCGGGACGAGGTCGCCGCCGCCTGGGGCGTGTCCGAACTCCCGCTCCGCTACGGCCGTGACACCGGCCAGATCATCGAGGCCGCCGCCCGCGGCGAACTCTCCGCCCTGCTGGTCGCCGGCGTCGAGGTCACCGACCTGCCCGACCCCACGCGCGCGCGTGCGGCACTCGAAGCCGTCGGCTTCCTGGTCTCGCTGGAGCTGCGGCCCAGCGAGGTCACCGAGCGCGCCGATGTCGTCCTCCCGGTCGCCGCCGTCGCCGAGAAGGCCGGCACCTTCCTCAACTGGGAAGGCCGGGTGCGGTTCTTCGAGGCCGCGCTCAAGCCCGAGCAGATGACCCGGCGGCTCGCGCCCACCGACGCGCGCGTGCTGCAGATGCTCGCCGACGCCATGGACGTCCACCTCGGCCTGCCCGACCTGCGCACCACGCGCGCGGAGCTCGACCGGCTCGGCGCCTGGGACGGGCCGAAGGCCTCCGAGCCGCTGGAGACGGCGGGACCGCTGCCGCGGCCGGCGGCCGGGGAGGCCGTGCTGGCCGGACACCGGCTCCTGCTCGACCAGGGTGTTCTCCAGGAAGGCGACGAGGCCCTCGCCGGCACCCGGCACACCGCCCACGCCCGCCTGTCCGCCGCGACCGCCGCCGAGGCCGGCATCGGGAACGGCGACCTGGTCGCCGTCACCTCGAGTGCCGGCACCGTCGAACTTCCGCTCAGGATCACCGAGATGCCCGACCGCGTGGTCTGGCTCCCGCTGAACTCCGTGGGCGGCGGTGTCGCCTCCGACACCGGGGCGCAGCCCGGCTCCCTCGTCCGCATCGGCCCGGCGGCCACCGCCGGTGAGGCCCCCAAGGAGGTGGAGGCATGAACCCGTACCTCGCTGCTGAAGACCTCTCCATGTTCGGCCGCGACCCCTGGTGGCTGGTCGTCGTCAAGGCGGTCTTCTGCTTCGCCTTCCTGATGGTGACCGTGCTGGTCTCCATCGTCATGGAGCGCAAGGTCATCGCCTGGATGCAGCTGCGCATCGGCCCCAACCGGCATGGCCCCTGGGGCATGCTCCAGTCGCTCGCCGACGGCGTGAAGCTGATGCTCAAGGAAGACCTCATCGTCAAACGCGCCGACAAGGCCGTCTACATCCTCGCGCCGATCGTCGCGGCCATCCCGGCGTTCATGGCCATCGCGGTCATCCCGTTCGGACCGGCCGACAACGAGGTCTCGATCTTCGGCCACCGCACCACGATGCAGCTCACCGACCTGCCGATCGCGATGCTCTACATCCTCGCGGTCGCCTCCGTCGGCATCTACGGCATCGTTCTCGCCGGCTGGAGCTCCGGATCCACCTACCCGCTCCTCGGCGGCCTGCGCTCCTGCGCGCAGATGATCTCCTACGAGATCGCCATGGGCGCCGCGTTCGCGTCGGTGTTCCTGTACTCGGGCTCGATGTCGACGTCCACGATCGTCGACCAGCAGCAGGGCCGCTGGTACATCGTGCTGCTGCCGGTCTCGTTCATCATCTACGTCGTCACCATGGTCGGCGAGACCAACCGCGCCCCCTTCGACATGCCGGAGTCCGAGGGCGACCTGGTCGGCGGCTTCAACACCGAGTACTCGTCGATCAAGTTCGCGATGTTCATGCTCGCCGAGTACGTCAACATGGTGACGGTCGCGGCCGTGTCGACGACGCTGTTCCTCGGCGGCTGGCGCGCCCCCTGGCCGATCAGCACCGTCTGGGCGGGCGCCAACCACGGCTGGTGGCCGATGCTCTGGTTCGTCGCCAAGGTCGTCGTGCTGCTGTTCGTCTTCGTCTGGCTGCGCGCCAGCCTCCCGCGGGTGCGCTACGACCAGCTGATGAAGCTCGGCTGGAAGGTCCTCATCCCGGTCTCGGTCGTCTGGCTGATGCTCGTCGCCACCGTACGGACCCTCCGCAACGAGAACTACGGCTTCACCGACATCGCCCTCTACGTCGGCGGCGGAATCCTCGCTCTGCTGGTCCTGTCCTTCGTCGTCGACATGTTCCGCGACAAGGGCGGCAGGGAGGGCGCCCAGCCCGCCGCCGAGCCGGTCGCGTTCGACCCGATGGCAGGCGGGTTCCCCGTGCCGCCGCTGCCCGGACAGGAGCTGCCGCCGGTGCCCCGGCGTAGTCCGCGCCGGGAGCGGGAGCTGATTGTCAGTGGTGGACCGGACACTGTCAGTGACGGATCTACGGATGGAAAGGAGGCGTCCGATGGCTGAGGAGCCCAAGGAGACCGAGCCCGGTTTCCTGAACCCCGTGGCCGGCTTCGGCGTGACCTTCAAGGCCATGTTCAAGAAGCGGCTGACCGAGCAGTACCCGGAGCAGAAGAAGACCACGGCTCCGCGGTTCCACGGACGGCACCAGCTCAACCGCCATCCGGACGGCCTGGAGAAGTGCGTCGGCTGCGAACTGTGCGCCTGGGCCTGCCCCGCCGACGCCATCTACGTGGAGGGCGGCGACAACACCGACGAGGAGCGCTACTCGCCGGGCGAGCGCTACGGCCGCGTCTACCAGATCAACTACGCCCGCTGCATCCTGTGCGGTCTGTGCATCGAGGCGTGCCCCACGCGCGCGCTCACGATGACCAACGAGTTCGAGCTCGCCGACACCAGCCGCGCCAACCTCATCTACACCAAGGAGCAGCTGCTCGCCGGCCTCGAGGAGGGCATGGTCGACAGCCCGCACGCGATCTTCCCGGGCACCGACGAACAGGACTACTACCGGGGTCTGGTGACCGAGGCCGCGCCCGGGACCGTCCAGCAGGTGGCCGTCTCGAAGGGCGAGAAGCCGGAGGAAGAGGAAGAGGGGGTGGAGGCATGATGGGCCCGCAGCTCGCCGCCTACGCCACCTCCACCGGCGAGGCCTTCCAGTTCTGGGTGCTCGGCACCGTCGCTGTGCTCGGCGCCCTGGGTACCGTCCTCATGAAGAGGGCCGTGCACAGTGCCCTCTGTCTCGCCGGCACCATGATCATCCTGGCGGTGTTCTACCTCGCCAACGGCGCCTACTTCCTGGGCATCGTGCAGATCGTCGTCTACACCGGCGCGATCATGATGCTGTTCCTCTTCGTGGTGATGCTGGTCGGCGTGACCGCCGCCGACTCCCTGACCGAGACCATCAAGGGCCAGCGCTGGCTGGCCCTTCTGTGTGGGGTCGGCTTCGGCGTCCTGCTCTTCTCGGGCATCGCCAACGCCTCCCTCAAGAACTTCAACGGCACCGGCCAGGCCAACGCCAACGGCAATGTGGAGGGCCTCGCCGCCCTCATCTTCACCAAGTACGTGTTCGCCTTCGAAATCACCGGTGCCCTGCTCATCACCGCGGCCGTGGGCGCCATGGTGCTCACCCACCGCGAGCGCACCGAGCGCGCCAAGACCCAGCGCGAGCAGTCCGAACAGCGCGTCCGCGACGGCAAGCACCTGCCGCCGCTGCCCGCCCCCGGCGTCTACGCCCGGCACAACGCCGTCGACATCGCCGGCCTGCTGCCCGACGGCACCCCGTCCGAGCTCACGGTCAACAAGACGCTGCGCGACCGCGGCCAGATCCGTGACGTGTCCGCGGAGGCCCTCAACGACCTGCGGGCCCTGGAACAGCGTGCCGAGGAACGGCTGGAGCGGACCCCGATCGAGCCGGAGAACCTCAAGCGGCCCGAGGAGGCGTCGAAGTGAACCCGGTCTACTACCTCTACCTCGCCGCCTTGTTGTTCACGATCGGCGCCACCGGTGTGCTGATCAGACGAAATGCGATCGTCGTCTTCATGTGCGTCGAGCTGATGCTCAACGCCTGCAACCTCGCGTTCGTCGTCTTCTCCCGCATGCACGGCAATCTCGACGGCCAGATCATCGCCTTCTTCACGATGGTCGTCGCCGCCGCGGAGGTCGTGGTCGGGCTCGCGATCATCGTGTCGCTGTTCCGTACCCGCCACTCGGCCTCGGTCGACGACGCCAGCCTGATGAAGCTGTAAGGGGTCGCTGAATCGTGGAGAACCTCATTGCGCTGCTGATCGCGGCGCCCCTGCTCGGAGCGGCCGTCCTCCTGGTCGGCGGCCGCCGCCTGGACGGCGTGGGCCACTGGATCGGCACACTCCTGTCGACGACCTCCTTCGTGTTCGGCGTGATCCTCTTCGCCGACCTGCTGGGCAAGAACGCCGAACACCGCACCCTGATGCAGCACCTGTTCACCTGGGTCCCGGTGGCCGGCTTCCAGGCGGACGTCACCTTCCGCCTCGACCAGCTGTCGATGACGTTCGTCCTGCTGATCACCGGCGTCGGCTCGCTCATCCACCTGTACTCGATCGGGTACATGGAGCACGACGAGCGCCGCCGCCGCTTCTTCGGCTACCTCAACCTGTTCCTCGCGGCGATGCTGCTGCTCGTCCTCGCCGACAACTACCTGCTGCTGTACGTCGGCTGGGAGGGCGTCGGCCTCGCCTCGTACCTGCTGATCGGCTTCTGGCAGCACAAGCCCAGCGCGGCCACCGCCGCGAAGAAGGCCTTCCTGGTCAACCGGGTCGGCGACATGGGTCTGTCGATCGCGATCATGCTGATGTTCACGACGTTCGGCACCTTCGCCTTCGGCCCGGTCCTCAGCCACGCCACCGACGCCTCCGAGGGCAGGCTCACCGCGATCGGCCTGATGCTGCTGCTCGCCGCCTGCGGCAAGTCCGCCCAGGTCCCGCTGCAGTCCTGGCTCGGGGACGCCATGGAGGGCCCGACCCCGGTCTCGGCCCTCATCCACGCGGCGACCATGGTGACCGCCGGCGTCTACCTCATCGTCCGCTCCGGAGCGATCTTCAACGCGGCCCCCGACGCACAACTCGTCGTCACCGTCGTCGGCGCCGTCACCCTCCTCTTCGGTGCGATCGTCGGTTGCGCGAAGGACGACATCAAGAAGGCCCTCGCCGGTTCGACCATGTCGCAGATCGGCTACATGGTGCTCGCCGCCGGCCTCGGCCCGATCGGCTACGTCTTCGCGATCATGCACCTGGTGACGCACGGCTTCTTCAAGGCCGGACTGTTCCTGGGCGCCGGTTCCGTCATGCACGGCATGAACGACGAGGTCGACATGCGCAAGTACGGCGGCCTGCGCAAGTACATGCCGGTCACCTTCATCACCTTCGGCCTCGGCTACCTCGCCATCATCGGCTTCCCGGGCCTGTCCGGCTTCTTCTCCAAGGACAAGATCATCGAGGCGGCGTTCGCCAAGGGCGGCACCGAGGGCTGGATCCTCGGCGCCTGCGCCCTGCTCGGCGCGGCCATCACCGCCTTCTACATGACGCGCGTGATGCTGATGACGTTCTTCGGCGAGAAGCGCTGGCAGCCCGACGAGCACGGCCACGAGCCGCACCCGCACGAGTCCCCGAAGGTCATGACGATCCCGATGATCGTGCTGGCGATCGGCTCGGTCTTCGGCGGCGCGTTCTTCAGCATCGGCGACCGCTTCCTGCACTGGCTGGAGCCGATCACCGGCCACAGCGAGGGAGACTCCCCGCTGAGCGCGACCACCGTCACCGGCGCCACCATGGTCTGCCTGGTCATCGGCGTCGGCATCGCCTACCTCCAGTACGGCCGTCGTCCCGTCCCGGCCGTCGCCCCGCGCGGTTCGCTGCTCACCCGCGCGGCTCGCCGCGACCTCCTCCAGGACGACTTCAACCACGTCGTCCTGGTCCGCGGCGGCGAACACCTCACCCGCTCCCTGGTCTACGTCGACCACACCCTGGTCGACGGGGTCGTCAACGGCACGGCGGCGGGCTTCGGCGGGCTGTCCGGCCGACTGCGCAAGCTCCAGAACGGCTACGCGCGCTCGTACGCGGTCTCGATGTTCGGCGGCGCTGCCCTCCTGGTCGCCGCGACCCTGCTGATGAGGGCGGTCTGATACCGATGTCCTTTCCTCTGCTGACAGCGACGGCGGCGCTCCCCGCCGTCGGGGCGATCGCGACGGCCGCCGTACCGGCCGCACAGCGCACCGCCGCCAAATGGCTCGCGCTGCTGGTCTCGCTCGGCACGCTCGTGCTGGCGATCGTCGTCCTGGTCCGCTTCGACCCGGGCGGCGCCCGCTACCAGCTCACCGAGTCCCACGCCTGGATCTCGGACTTCGGTGTCCGCTACGAACTGGGCGTCGACGGCATCGCGGTCGCCCTGCTCGCGCTGACCGCCCTGCTGATCCCGTTCGTCATCCTCGCGGGCTGGCACGACGCCGACCCGCTGGAGACCGGCAGCAAGCGGTGGCGGCCCACCCAGGGCTTCTTCGCCCTGATCCTGGCCGTCGAGGCGATGGTGATCATCTCCTTCGAGGCCACCGACGTCTTCCTCTTCTACATCTTCTTCGAAGCCATGCTGATCCCGATGTACTTCCTCATCGGCGGCTTCGGGGACCGCGCCCACGCGGGCTCCGACGAGAACGCGGCGGCCCAACGGACGTACGCGGCCGTGAAGTTCCTCCTCTACAACCTGGTCGGCGGCCTGATCATGCTGGCCGCGGTGATCGGCCTCTACGTGGTCGCCGGGAACTTCTCCCTCGCGGAGATCGCGCAGGCCCGCGCGAACGGCTCGCTGCACATGGCGACCAGCACCGAACGCTGGCTGTTCCTGGGCTTCTTCTTCGCCTTCGCGGTGAAGGCACCGCTGTGGCCGCTGCACACCTGGCTGCCCAACGCCATGCAGGAGTCCACCGCCCCGGTCGCCGTCCTCATCACGGCGGTCGTCGACAAGGTGGGCACGTTCGCGATGCTCCGCTTCTGCCTCCAGCTGTTCCCGGAGGCCTCGAAGTGGGCGACACCCGTCATCCTCGTCCTCGCCGTGATCAGCATCATCTACGGCGCCCTGCTCGCCGTCGGCCAGCGGGACATCAAGCGCCTGGTCGCCTACGCGTCCATCTCGCACTTCGGCTTCATCATCCTGGGCATCTTCGCGATGACCAGCCAGGGCCAGTCCGGCGCCACCCTCTACATGGTCAACCACGGCATCTCCACGGCTGCGCTGATGCTGGTCGCCGGCTTCCTGATCTCCCGGCGCGGCTCGCGGCTCATCGCCGACTACGGCGGTGTGCAGAAGGTCGCCCCGGTCCTCGCCGGCACCTTCCTGATCGGCGGCCTCGCCACCCTGTCGCTGCCGGGTCTCGCCCCCTTCGTGAGCGAATTCCTGGTCCTGGTCGGCACGTTCACGCGCTACCCGGCCATCGGCATCATCGCCACCCTCGGCATCGTCCTCGCCGCGCTCTACACCCTCGTCCTCTACCAGCGGACGATGACGGGCCCGGTGAAACCGGAGGTCTCCGCGATGCCCGACCTGCGCGCGCGTGAACTCGTGGTCGTCACCCCGCTGATCATTCTGCTGATCTTCCTGGGCGTCTACCCGAAGCCCGTCACGGACATCGTCAACCCGGCGGTCAAACAGACCATGTCGGACGTACACAAGACCGACCCCAAGCCCGCAGTGGAGGCGGCCAAGTGAGCGCAGCAGCCGTCCACAGCCTGTGGACAACCGCGGCCGATCCGATCTCGAAGATCGACGCGCCGAAGATCGAATACGGACAATTGTCCCCCACCCTCATCGTGCTTGGCGCGGCGATCGTCGGGGTGCTCGTCGAGGCGTTCGTCCCACGCAAGTCCCGCTACTACGCGCAGGTCTTCGTCTCCGCCGTGGCGCTGTGCGCGGCCTTCGCGGCGGTCGTCGCGCTGGCCGCGGACGGTTACGGCACCACCAAGGCGCACATCGCCGCCATGGGTGCGATCGCCGTCGACGGACCGTCCCTGTTCCTGCAGGGCACGATCCTGCTGGCCGGCCTGCTCGGCCTGTTCACCTTCGCCGAACGCCGCCTCGACCCGGCCGCCCACGGCAACCGCGTCGACTCCTTCGCCGCACAGGCCGCCTCCGTGCCCGGCAGCGACAGCGAGAAGGCCGCGGTGAAGGCGGGATTCACCACCACCGAGGTCTTCCCGCTGCTCCTCTTCGCGGTCGCCGGCATGCTGGTGTTCCCCTCGGCCAACGACCTGCTGACGCTCTTCGTGGCCCTGGAGGTCTTCTCCCTCCCGCTCTACCTGATGTGCGCCCTGGCCCGCCGCAAGCGGCTGATGTCCCAGGAAGCCGCGGTCAAGTACTTCCTGCTCGGCGCCTTCGCCTCCGCGTTCACCCTGTTCGGCATCGCCCTGCTCTACGGCTACGCCGGCTCGGTGTCCTACTCCACCATCTCCCAGGTCGTCGACGGCACCGTCACCAGCATCGACCCCGCCCTCGCCGACACCATGGGCAACGACGCGCTGCTCCTGATCGGCACCGCGATGGTCGTCATGGGCCTGCTCTTCAAGGTCGGCGCGGTCCCCTTCCACATGTGGACGCCCGACGTCTACCAGGGCGCGCCCACCCCGGTGACCGGCTTCATGGCAGCGGCGACCAAGGTGGCCGCGTTCGGCGCGCTGCTGCGCCTGCTGTACGTCGTCCTGCCCGGCCTGCGCTGGGACTGGCGGCCGGTCATGTGGGGCGTCGCGATCATCACCATGCTGGGCGGCGCGATCGTCGCGATCACCCAGACCGACATCAAGCGACTGCTCGCGTACTCGTCGATCGCGCACGCCGGATTCATCCTCGCGGGTGTCATCGCGACCTCGAAGGACGGCGTGTCGTCCGTCCTGTTCTACCTGGCCGGGTACTCCTTCGTGACCATCGGCGCCTTCGCCGTGGTCACCCTGGTGCGCGACGCAGGCGGCGAGGCCACGCACCTGTCCAAGTGGGCCGGCCTCGGCCGCCGCTCGCCGCTGGTCGCGGCCGTCTTCGCGGTGTTCCTGCTGGCCTTCGCGGGTATCCCGCTGACCTCCGGCTTCGCCGGGAAGTTCGCCGTGTTCAAGGCGGCGGCGGAGGGCGGGGCGGCCCCGCTGGTCGTCGTCGGTGTGATCTCGTCGGCGATCGCCGCGTTCTTCTACATCCGCGTGATCGTGCTGATGTTCTTCAGCGAGCCCAGGCCCGACGGCCCCACGGTCGCCGTCCCGTCACCGCTGACCATGGCGGTGATCGGCGTCGGCGTAGCGGTCACCCTGGTGCTCGGCGTGGCACCGCAGTACTTCCTGGACCTGGCGAGCCAGGCGGGAGTCTTCGTGCGCTGACCGCTCCGGTACGGCCGTGGGCCCCGGTTCCCTCCGAGGAACCGGGGCCCACGCGCGCGTGGGCGGTCCTGGGGCCGCGGGGCCTTGGCTGCCGGCACCTCACCGCGCCGGCCGCGGCCGCGGCTACGGGCACGTCACCGTCGGGTTCCACGGCGCGAACAGGCCGCTCGGATTGTCCTTCCAGATCCAGGCGTGCAGCGTGTACACGGAACCCACACCGTCCAGATTCGCCGGCCCCTGGAACGACTGCCCGAACAGCGTCGGCGCGCCGGCAGCGTTGTCGGCGCGCACGATCCACTCCACGCCCACCAGGGCACGGCCGCCGTTGCTGTCGGTCTCGTAGAGGAGACCCGCGGGCTCGGCCGGGTCGAGGCTGCCGACATGGGCGGGGTTCACGTAGTGGTAGCCCGCGCCTCCCTCGCCGGTCCCGGTGCCCTGGGCGCACCTGCCGATGGGCCGGTACCCGTCCGTGACCGCGAACGGCTCGTACTGGTAGTCCGCGGTCGCCGTGTACGTCGGGGTCAGATCCGTCCACACGAACGGGTCGGCCTCGGGCACGGGAGCCGCGTCGGCGGGAACCGCGGCCAGAGCGAACGGCACGGCCAGCGCCAGAACGGCGCCGGCGGTGCGGGACCTGAGAGACATCCTGATGCTCCTTGGGGTGGAAGAGGCACGCGAGTGCGGTGCCTCCGTACAGCGCGGGCCTCCCCGGTCCCGCCCGTGCAGCATGGCCCGCGCCGCTTTTGGGCCGCCACGCGAGGACGGCCAAAGGACTGAACGGCCAGAGGACCGAGGACACCGCCGGACGGGGGACCCCGCGCCGCGTGCCCCTCCCCGTGCTCCGCCCCGCGCCCGTGCCCCTCCCCGCGTCCCTCCCGGCTTCCGTCCCCGTGTCCCTCCTCCGGACGGCGGACCTGTGGATAACTCCGGCGCTGTCGGTCCGTGCCCCTATCGTGGAGGCAGTGGTCGAGGGACGACGTACGGGGGACACGACGATGGGTGGGACGGGCGGAACCGACGAGATGCCAGGGACGACCGAGCCGCCGGGGACGCGGCAGACGCCCGGACCGGCGGACAGCGAGGCACTGGCCACGCTGCACAGGGTTTTCGGGTACGACGCCTTCCGGGGCGAACAGGAAGCGATCATCGAGCATGTGGTGGCCGGCGGAGACGCCGTCGTCCTCATGCCCACCGGTGGCGGAAAGTCGCTGTGCTACCAGATCCCCGCCCTGGTCAGACCCGGTACGGGCATCGTGATCTCACCGCTCATCGCCCTCATGCAGGACCAGGTGGACGCCCTGCGCGCCCTCGGCGTGAACGCCGGGTTCGTCAACTCCACCCAGGACTTCGACGAGCGGCGCGTGGTCGAGGCCCAGTTCCTAGCCGGCGAGCTCGACCTGCTCTACCTGGCACCGGAGCGGCTGCGCCTGGACTCCACGCTGGACCTGCTGGCCCGCGGCAAGATCGCCGTCTTCGCGATCGACGAGGCGCACTGCGTCTCCCAGTGGGGCCACGACTTCCGCCCCGACTACCTCGCCCTCTCCCTCCTCGGCGAGCGCTGGCCGGACGTCCCGCGCATCGCGCTCACGGCGACCGCCACCCACGCGACCCACGAGGAGATCACCCAGCGGCTGCACATGCCGGCCGCCCGGCACTTCGTGGCCAGCTTCGACCGGCCCAACATCCAGTACCGGATCGTCCCCAAGGCCGACCCCAAGAAGCAGCTGCTCACCTTCCTCCGGCAGGAACACGAAGGCGACGCGGGCATCATCTACTGCCTCTCCCGCAAGTCGGTCGAATCCACGGCGGAATTCCTGTCCCGCAACGGCATCGAGGCCGTCCCCTACCACGCCGGCCTGGACGCGGGCACCCGCGCGGCCCACCAGTCCCGCTTCCTGCGCGAGGACGGCCTGGTCGTGGTCGCCACCATCGCCTTCGGCATGGGCATCGACAAACCCGACGTCCGGTTCGTCGCCCACCTCGACCTGCCCAAGTCCGTCGAGGGCTACTACCAGGAGACCGGCCGCGGGGGCCGTGACGGCCTGCCCTCCACCGCCTGGATGGCCTACGGCCTCAACGACGTCATACAGCAGCGCAAACTCATCCAGTCCGGCGAGGGCGACGAGGCGTTCCGCCGCCGCGCCCAGGCCCACCTCGACTCGATGCTCGCCCTGTGCGAGACCGCCCAGTGCCGCCGCGGGCAACTCCTCAACTACTTCGGCCAGGACCCCGCCGCGGCCGGCTGCGGCAACTGCGACACCTGCCTCACGCCGCCGGAGACCTGGGACGGCACCGTCGCTGCCCAGAAGGTCCTCTCCACGGTGGTACGGCTGCAGCGCGAACGCGGGCAGAAGTTCGGCGCCGTCCAGATCGTCGACATCCTGCTCGGCAAGCGCACGGCCAAGGTCATCCAGTTCGACCACGACCAGCTGTCCGTCTTCGGTATCGGCGCCGACCTCGACGAGGGCGAGTGGCGGGGCGTCGTCCGGCAGCTGCTCGCCCAGGGGCTGCTGGCCGTCGAGGGCGAGTACGGCACGCTGGTGCTCACCGAGGCCAGCGGGACGGTACTGCGGCGCGAACGGGAGGTTCCGCTCCGCAAGGAGCCGAAGAAACCGGTGGTCTCCCGGTCCTCGGGGACGTCCGGGTCCTCCGGGGCTTCCGGCAAGGGCAAGGCGAAGGCGGCCGTGGCAGAGCTGTCCGAGGATCTGCTCCCGGCGTTCGAGGCACTGCGAGCCTGGCGTGCCGACCAGGCCCGTGAACAGGGCGTACCGGCGTACGTGGTCTTCCACGACGCCACGCTGAGGGAGATCGTCGGCCGATGGCCCGAGTCGGTCGCCGAACTGGGCACCGTCGGCGGCGTCGGAGAGAAGAAGCTCGTGACCTACGGGGAGGGCGTGCTCGGGGTGCTGGCGTCCCTGAAAACACCGTCCTCCCCGGCCCCGGCCCCGGCCCCTGCGGCGGCGGGAGCCGGGGACGAGGACCACTGGCCCGAGATGGATGCCGAGCCGGAGCCGGAGGACTGGATGTAGCCGGATCCGGCCGCGGGGCGGGGGCCCTGCTCAGAGCCCCCGCGCCGCATACGCCCTGACGTCCGCGTCCGAGTCCGCCGTCCCCGTCGCCGTGGCCGTGGCCGACGCCGCGCGGGCGTCCTCGACACCGGCGTGCCGGGTCAGGGCGGGGACGGCCGCCTTGCGGACGTCGGCGCTCGGATCGGCGAGCGACTTGGCGAGGGCCGGAACACCCGGGCGACGAGGACCACCCCGCCGTCGGACGATTAAGCCTGGACCATCGTGCGGGCCTGCTCGATCCATCCCGTCACGGCTTTGGCGCCGCAGCTTTCGGCGACCGCCTGCGCCTCGTCGAGGTGGTGGAGCGCGGCCGATCTGTTCCCCGTCTCGGCCGCGAGGTAGGCAAGTGCCACCAGGCCGGCCGCTTCCCCGGGCCTGAATCCGATCGCCCGGCGCAGCGACACCGACTCGGTCAACCGTTCACGGGCCTGGTCGAGGTCGCCCGCGTCCTTGTCGGCGAAGCCGAGGTGGCGTATCGCGTAGGACATCGTCATTCGATCGTCGACGGATTTCGCCAGTGCGTACGACTGCTCGAAGTAAGGTGTGCCGGTCGCGCCGTCGCCCTTCACCACCTGGTGCCAGCAGCCGATCCAGAACAACGCGTCCGCCTCACCCGACGCGTTCCCCAGCCGCCGGTACAGCTCGGCCGCCCGCTCGAACAGCGCCAATTCCTGGGTGTTCTCCCCACGGTCGTTCAGGAAGCGCACATGCAGCACCTTGCCCCGCGCCATGGACAGTGGCGCCTCGACAGCGTCCAGCACGTCGTCGGACCGGTCCAGTGCGGATGTGTCGCCGCCGAACATCGCCGCTTCGAAAAGTTCTCCCGCATGCGCGACCCAGTCCTGCCCTTGTATGTCCCCCTGCATGTCCTGCCCCTCCCCGTCGGACAATGGCGGTGCTGAGGCTATCCGCGCTCGCCGGCAGCAGCCGAGGATTTCGCGGGTCGGGCGCTCGAGCCCACCCACGACCCGCGCGCGGGTCGTCCGTTGCGCCGCGCGCCCGTCGCCGGACTTCCAGCCGTGAGGAAAGCCCTACCCGAGCGCCGTCAGACCCGGTGCGAACGTGATCAGCAGCGGCAGCAGGGGTACCAGTGCGGCCACCGTCGTCGTCAGGGCCCGCTGACGGCGCAGCAGCCGTGGCGGTGGTTCCAGGAGCCGGTCGACCCGCTCGCCGAGCAGCCGGCGGCTGGACGCGCAGGAGAGGACCCCGCGGTGCTGGTTCAGTTCGATCAGGGCCAGTGCGGTCGTGAGGTGGCCACAGCGCCGGGACGCCGCGTCGTCGGCGGCGAGTTCGACGAGGCGGTGGGTCTGGTCGCAGAAGTGGGAGAACAGCGGCACGCGCGGGAAGCCCGTGGCCAGCGCACTGGACAGGTAGAGCAGCCAGTCGTGGTGGGCGCGCGCGTGGCCCCGCTCGTGGGTGAGTACGGCGTCGAGCTGGTGGTCGGTCAGGCGGTGCAGCGCCCCGGTCGTCACGACCAGCTGGGGCGGATGCCCTGGCATCCACCAGGCGTCCGGGTACTCGTCCTCCAGCACCAGCATCGGCCCGCGTGCCGCAGGCAGCCCCGCCGGCAGTTCCGGTGCCCGTTCGCGCAGGTGCGCGCGGGTCTGGCCGCGGCGCCGCCGGGCCTCGACCAGCTCGCGGGCGAGCATCGCCGTCGTCCACGCGGCCCCGCACGCGAGCAGCACCGTGAGGGCGACCGCCCACAGCGGCGCGACGGAGAGGTCGTACGCCGCGGTGACCGCCGGTGGCGCCGGCGCGAACACCCGGTCGCGCACGGTGTGGAAGACGGCCGCCGCGCCCAGGACGAGCGCGGCCAGGCAGCACATCAGCACGGTGGCGACCAGGCACTGCCACACCCACAGCGCGACCACCGGCTCCCGCTCGGGCCACAGGGCCTCTACCAGCGCGCGGGGCGCGGGCACCGTGGCCGTCAGAGCGACGACGCTCAGCAGGAGCAGGCAGACGGTCATGCCAAGGCTCCGTTTCCCGATCGGAGGGGTGTGCGGGTGGTGCGGGGGTGATGCGCCGTTGCGCGACAGAGTGCGTACGCCGGCGCATCACGTGACACGTGCGCCGTCGCCTCGCATGGTGCGCGTGCGGGCGCATCGCATGGTGCGTGTCCCGTCAGTATGCCGGGACGGGGCGCCCCGAGTCAGGTACCGGCGAGGATCCGGGTGCCCTCCTCACCAAACCCCGGCGGATTGCACACCCCCGTCTCCATGAGCGACCCTCCGGTACCTCCATGAACGCCCCTCCGGCCCGACCGTCCCTCACCCCGCCACGATCCGCCCGCTGACCTCCCCGAGTCCCACCCGGCTCCCGCCCGGACCCGGCGCCCACGCGGACAGCGTCACCACGTCGCCGTCCTCCAGGTACGTCCGCTTGCCGTCCGGGAGTTCGAGCGGGTCCTGCCCGTTCCAGGTGAGTTCCAGCAGCGACCCGCGCTCCCCGGGTTCCGTACCGCTCACCGTGCCGGAGCCGTACAGGTCGCCGGTACGCAGTGAGGCGCCGTTGACGGTCAGATGGGCGAGTTGCTGGGCGGCGGTCCAGTACATGGTGGAGAACGGCGGCTCGGACACCACGTGACCGTTGATCGCGATCGACATTCGCAGGTCGTAACCCGCGGGCTCCTCGGCGGAGTCGTCGAGGTACGGCAGCAGCGGGTGCGTCCGCCGGGGCGGGGCGACCCGTGCGTCCTCCAGGGCGTCCAGCGGGGTGATCCACGCCGAGACCGAGGTGGCGAAGGACTTGCCGAGGAACGGGCCGAGCGGGACGTACTCCCAGGCCTGGATGTCGCGCGCCGACCAGTCGTTCAGGAGGGTGAGCCCGAAGACGTGCTCCCGGTAGTCGCCCAGCGCCACCGGCCGTCCCTGCCGCGACGGTGCGCCGACGACGAAGCCGACCTCGGCTTCGATGTCCAGCCGGACCGACGGGCCGAACACCGGCGCCTCCGAGGGGTCCGGTGACGCCTTGCGCTGGCCCGACGGCCGTACGACGTCCGTTCCCGACACCACGACCGTGCCCGCGCGGCCGTGGTAACCGATCGGCAGGTGCTTCCAGTTGGGGGTGAGCGGTTCGGCGGCGTCGGGGCGGAAGATGCGGCCGGCGTTCCGGGCGTGGTTCTCCGAGGCGTAGAAGTCGACGTAGTCGGCGACCTCGAAGGGCAGGTGCAGGGCCACCGCGGACAGGGGGTGGAAGAGGGGTTCGAGCACCTCCCGGTGCGCGGGCACGGTCACCCAGGCGGTCAGGGCGCGCCGTACGTCCGACCAGGTGGTGCGGCCCGCGGCCAGCAACGGGTTGAGGGTCGGGCGGGCCAGCAGCGAGGCGTAGGGGGAGCCGAGCGCGAGAGCCGCGGCACCGGCGTCGAGGACGTGGTCGCCGAGGCGGACGCCAACCCTCCGTTCCGTGCTCTCGCGGGTCGAGAACACGCCATACGGAAGATTGTGCGGGCCGAAGGGGTCACCCTCGGGGACCTCGAAGGGGGGCAAGGGGGGCATGGGGTGGCTGCCTCGCTCTCATCCGTGCCGCGCCGGGCCGACTATGTGGTGACGTCGCTCTGGCGTCGCGCGGCATTCCATGTGGTCGCGCCACACGTTACGGGTGAGTTGGCTGTCGTGGCAGTGTCTAAAGAGTTCGCAATGTCCGAATAAGCCTTGTCGGAGGTGGCAATTCCGGCTTAGCGTCCTTTGGGGGACACGGACGGGGTGGGTCCGGTCCGTAGGGGGGACACGTGGGGGGACCCGTGGCCAGGAACGTCGTCAGCATGCCGTTCGATGCGGATCGCGACGTGCCGGGCCTGATCGTCAAGTTCGGCGACTATCCGCTGCATCACGGCGGGGTCGGTGCGATTCGCAGTCTGGGCCGCTGGGGCGTTCCCATGTACGCGATCACGGAGGACGCCTACACGCCGGCGGCCTCCTCCCGTTATCTCAAACGGGCTTTCGTGTGGCCGACGACAGGCGCCGAGGAACCGGATCATCTCGTCGAGGGACTGCTGCGCATCGGTCGCCGCATCGGCCGTCCCACCGTGCTGATCCCCACCGACGAGGAGGCCGCCGTCCTGATCGCCGAGCACCAGGACGCGCTCGGCGACCGTTTCCTCTTCCCACGCGTGGAGGCCGCGCTGCCGCGCCGGCTCGCCAGCAAGCAGGGGCTGCACGAACTGTGCGTGGAACACGGCATCCCCAGTCCGGCGGCCGCCTTCCCGGAGTCGTACGACGACATCGTCGACTTCGCCGAGAAGGCCCGCTTCCCGATCGTCGCCAAGAACCGCGAGGCGTTCGTCCGGCGCAGTCGACCCGCCGTCAACGGCACGACGAAGATCTCCACTCGCGAGGGACTGCTCACCCTCGCGCGTGACTGGGGCACCCATCCGGGTGTCATCCTCCAGGAGTACCTCCCCAGGGAGGACGCCGAGGACTGGATCGTGCACGCCTACTTCGACGCCGACTCGAACCCGTGTGCCCTGTTCACCGGCGTCAAGGTGCGCTCGTGGCCGCCGCACGCGGGCATGACGGCGAACGCGTACGTCGTCGACAACCCGGAACTCGCCGACCTCGCCGCGCGTTTCATCAAACAGATCGGGTTCAGCGGCATCATCGACCTCGACCTGCGCTTCGACCGCCGCGACGGGCAGTACAAGCTGCTCGACTTCAACCCGCGCATGGGCGCCCAGTTCCGGCTCTTCGAGAGCGAGTCGGGGGTGGACGTGGTCCGCGCCATGCACCTGGATCTGACCGGGCGCCGCGTTCCGGAGGGGGAACAGCGCGCCGGCCACCGGTACGTCGTGGAGAACATCGACCTGCCCGCCCTCCTCGCCTACCGCCGCAGCGGCTATACGACGCCGCACGCGCCCGAGCGGCCGAGCGGGACCGAGCTGGCCTGGCTCGCGGGTGACGACCCAATGCCGTTCGTCACGATGCTCGCCCGCTTCGTGCGTCCGGGCGCGAAGCACCTCTATCAGCTGTGGCGCACCAACCGCCGCGGCTCCAGCACCTCCACGAAGTAGGCGTCACGTTCCTGGGGAGGGACTTCGTGATCCAACCGGTAGCAGTCATAGGCGCCGGGCCCTTCGGCCTGTCCACCGCCGCCCATCTGCGGGCACGCGGCATCCCCGTGCGGGTCTTCGGCGACCCCATGGTCAGCTGGCGCGACCACATGCCCGAGGGCATGCTCCTGAAGTCGACACCCGCCGCCTCCAACTTCGACTGCCCGCAGCGCGGGCACACCCTCGCCGACTACTGCGACGCGGCGGGCCTGCCCAGGCTGGTGACCGACGAGGACATCATCCCGGTGGAGACCTTCGTCGGCTACGGCGAGTGGTTCCAGCAGAAGCTGGTGCCCGAGCTGGAGCGGGTGCGGGTGGTCTCCGTGGACCGCGACAAGGCGGCCGGGTTCGAACTGAAGCTGGACTCGGGGGAGTTGTTCACGGCCCGCGCGGTCGTCGTCGCCACCGGCCTGTCGGGGCTCGCCCACCTCCCCGCGGAGCTCGTGGGAGCGGCGGCGGACGGGCCCGCGGGACCCGTCTCGCACAGCTCCCAGCACCACGACCTGACCCGCTTCTCCGGCAAGGAACTGATCGTCGTCGGCGCCGGGCAGTCCGCGCTGGAGACGGCGGCTCTCGCGGCCGAGGCGGGCGCCCAGGTGCGGGTGGTCTCCCGCGGGCGTGGCAGGGTCGCCTTCGGCGCCCCGCCCTGGGACCAGCCCCGGCTGCGCCCGGAGTCCCCGTTCGGCCGGGCCTGGTCGCTATGGGCACTCAGCTACTACCCGCACCCCTACCGCTACCTCCCCGCGCGCACCCGCCACCACCTGGTCCGCCGGGTACTCGGCCCGCTCGGCGCCTGGTGGCTGCGCGACCGCTTCGAGGGCAAGGTCCAGGTCCACGAGGTCGCCGGCGTGACCGGCGCCGACACCTCCGAGGGCGCCCCCGTCCTCACCGTCCGCACCCACGACGGCCGCACCGACCGGCTCACCGCCGACCACGTCGTCGCCGCCACCGGCTATCGCGTGGACACCGCGGCGATGGACTTCCTCGGCCCCGAGCTGCGCACCCGCGTCGCGGTCAGCCGCGGCGCCCCGAAACTCGGCGCCGGATACGTCTCCTCCGTGCCCGGCCTGTACTTCACCGGCCTGCCCGCGGCGTCCTCGTACGGCCCGGTGATGCGGTTCGTGTGCGGTACGGAGTTCGCCTCACCGCGTCTGACCAAGCATCTGGCGGCCGCCCACGCCTGACACCCGCCCCGGGGCCGGTTCACCACGTGCCCCCGGACGGCCGTCACCCGCCCCCGCGGCCGGCCCGTCACCCGCCCCCGCGGCCGGCCCGCCACCCGCCCCCGAGGCCGGGCCGTCACCCGCCCCCAGGGGGCGTGCCGTCACCCTGCCCCCGGGGCTACGCCTGCTCGGCCGCCCGCTGCCAGGCCAGGAACTCCTCGATCAGCTCGGGAGGATTGGCCGCCTCCGTGGCCTCGACCTCCCAGCCCGGGCAGTACATGTCGAAGACCACCACCGGCAGCGGCCGGCCGAGGACCTTCTCGATGCGGCCGCCGGCGTGCAGATCCCGCGCCAGCCGTATGCACGCGTCGGCGAAGTGCGACCCCAACAGGTCGCGCTTCGCGTCCAGTTCGGGGTCGTCGCCGTCCCCGTCGAACCAGAGTCCGAGCCGCCGGACCTCCTCGGTGTACAACGCGCCGCCGACCGGGTCCTCGGGACAGTTGCCGAGCATCTCGAAGCCGTCGAGGAGCCAGCACGCGTAGTTCCAGCGCGCCTCGCCCGGGTCCGCCGGGTTCCGTTCGGCCTCGTACTGGCTCTCGGTGTTGTAGCCGATCGCCACGTACGGTCTGCGGTCGTCCTCCTCGACGCGCCAGATGCGGAACGACAGCGCGTAGATCTCCGGCCGCGGCTCCCGCGGGAACCGCTCCAGCACCCCGGTCGCCGCCTCCAGCAGATGCGCCCGGAAGTCCCCCGGTCCGTCCGTCACCACGCCCGCCCCCGTCCGATCGGTGCCGTCAACCCGCCGCCAACGTAACGCGCCCCACTGACAACGCCCCATCACCGGGACGGCGGGCGCCACTTGAGGCCGAAACGCACAGTGAGTCTCAGGGGCGTGCTGTCCGTATTCTCTGATCATGGTCGCACCCACCCCGTACGCACTGATCGCCACCGACCTGGACGGCACGCTGCTGCGCGCCGACGACACCCTCTCGGAACGGTCGCTCGCCGCGCTCGCGCGGGCCGGCCGGGCCGGCGCCCGGCATCTCGTGGTGACCGGCCGCCCGGCGCCGAGAGTGCGCCCCCTCCTGGACGACCTCGGCTGCACGGGACTCGCGGTCTGCGGCCAGGGCGCCCAGGTGTACGACGCCGGCGCGGAGCGGCTGCTGTGGTCGGTCACCCTGGACCGGGAGCTGGCGGAGACCGCCCTCGGCAAGATCGAGGCCGAGGTCGGGCAGGTGTACGCGGCGGTCGACCAGGACGGCGTGGACGGGCTCACGCTCATCGAGCCGGGCTATCTGATGCCCCACCCCACGCTGCCCGCGCTGCGCGTCGACCGGCGCGACGACCTGTGGTGCGCGCCCATCAGTAAGGTGCTGTTGCGCCACCACACCCTGTCCGACGACGAGTTGGCGGCGACCGCGCGCGCGGTGGTGGGGTCGCTGGCGACGGTCACCATGTCGGGGCCGGGGACCGTCGAGCTCCAGCCGTGCGGGGTGACCAAGGCGACCGGGCTGGCGCTGGCCGCCGGCCACCTGGGGCTGGGCCCCGAACAGGCCGTCGCCTTCGGGGACATGCCCAACGACATCCCCATGTTCGACTGGGCGTCCTACGGGGTGGCCATGGCCAACGCCCATCCCGAACTCAAGGCGGTGGCCGACGAGATCACCTTGTCGAACGAGGACGACGGCCTTGCAGTCGTCCTCGAAAGACTCTTCGGCTGACGGCGCCGGTCAGTACGCGCCGTGCACGTTGTCCATCGAGCCGTACCGCGCGGCGGCGTAGTTGCAGGCGGCGGTGATGTTCGCGACCGGGTCGTAGATGTCGAACGACGTGCCGTCCACGTGGTAGGTCTTGAACGTCGGGTCGATCACCTGGAGCAGACCCTTGGACGGGATGCCGGCGGCCGCGTTCGAGTCCCAGAGGTTGATGGCCTGCGGGTTGCCGGACGACTCACGCATCACGTTGCGGTAGATGCCGTTGTAGCTGCCGGGGATGTGCTTCTCGGCCATGATCGCGAGCGACTCGCGGATCCAGCCGTCGAGGTTGTTCGGGTACCCGGCGAGCGTCGTGGAGGCCGTCGAGGTGGTGGAAGTGGCGGCGGAGGCGGCGGTCGCCCCGATGAGCGGCAGGGCGAGAACGGCGGCGCCGGTACCGACGACGGCGAGCGTGCGGACGATGCGGTTACGGCGGGGACGGCGGTGCTGAACGGCAGCAGACATGTCGTGGTTCCTCTCCGTCGCCTGCGGGGTGAGCTGTCGGGTTCGGGCCCGGGGAGTGCCCGGCCGCACCGCCCTGAGGCGAGGCGACTTCACCCCTAGCCGTTCCGGTACGACGTCGGTCGGTGACGTCGGTCGCCCGGTCCGGCGACTTACCTGGTTCCCCCGCTCCTGCCGTGCGAATGGACTCGTAGATGGGTCACGACGGGCGGTGGCAGGATTCGGCGTTCCGCCCGGCGAGCCGGAACGTATGCGAGAGCACATGTCCGGAACAAGTACCTGATTCACACAACACACCGATTGACCTTGATCTGGGTCGTATGGGGTACTTGATCCTTTGCGACTGCCAAGCCTCAACTCGCCTGCGGGGAAAGGGTAGAAAGGGTCGCCTTACCCCCTATGTGGCACTCAGGGCCACGTGACCTACTTCACGAAACGGCAATTACGGCGAATCGGACAAGAGGGATTCTCGGAATCCGTTTTTCCGGGCATCAGTGGAAAAGGCCCATGCGGCCATTCGTGCGGATTGGCCCGATTGGGGCGAGTGAAGTGGCGCGCGTCACAGGCAATTCCGGAGAATGTCCGAATTGCCTTATTAGGCGGAATTCCGGCTCGGCGTGGGTGCACGGGGGGCGACCGGGTGAGGATCGGCGGCGGGTCCGTCCATCCGGTTCATCTGGTTCATCCGGTCGTGTGAGCCTCCGGTCTCCGGTCTCGACCTCCTGCCCGGTCTCGCCCTCCCGTGAACTCCGTACGGTCCGGGTGCGCGCGGGCGCGTGCGGACCGGAGTACGCGCGCGTGCCGCTGATCGGGTGTTCCGGGGAGGCCGACACTCGGCGGCTCTGTCCGCCCGGGTGCCTCGAAGGCAGCCGGTCGGCCCAATACCCCGGATCGCGCCAGGAGTTCGAACGCGACGGCCGTACGTGATTCCGGTCGCGTCGGGGGCGGGGCCGACGGCTCGCCGACCCGGCTGCGGCGGGGCGGCCGTCCACGCGCGCGTGTCCTCCGTGAGGGCGGAACCTCCGCCGTACCGCGCGTCGTTGTCATGGCGGCTGGGGTACGAGGGTTGCCGTCCGGAGGGAGACGCGGCTGTCCCGGGGGCATCCGTCGCGGGAGACGCCGGCTGTGCCCACGCCCCCGTCGCGCCGGGGCCACGCCGCCGCCCGACCGGCGGTCGCGGGTGCGCCCGGACCGGCGGTCGAGACATGTCCGTGGTTCATGAAGGACGGGTGGTGCCGGTGGGGAAGGTGTTCGAGGGACGTCCGTGGGCGGACTCGTCCTTCCGTGTGTGCCACGCGCGCGTGGCGCGATGTGAGGTGGCGAAGGGGATACGGAGGTACTCGTGCGTGATCTCGTGAGGGGCGGACGTACGGGTGCGGATCGGAACGGAGTGCTCCCGTTGGCTTTGGCGGACGGCGGAGGGGGTACCTCCGGGCAGGTGACGTCGGCCGGCGAAGGCGCGACCGTCCGCGGTCGGGGACCTGCCGGGCGGTCCGGCATCGGACCCGGTGGCGTCGCTGGTCCGGGACGAGGTTCGGGCTCCGGTTCGGGACACGGCATGCACCCCGGTTCGGGACAACCGTCGGTACTTCCTGTTAAGTCATTGGATGTCAGGTCGTATCGGCTGATCAAAAACATACCGGTCGTGATCCGATAGCGCCCGGGGTGTAACGGTGGGCGCCCTCGGTGATCGAAACCTGACCGGATACGCTGACTTGAGTGATGGCAGCGACCTATCGACAAACCGTGTAATCGCCAGTGGACACCAGCAGACAGGAGACCCCTCGTGACCGTCGGGCCGTTCGGGCTGAGCGTGCGGGACCAGGCTCTGGAAGCCGATGTCCAGGCCGGATTGACGGCTGTCGAGGAGGGCTTGCTAGAAGCCACCAAAAGTGAGGTCCCGTTCATCACGGAAGCCGCGCAGCACCTCGTGCGGGCCGGCGGGAAGCGGTTCCGGCCGCTGCTGGTGATGCTGGCCGCGCAGTTCGGTGACCCGTACGCGCCGGGCGTCGTGCCGTCGGCGGTGGTCGTCGAGCTGACCCACCTCGCCACGCTGTACCACGACGACGTCATGGACGAGGCGGCCGTGCGGCGCGGGGTCGACAGCGCCAACACCCGCTGGGGCAACTCGGTCGCCGTGCTCACCGGTGATTTCCTCTTCGCCCGTGCCTCGCAGATCCTCGCCGATCTCGGACCCGAGGCGGTGCGGGTCCAGGCCCTCGCGTTCGAACGGTTGGTGACGGGTCAGATCCTGGAGACGGCGGGGCCGTCGGACGGGCGTGACCCGGTCGACCACTACCTCGACGTGCTCGGCGGCAAGACCGGCTCGCTGGTGGCGGTCTCCTGCCGCTTCGGCGCGATGATGTCCGGCGCCGACGAGACGGTCGTGGACGTCCTCACCCAGTACGGCGAACGTCTCGGTGTCGCCTTCCAGCTCGCCGACGACGTGCTGGACATCGCCTCCGACTCCCACGAGTCCGGCAAGACCCCGGGGACCGACCTCCGCGAGGGCGTCCCCACGCTTCCGGTGCTGCGGCTGCGGGAGCGGGCGGCGCGGCTGGGCCTGGCCGAGGACATCGCGCTGTGCGAGCTGCTGGACTCCGACCTCACGGACGACGCGCGGCACGCGGAGGCCCTGACGGCCCTGCGGGCGCACCCGGCGCTGGAGCAGGCGCGCCGGGACACGGTCCGGTACGCGGAGGAGGCCCGGGCCGCCCTGGCCCCGCTGGTGGAATGTGACTCGAAGGTGGCGCTCCTGGAGCTGTGCGACGCGGTGGTGCACCGGGCGGGATAGCCCCTGGTCGCTCCGCCGACCCGGTTCCTCGAGGGGTGGACCCAAGGGCTCACCCCTGTGTCGTACATCACATTGTTGGACTGAGTCCAATCTAGGATCCGTTCCGTACCTCTTCCCAGAAGCCGACGCAGGGGGCGTCAGCTGACATACGGGGAGAAAACGGAATCATGACCATCAACGCCACGCGTCGCAAGACCCTCGCCGTCGCCGCCGCCGTCACCGTGACCGCTCTCGGCGGTGCCGCCGTCCCGGCGTCCGCCGCCACCGGTCAGACCTCTTCCAGTCACAGCGCTGCCAACCACAGCTCCACCGGATCCGTCGTTCTCGTCGCCGGCCTGCGCGGTGCCAACGAGGTGCCCGTCGCCGGTGGGCCCGCCGTCGGGGACAAGGACGGCGCGGCGCTGGAGTTCATCCAGGTCAAGGGGGACAAGGTGACCGTCGCCGTGACCTGGCGCGGCACTGGCAGGCCGACCGACCTGCACATCCACCAGGGCGCCAAGGGCGTCAACGGCGGGGTGAAGATCGACTTCGGGAAGCTGCTGAAGAAGGCCAGGGGCCACAGCGTCACCGGCAGCGTCAAGGTCACCGACAAGGCCCTGCTCAAGCAGCTCACCACCGACCCCGGCGGCTTCTACGCCAACCTGCACACCGCCCAGTTCCCGGGCGGGGCGGTCCGCGGCCAGCTGCACGCCGTCACCACCGTCACCGACCTCAGGGGCGGCGGCCTCCAGGCCTCCGTCGTCACCGGCAAGCAGATCTACGAGTGCAAGGCGGCCGACGGCGGCGGCTACGCCTTCGCCCAGCGTGACGTCAGCGCCAAGCTCGGTGGCGGCATCCGGCATTCCTTCGTCGCCCCCGGCTCCGGCACCCCGCAGTGGGTCGCACCCGACGGCAGCGCGGTCACCGGAGCGGTCCTGGCCAAGACGCCGAACGGCGACGGCAACATCCCCGAGCTGGACCTCAAGGCCACGCAGTCGGGCAAGAAGCACGGCCTGCTCGCGCGCACGGGGGAGGTCCTGCGCCTGAACACCGTCGGCGGCGTCGCCCCGGCCGGCTCCTGCACCCCGGGTGCCGTCGTCGGCGTCCCCTACCGGGCCGACTACGTGTTCGTGCAGCAGCACTGAGCGAACGGGGTACGTGACAGAAAGTGACAGGAGGCGTCTTCGCCGCACGACCCCTACGGGTCGGGGGAGGCGCCTCCACCCTTGTGTCATACCGCAGGAGTACGCGGAGTTGGCTCCCGGGTCTGACGCTTGAGAGGCCCGGATTTGGTGAGATGGAAACCACGGAAATCACCACCACTCACCGATTCGGGTGAGAATGGCGGCTCAGGGTGGGACACGTGCGAGCACAGCCGCCGCCGACGACGGAGGTAAGGCACACATGGCACCGTACGAAACCGAGGACAGCACGGGGGCCGCGCAGGCCGACGACGAGCTGCGCGCCGAGCGGCGGCGCAAGGCCGCGCGATACGTCGTCCCGGTCGCGGTCATGGGAGTGGCCGCGGCCACGATCGGCCTGGTTCCGGCGCTCGCCAACTCCGGCGACCCCGACCTGCCGAAGATCACCGCTCAGGAACTCATCAACAAGATCGCCAAGTCGGACGTACAGCAGCTGTCCGGCACGGTGAAGATCAGCACCGACCTCGGCCTGCCCGACCTCGGCGGTCTGGAGGGCGGTCTGCTGTCCGGCGCGGCCCAGGGTGGCGACGGCTCGTCCGCCGACCCGTCGACCAAGCTCACCGAGCTGGCCTCCGGCACCCACACGCTGCGCGTGGCCGCCGACGGCCCCGAGAAGCAGAAGGTGTCGCTGCTGGAGAGCGGCGCCGAGTACAGCCTCATCCACAACGGCACCGACGTGTGGGGCTACGACAGCAAGTCCAACGAGGTCTACCACTCAACCGCCGCCGACTCCGGCAAGGCCGAGCAGCACGAAACCCCGGCCACGCCCAAGAACTTCGCCGACGAGGTCCTCAAGTCGGTCGACGACACCACGTCGGTGAAGGTCGACGGCACCGCCCAGGTGGCCGGCCGCGACGCCTACCGGCTGGTCGTCAAGCCCAAGCAGTCCGGTACGACGGTCGGCGCGATCAGCATCGCGGTGGACGCCAAGACCGGTACCCCGCTGAAGTTCACGCTGACCCCGTCGAGCGGCGGCGCGGCCGTGATCGACGCCGGCTACACCCAGGTCAGCTTCGCCAAGCCGGCCGCCTCGACCTTCGATTTCACCCCGCCCAAGGGGGCCAAGGTCACCGAGGGCGACCGCCTCGACAAGGCGAACAAGGCGGCGAAGGGCGACAAGGGCGACAAGATCACCAAGGCGCCCGGCCAGAGCACTCCCGAGGAGCTCGGCAAGAACGGCTTCGACGTCCTCGGCAAGGGCTGGAACTCCATAGCCGTCATCGACACCGGCAACAAGGGCGGGCTGCCCAGCGGCTCCGCTTCCGGCGGCGGTGACCTGGGCGGCTTCCTCGGCTCACTCGGCGACCCGGTCTCCGGCAAGTTCGGCAAGGGCACGGTCTTCTCCACCCGGCTGGTCAACGCCCTGATCACGGACGACGGCAAGGTGTACGTCGGCGCGGTGGACAAGGCGGCGCTGGTGAAGGCGGCGAACGCGGGGTAACAAGGGCGGGACGGGTGCCCCGTACCCCCTGCCGCACGACGAATCGAGGGAGCCGATGGACCGACCGTCCGCCACGGAGCAGGGGTCGGAGGACCAGGGCCAGGACGACCCGGCACGCGCGGGTGTCATCGACACCCGCGGCCTCACCAAGCGCTACCCCGGCGGACAGCTCGCCGTGGACGGTCTCGACCTGACCGTCCCGGCGGGCAGTGTCTTCGGCTTCCTCGGTCCGAACGGCTCCGGCAAGACCACCACCATCCGCATGCTGATGGGCCTGATCACGCCCACCTCGGGCACGGCCCGTGTCCTGGGCCGCCCGATGCCGCGCGCCTCCCGTGTCGTACTGCCCCAGGTCGGGGCCCTCATCGAGGGCCCGGCGCTGTACGGCTTCCTCTCCGGCCGCGACAACCTGCTGCGGTACGACGCCGCCGATCCGACCGCCGACCCGCGCACCCGGCGTACCCGCGTCGAGGCCGCGCTGGACCGGGTGGGCCTGACGGCGGCCGCCGCGAAGAAGGCGAAGGCCTACTCCCTGGGCATGAAGCAGCGCCTGGGGCTGGCCGCCGCACTTCTCCAGCCCCGCAAGCTGCTGGTCCTGGACGAGCCGACCAACGGCCTCGACCCGCAGGGCATGCGGGAGATCCGTTCCCTGGTGCGCGAGCTGGCCGGAGACGGCACGACCGTCTTCCTCTCCTCGCACCTCCTCGACGAGATCGAGCAGGTCTGCACCCACGCGGCCGTGATGGCGCAGGGCCGGCTGATCACCCAGGGCACGGTGGCCGACCTGGCGGCCGGGGCGCGCGGCCGGCTCGTGGTGACCACCCCGGACACCGGCGAGGCGGCCCGGGTGCTCAAGGAACAGGGCGTCGCGGACGTCGTCATCACCGAGGACCGGGTCACCGGCGAGCCGCCCGAGCGCGACCTCGCCGAGGTCAACGCGGCGCTCGTCGCGGCGGGTGTGCGGGTACGCGGCTTCACACTCGAACGGGCCTCGCTGGAGGACACGTTCGTGGCGCTGACCGGGGAGGGCTTCGATGTCGCGGGCTGACGTGGCGGTCGTGGAAGGACCGGCCGTACGGCCGAACCCGCTGTGGACCCTCGGCCTGCTCCGCAGCGAGCTGGTCATCACCCTGCGGCGCTGGCGCACCCTCGCGCTGCTCGGCGTACTGGCGGCGGTGCCGGTCCTCGTCGGGGTCGCCGTCAAGCTCGAGACACAGGGCGACGGCCAGGTCGGAGGAGGCGGGGGCGGGGGCGGCGGCCCGGCGTTCATCGCGCAGATCACCAACAACGGACTGTTCCTGGTGTTCACGGCACTGGCCGCGACCCTCCCGTTCTTCCTGCCGATGGCCGTCGGGGTGGTGGCTGGGGACGCGATCGCCGGCGAGGCCAGCGCGGGCACCCTGCGCTATCTGCTGGTCGCCCCGGCCGGCCGCACCCGCCTGCTGCTCACCAAGTACGCGACGACGATGGCCTTCTGCCTGCTGGCCACCCTGGTGGTGGCCGCCTCCGCCCTCGCCGTCGGCGCGATCCTCTTCCCGCTCGGCGACCTGACCACCATCTCCGGCACCCAGATCTCGTTCACCGAGGGTCTCGGCCGGGCCCTGCTGATCGCCCTGGTGGTGGCGGCCTCCCTGACCGGCATAGCGGCGCTGGGCCTGTTCGTCTCCACGCTGACCAGCAGCGGCATCGCGGCGATGGCGACCACCGTCGGCCTGCTGATCACCGTCCAGATCCTCGACCAGATCCCCCAGTTGCACGCGCTCCAGCCGTACTTCTTCTCCCACTACTGGCTGTCCTTCGCCGACCTGGTGCGCGACCCCGTCTACTGGGACGACCTGGTCAGAAACCTGGAGCTGCAGGGTCTGTACTTGGCGGTGTTCGGGTCGGCGGCCTGGGCGCGGTTCACGGCCAAGGACATCACGGCGTAGCGGGGGCGGACGTCCCGTCCACCGCGAAGCGGGCCAGGGGCGCCTCCCCGGCGAAGAACTCCTTGGCCCGCGCCAGCGCCTCGGTGTCCTTGAGGACATCCCCTCGCGCGCTGCCGTTGCCGAGCAGCACCCCGCCGAAGCGCATGCCCATGTAGGCGGCCGAGTTGTGGAGCAGTCCGGCGTACGGGTCCGCGACGGACGGCTCGTCGTCCGCCAGCGCGGCCACCCCCCACAGGGTGCGCCCCGCCAGGGTCGCCTTGAAGTCGAGGCCGGGGGTGCGCAGCCAGCCCGACCAGTAGTCCAGGTAGCGCTTGGTGAGACCGGACACCGAGTACCAGTACACCGGCGAGGCGATCACGATGTCGGTCGCGGCGAGCGTGGCGTCGAGCAGCAGACCGGTGTTGGTGTCCGAGGGCGCCCGCACGTGGTCGGCGTCGCGTCGCAGATCCACGAAGTCGGGCAGCGGATGGTCGGCCAGGCTGATCCACCGCTGTTCGACGTCCTCGGGCAGCTGTTCGGCGGCTCGGCGGGCCAGGAGTTCGGTGTTGCCGTCGGGACGGGAACTGCCCAGCACGAACAGGAAGCGGCGAGTCACGAGATCCCCCAGGTGAGCGGCGTGCAGTGGATAAACGTGTCTGCATCTTATGCGTATGCATTCACTTTGGCCAGGGGTGCCGCCGCCGGGCCGGACACCGGATGGGTCCCTTCCTGATGCGAGGCTGTGACGTCGCGGTGACGCGTGGGCCGAGGGGAGCGGCCAGACTTGACCGTACGCACGGGTACGACCGGACGGTGACGCCGGGGGAATGAGGGCCGATGTCCCGACTCAGCCGCGAGACGAAGCGGGAAGCTCAGCAGACCGACCGGTCGGCGCAGCCGGTCGAGGTCCGCGTGACGGGCGGCGCCGCGACCGTGGACGGCGTACCGCTGTTCCCGGCGCCCGGTGAAGAACCCCAGCAGGCGGTCCTCAACCATCTCCAGCGCCTCGCCCACACCACCGGCCGTCCCGTCCTCGCCACCGTCCACGACAGCCGCATCGGCTACGTCGTCCGCCTCCAGGTGAACCTGGACGGCTCCAGCAGCTTCACCGGCGATCCGGTACGGATGGCCGTACCCGGTACGCCGAACGCGCCCGTCCCCCCGGAGCAGGCGCAGCAGCCCCGCCGGGACAGGCCGACGCCCCTCCTGCACGCCGTCGACGAACCGCCGGCCGCAGAGCAGCCGGCCGCAGAACCGTCGGTCGCAGAGCCGTCGGTCGCAGAGCCGTCGGTCGCAGAGCCGTCGGTCGCAGAACCGTCGGTCGCAGAGCCGCCGGTCGTGGACGGGGCGGTCGCGGAGGCGGCGGGCGTGCGGGGCGCGGAGTCGGCGGTCACGACCGCGGCAGCGACGGAAACGGCTCCCGCGCACCCGCTGCGGGCGGTCCCCGCACCGCCGGTCGCGGCGCCTTTGGTGACAGCACCGCCGGTGCCGGGCACGGTCCAGGCGCCGACCGGGGTGTTCGGCCCGCCGCCCGTCATGGACGGAACCCCGGCCCCCGCTGCCGTAACCCCTCCCGCCCCCGCCGTCGTACCCGCACGGGCTGTCATCGGGCCTCAGTGGGCGCCCCGGACCGACTCTCGCGTCGAACCCCTCGTGGAGCCCCTCATAGGGCCCCTCGTGGAGCCCGAGGCCGCCCGTGTCTTCGACCCCGATCCCAGGCACACCCCGGCGCGCGGTTTCGACGCCGTCGCCGAGGAGGTGCTCGGGGACGAGCCGGTGACCGTGACGGCGGAGGGGGCCGCGCTGCTCGCCGAGCCGGTGTCGCGGATCAACGAGGCCGTCCGGGCGGGCCGTATCGAAGCGGCGGCCGAACTCGCGGAGCGCACCGTCGCCGAGGCGTCCGCGACCTTCGGCGACGGTCACACCGAGGTGCTGCACCTGCGCGAGCTGACCGCGTACATCGCCTACCTGGCGGGCGACCCGCTGCGCGCCTTCCACCTCTCCCTCGACCTGGCGCGGCAGCACCGGCAGGCCCGGGACGGCGAGGGGGCGTACGGGAACGTGCGGAGCGCGGCCACCGCCTGGCGCGCGGTGCGCGACCCGGAACACGGGCTGCGCCTCGGCCGCGACCTGATCGACCTGTGGGTGCAGCTCACCACCGAGGACGGCCCGGCCGCCGACGACCCGGAGGAACTGGATTCCGCCCGGGCCCGGATGGCCCGCCTCACCGAACGAGCCCGCCGCGCGGCCGAGAACGCCTGAGCGTCAGTCAGGTCGACCGGCAGCCGTCGGCGTCGACCGGTCACTGCACGCAGAACTCGTTGCCCTCAGGGTCGGCCAGCACCGTCCACGCCCCGGCCGGCTCGGAGACATGGCGCACCACCGTCGCGCCCAGCCCTTCGAGCCGCGCCACCTCCTCCGACCGCTTGCCCGTCTCGGCGTGCAGGTCGATGTGGAGCCTGTTCTTGCCGGACTTCCCTTCCGGTACCCGCTGGAACAGCAGCCGCCGTCCCAGCCCGGTCCCGCGCTCCTGGTCGAACGGATCGTCCGGATGCCGTACGGCGATCAGGTCACGGAAGGCGGTACGGCCGTGGTACTCCACGGTCGCCGCGCCGGGCAGTGCGCCCAGCTCCAGCAGGCGTTCGACGAACGCGCTGTTGTCCTCGGGCACATAGTGCAGCGCGGCGGCCCAGAAGTCGGCCTGTGCGTGCGGGTCGCGGGCGTCGACGACGAGCTTCCAGTGCAGGGGTGCGGGCGTCTGCGTCATGGCGCCCACTTATAGCCGACGGCCGTGGGCCTCACACCTGACTTTTGGGACTCTCCGCGGTCGTCGTCATCGGCCGTGGTATGGCCGCCGCCGCGAGCGCACGCGCGGACCGGTGGGCGGTGCGCAGCGCGTCCCAGGTGAGCAGGGCGAGGGCGACCCAGACCAGGGCGAAGCCGGCCCAGCGCTCGGCGGGCATCGCCTCGTGGAAGTAGAGGATGCCGAGCAGGAACTGGAAGACCGGTGCCAGGTACTGCAGCAGACCGAGCGTGGAGAGCGGGACGCGGATCGCGGCTGCGCCGAAGCAGACCAGCGGGAGCGCGGTGACGATGCCGGTGGAGGCCAGCAGGGCGGCATGCCCGGGACCGTCGTTGACGAAGCTGGACTCGCCGTGGCCGGCCAGCCACAGCAGATAGCCGAGCGCGGGCAGGAACTGGATCGCCGTCTCCGCCGCGAGTGACTCGATGCCGCCGAGGTTGACCTTCTTCTTGACGAGTCCGTAGGTCGCGAAGGAGAAGGCGAGGACGAGCGAGATCCACGGCGGCTGCCCGTAGCCCACGGCCAGTACGACCACGGCGGCGAAACCGACGCCCACCGCCGTCCACTGCGCGGGCCGCAGCCGCTCCTTCAGCAGCAGCACACCCATGGCGATGGTCACCAGGGGGTTGATGAAGTAGCCGAGTGAGGCCTCGACGACGTGCCCGGCGTTCACGGCCCAGATGTAGACGCCCCAGTTGACGGTGATCACGGAGGCGGCGACCGCCACCAGCGCCAGTCGGCGTGGCTGCCGCAGCAGCTCGCCGGCCCACGCCCAGCGCCGTACGAAGGCCAGTGCGACGGCGACGAAGACCAGGGACCACGCCATCCGGTGGGCCAGGATCTCCAGCGACCCGGCGGGTTTGAGCAGCGGCCAGAAGAGCGGGACCAGGCCCCACATCCCGTAGGCGGCGAAGCCGTTCACCAGCCCTGCCCGCCGCTCACCCCTCGATATATCGGCCACCGGCCCTCCTTACGCCTTCACGCCCAGCTGCAGCACACCGGGACGAAGGTAGCGCCGAGCACCTCCGTCTGTCATGGCCGTATCGGCATACGGTCATGACAGTCCGGAGGTCCAGCCCACTCGGGCCCATAGGCGTCTCAGGCCTCGCAGATTCTGTCCGGGCACGGAGTCTGTCCGGCGCATGACCTGCCCGGCTCAGGGCCTACTTCAGCGCGTCCGCGACGGCCTCGGAGATCGGGGAGGTCGGGCGTCCGGTCAGGCGGGAGAGGTCGCCGGAGTCGACCACCAGCTCGCCCTTGGCGATCGACGCGTCGACGTCGACCAGGATGGCGGCGAACATCTCCGGCACCCCGGCGCCGGTCAGGATGGACTGCAGCGCCTCGCCGGGCACCGAGTTGTAGGCGATCTCCTTGCCGGTCTGCCGCGCGATCTCCGCCGCGTACTCCGCGAAGCTCCAGGCGACGTCGCCGCCCAGCTCGTACGTCCGGTTCTCGTGGCCCTCGCCGGTCAGTACGGCGACGGCCGCGGCCGCGTAGTCCGCGCGGGAGGCCGAGGAGACCCGGCCGTCACCGGCGGCCGCGACGACGGCGTTGTGCTCCAGCACCGGGGCGAGGTTCTCGGTGTAGTTCTCGTGGTACCAGCCGTTGCGCAGCAGCGCGTAGGGCAGGCTGGAGGCGAGCAGCAGCTCCTCGGTGGCACGGTGGTCGTCCACCAGCGAGGCCGTCAGGCTGCCCGGGGCACTGGTGTAGGCGAGCAGGGCCACGCCGGCCGCCTTGGCCGCGTCGATGACGACCTCGTGCTGCTGCCGGCGGCCCTTGTCGAACTCGTTGCCCGAGATCAGCAGCACCTTGTCGCCGGCGGCGAAGAGGCCGTCGAAGGTCTCGGGGGAGTTGTAGTCGGCGACGGCGATGTTGACGCCGCGGGCGGCGAAGTCGGCGGCCTTGGCCTCGTCGCGCACGACGGCGGTGATCTGCTCGGCCGGGACCTTCTCCAGCAGCTGCGTCACGACGTGACGGCCGAGGTGCCCGGTGGCTCCGGTGACAACGATGCTCATGGTCTGCGATCTCCTTGTGGGGTTCCGATGTCACTAACCCTAGGAGGTGCGCTAACCAGAAGAAAGTACCCACTTTGAAGTAAGGTACTGGCATGGCCGTAAGTACACCTGAAGTCGAGAAACGCCCCGACACACCCGCGGCGCGGGCCGACAAGTACGTCGTCGGCGAGGCGATGTGCCCGTACCGTCTGGTCCTGGAGCACGTCACCAGCCGCTGGGGCGTCCTGGTCCTGATCGAGCTCCTCGACCGCCCCCACCGCTTCAGCGAACTGCGCCGCGCCATTGGCCGGGTCAGCGAGAAGATGCTCACCCAGACCCTCCAGACCCTGGAACGGGACGGCCTCGTCCACCGGGACGCCAAGCCCGTCATCCCGCCCCGGGTCGACTACTCCCTCACCGACCTCGGCCGCGAGGCCGCCCGGCAGGTACGGGACCTGGCACTGTGGACCGAGCGGCGGATGGCGGACGTGACCCGGGCCCGGGAGGCGTACGACGAGGCGAAGCGCGCCTGAACGCGAAGCGGGCCCGGACGCAGTGTCCGGGCCCGCTTCGCGCCTACTGCTCGATGACGGTCAGCCGACGACCGTCCAGGTGTCCCCGCCGGCCAGCAGTGCCCCCAGGTCGCCCTTGCCGTGCTGCTCCACCGCCGTGTCCAGCTGCTCGGACATCTGGACGTCGTAGACGGGCCGTTCCACCGAGCGGAGCACGCCGATGGGCGTGTGGTGCAGGGTGTCCGGGTCGGCCAGCCGGGAGAGCGCGAAGGCCGTGGTGGAGGAGGGGGAGTGGGCGTCGTGGACGAGGATCTCGGACTCGTTGTCCGGGGTCACGTCGACGACCGCCAGATCGCCGGTCAGCCGGTCGCGCACGACTCCGCGCGTGCCGTCGGCGCCGAAGCGGATGGGCTGTCCGTGCTCCAGACGGATCACCGCCTCCTCGGCGGAAGCCTTGTCCTTGAGGGTGTCGAAGGCGCCGTCGTTGAAGATGTTGCAGTTCTGGTAGATCTCGATCAGGGCCGTGCCGGGGTGGGCGGCGGCCTGGCGCAGCACGTCGGTGAGGTGCTTGCGGTCGGAGTCAATGGTGCGGGCCACGAAGGAGGCCTCGGCGCCGATCGCGAGGGACACCGGGTTGAAGGGGGCGTCCAGGGAGCCCATCGGTGTCGACTTGGTGATTTTTCCGACTTCGGAAGTCGGCGAGTACTGGCCCTTCGTCAACCCGTAGATCCGGTTGTTGAAGAGGAGGATCTTCAGGTTGACGTTGCGGCGCAGGGCGTGGATGAGGTGGTTGCCGCCGATGGAGAGGGCGTCGCCGTCCCCGGTGACGACCCAGACGCTCAGGTCCCGGCGGGAGGTGGCCAGTCCGGTGGCGATGGCGGGGGCGCGGCCGTGGATGGAGTGCATCCCGTAGGTGTTCATGTAGTACGGGAAGCGGGAGGAGCAGCCGATGCCGGAGACGAAGACGATGTTCTCCTTCGCCAGCCCGAGCTCCGGCATGAACCCCTGCACGGCGGCCAGGATCGCGTAGTCACCGCAGCCCGGGCACCAGCGCACCTCCTGGTCGGATTTGAAGTCCTTCATGGACTGCTTGGCCGCGGCCTTGGGCACGAGCTGGAGCAGTCCGTCGGCGGTGTCAGTCATGGATGGCCTCCTTGAGCGCCTCGGCGAGCTGCTCGGCCTTGAACGGCATGCCGTTGACCTGGTTGTACGAATGCGCGTCCACGAGGTACTTCGCCCGGACGAGGGTGGCGAGCTGGCCGAGGTTCATCTCGGGGATCACCACCTTGTCGTACCGCCCCAGGACCGCACCCAGGTTGCGCGGGAAGGGGTTGAGGTGGCGCAGGTGCGCCTGCGCGATCGCCTCGCCGGCCCGGCGCAGCCGCCGTACCGCGGCCGTGATCGGTCCGTAGGTCGAGCCCCAGCCCAGGACCAGGGTGCGCGCGCCGTCCGGGTCGTCCACCTCGATGTCCGGGACGTCGATACCGTCGATCTTGGCCTGCCGGGTGCGGACCATGAAGTCGTGGTTGGCGGGGTCGTAGGAGATGTTGCCCGTGCCGTCCTGCTTCTCGATGCCGCCGATGCGGTGTTCGAGGCCGGGCGTGCCCGGGATCGCCCACGGGCGGGCGAGTGTCTGCGGGTCGCGTTTGTACGGCCAGAAGACCTCGGTGCCGTCGTCCAGAGTGTGGTTCGGCCCCTGGGCGAACTGGACGCGCAGGTCGGGGAGTTCCGTCAGTTCCGGGATGCGCCAGGGCTCGCTGCCGTTGGCCAGGTAGCCGTCGGAGAGAAGCATCACCGGGGTTCTGTACGTCAGCGCGATCCGGGCGGCCTCCAGCGCCGCGTCGAAGCAGTCGGCCGGGGTCCGCGGAGCGATCACCGGGACGGGGGCCTCGCCGTTGCGGCCGTACATCGCCTGGAGCAGGTCGGCCTGCTCGGTCTTGGTCGGCAGGCCGGTGGACGGCCCGCCACGCTGGATGTCCACCACCAGCAGCGGCAGCTCCAGCGACACCGCGAGTCCGACCGTCTCCGCCTTCAGCGCCACGCCCGGGCCGGAGGTGGTGGTCACGGCGAGCGAGCCGCCGAAGGCCGCGCCGAGTGCCGCGCCGATCCCGGCGATCTCGTCTTCCGCCTGGAAGGTCCGCACGCCGAAGTTCTTGTGCTTGGACAGTTCGTGCAGGATGTCGGAGGCCGGGGTGATCGGGTACGAGCCGAGGAAGAGCGGCAGGTCGGCCTGGCGCGAGGCGGTGACCAGGCCGTAGGCCAGGGCCAGGTTCCCGGAGATGTTGCGGTAGGTGCCCACCGGGAACGCGGTGGTCGCCGGGGCGATCTCGTAGGAGACCGCGAAGTCCTCGGTCGTCTCCCCGAAGTTCCAGCCCGCGCGGAAGGCCGCCAGGTTGGCGTTCATGACCTCGGGCTTGCGGGCGAACTTCTGCTTGAGGAACCGTTCCGTGCCCTCGGTGGGCCGGTGGTACATCCATGACAAGAGGCCGAGCGCGAACATGTTCTTGCTGCGCTCGGCCTCTTTACGGGTGAGGTCGAATTCTTTGAGGGCTTCCACCGTCAGAGTGGTCAGCGGCACCGGATGGAGGCTGTACCCGTCCAGCGAGCCGTCCTCCAGCGGGGAGGCGTCGTAGCCGATCTTCTGCATCGCCCGTTTGGTGAACTCGTCCGTGTTGACGATGATCTCCGCGCCGCGTGGCAGGTCCGCGATGTTGGCTTTCAGGGCGGCCGGGTTCATCGCGACCAGCACGTTCGGCGCGTCCCCGGGGGTGAGGATGTCGTGGTCGGCGAAGTGCAACTGGAATGAGGAGACCCCGGGCAGGGTGCCTGCCGGGGCACGGATCTCGGCGGGGAAGTTCGGGAGGGTCGAGAGATCGTTGCCGAAGGACGCGGTCTCCGATGTGAACCGGTCACCGGTGAGCTGCATACCGTCACCCGAGTCCCCCGCGAACCGGATGATCACCCGATCGAGGCGCCGGACGGCCTTCACGCCGCCCGGCCTGCGCTGTTCTCCCACGACGGTTCCGTCGGCCTGTTCCGTTGTCCTGCTGACCTGGCTGGTCACTGAACTGGACCTCCTTCGAGGCGGCTGTCCGGGCGTGGTCGTCCCACGGACCATCCCGCGTTCAACCCTACGTCGGTTAGGGTCGCCTTCCCGCGTCCGCTCACATGATGGACGGCGTTTTGGGACGACCTGTCGCCCTGACTTGTCATGATTTTCCCTCCGGCTGGCCGCCTTCCGGCTCCGACACGGTGTCGGCCCCGTCAGGAGTTCAGATAGGTCAGAACGGCCAGAACGCGCCGGTGGTCCCCGTCGCTCTGGGACAGTCCCAGCTTGAGGAAGATGTTGCTGACGTGCTTCTCGACGGCTCCGTCGCTCACGACCAGCTGCCGGGCGATCGCCGAGTTCGTCCGCCCCTCGGCCATCAGACCCAGCACCTCCCGCTCGCGCGGGGTCAGCCCGGCCAGTACGTCCTGCTTGCGGCTGCGTCCGAGCAGCTGCGCGACCACCTCGGGGTCGAGCGCGGTACCGCCCTCGGCGACCCGCACGACCGCGTCCACGAATTCCCGGACCTCGGCGACCCGGTCCTTCAGCAGATAGCCCACGCCCCGGCTGGAACCGGCCAGCAGTTCGGTGGCGTAGCGCTCCTCCACGTACTGCGACAACACCAGCACCCCGAGCTCCGGATGCGCCTTCCGCAGGCGTACGGCGGCTCGCACGCCCTCGTCGGTGTGTGTCGGCGGCATCCGTACGTCCGCCACCACCACGTCCGGCATCGCGCCCTGCGCGTGGAGATCGGCGATGGTCTTGACCAGCGCCTCCGCGTCGCCGACGCCCGCGACAACATCATGTCCGCGGTCGGTCAACAGCCGGGTCAGCCCCTCTCTGAGCAGCACGGAATCCTCGGCGATGACCACCCGCACCCTGTCCTCCACGATCTCCCGGCCCCCCACACCCCGTCCGGCGTACATGCCTGCCCTGTCCGAAAGACCAGCATTCCAGCATTCGCGGCACAGCGCGGCGCGGTCATGAGAGGAGCGGAGCCAATTCAGCCCGACCGGCGCCCGAGGTCACCCCCTGATTCCGCCCTTCCGGGTTCGGCGACGAGACCGGTCGGGCCGGAGCGGGGAGCCGGGGACGGCCCCCGGAGTGCGGCGTTCAGGAATTGGGGCCGAAAGGGGCCGAGCCCCCCAGTGGGGGGCGAGTGCGGTGGGGGCGGAAAACCGCGGCCTCAGCCCCGCCAGGGCAGCTCCGCCGTCACCCGCGTGGGCCCACCCACCGGCGAGTCCACCAGCAGGATCCCGTCGACCGCGTCCAGCCGCTCGGCCAGCCCCGCCAGCCCGGATCCGTCCGCCGTGTCCGCGCCCCCCACCCCGTCGTCCATGACCTGCAACATCAGCCGGTCCTCGCTCCGCCACACGTCGACCGAGGCGCCGCGCGCCCGGCTGTGCTTGCTGACGTTCTGCAGCAACTCGGACACCGTGAAGTACGCGATCCCCTCGATCGCCGCCAACGGCCGCTCCGCCAGGTCGACCTCCACCCGCACCGGCACCGTGCACCGCGAGGCCACCGCCGACAGCGCCGCGTCCAGTCCCCGGTCGGTGAGCACCGCGGGATGGATCCCCCGGGCCAGGTCCCGCAACTCCTGCAGCGCGGTCTTCACCTCACCGTGCGCCTCGTCCACCATCCGCGCGGCGACCTGCGGGTCCTCCTGCAACTTCTCCTTCGCCAGCCCCAGATCCATGGCCAGCGCCACCAGCCGGGCCTGCGCCCCGTCGTGCAGGTCCCGCTCGATGCGCCGCAGGTCGGCCGCAGCCGTGTCGACGACCACCCCCCGGTCGGACTCCAGCTCCACCACCCGCGACGCCAGCTTCGAGGGCCCGAGCAGCCCGTGCACCATCAACCGGTCCACCAGCGTCAGCGCCCGTACGATCCACGGCGTGGCCAGCGTGAAGAGCAGCCCCACCAGCGCGGTCACGGTGATCTCGAACGGGTTGTCGAGGTAGACGCTGTGGTGCGCGTCGCCGTACAGCTGAAGACCGCCCTGCCCGGCGTACATCGGGAAGACCCAGAACCACAGCGGGTACGTCAGCAGGGCCCAGCCGTACGCCCAGAAGTTGAGGGCGACGACGAAGGAGAACATCGACCAGGGGAACTGGATGACCGCGTACAGCAGATGGCGCCAGGACGTGCCGCTCTTCAGCACCGCGCCGATCCACGCCATCACCCCGGGCTTGCGCATCCGCAACGGTTCCGGGTCGGCCACCTCCAGGCGCAGCAGCCCGCGCGCCCGCGCCCGCTCCAGCGCCCCGAAACCCCGGCAGCCGGCCAGGGCCGCGGCCAGCAGGGGGATCCCGATGAAGGTCACCAGCAGACCGACGCCGAGGGACAGCATCGTCACGGTCCACACGAACAGCGCGACGCCGATCGGAAGGCTCAGCAGCACATAGGCGAACTCACGCCAGCTGCGCGCCTCGAACGGCGCCCGCAGCACGGCCGGCATCCGATGCCGACGCTCACCGTAGGGATCGGGACCGTATCCGTACTCGCGGTCCTGCTCGTACCCGTGCCCGTATCCGTGCCCCTGCCCGTGCCGGTACTCCGTGGCCATCGGTGCCGTCCCGTCCGTCCTGTGCTGTCTGTTCCAGCTGTTCCAGCTCGTCCCGTCAGGCCTGTCCCTGCCGTACCTCCACCCTGCTGTGCCGCAGGTCCACGAACCATGGAGGCCGTCGGCATCTTGAACGGGGGGTTTTCCCTACCCCCCTTCTCGGCACGACCTTCTCCGCCACGTCCTTCTTCGCTACGCCCTTCTTCGCTACGCCCGTCTTCGCTACGACCGGTCGCGCCAGGGCAGCTCGGCGGTGACCGTGGTGGGGCCGCCGGCCGGTGAGTCGACGACGAACAGGCCGTCCACCGCGCCCAGCCGGTCGGCGAGCCCGCGCATACCCGTGCCGCCGTCCAGGCTCGCGCCGCCCCGCCCGTCGTCCGTCACCTGGATCAGCAGCCGGTCGTCGGTGCGCCACACGTCGACCGAGGCGCTGCGCGCCCCGCTGTGCTTGCTGATGTTCTGCAGCAGCTCGGAGACGGTGAAATAGGCGATGCCCTCGATCGCCGGCGCCGGTCTGGACGGCAGGTCGGCGGTTACCTGGACCGGTACCGTGCACCGCGAGGCGACCGAGGACAGCGCCGCGTCCAGCCCCCGGTCGGTCAGCACCGCCGGGTGGATGCCCCGGGCGAGGTCCCTGAGCTCCTGCAGGGCCAGTTTCACCTCGCCGTGCGCCTCCTCGACCATCGCCGCGGCCCCGTCGGGATCCTCCAGGAGCTTCTCCTTGGCCAGACCGAGCCCCATGGCGAGGTTGACGAGGCGGGCCTGGGCGCCGTCGTGCAGATCCCGTTCGATGCGCCGCAGGTCGGCGGCGGCCGTGTCCACCACGACCCCCCGGTCCGACTCCAGTTCGGCGATCCGGCGCTCCAACTCGTCGGAGGGCGACAGCAGACCGCGGACCATCGCCCGGTCCGCGTTCGCCAGCCCGCGCGCGATGAACGGCAGCACCGGCCACAGCACGAACAACGACGCCAGCACGGTGCAGAAGGTGAGGATGCCCCAGGGCAGCCGGATGAAGTCGTACAGCAGTGTCCGCCAGCCCACCGGATCCTTCAGCGCCATCCACAGCCGCTGAGTGCCTCCACCCCGCTTGCCCAACGGCAGCGGAGTCGGCTCCTCCACCCGCACCCCGAGCAGCGCACGCGCGCGTGCCCGCTCCAGCTTCCCCAGCTGCCGGGCGCCCAGCAGCGTGCCGGCGAGCAGCGGGATGCCGACCACCGTGATCGTCAGCACCCCGCTAACCCACACCGTCGTGAACACGTAGATGAAGCCGAACACCGATACCGGCAGGTTCAGCAGGAGATGCGCGATCTCCTTCCAGGTGTGACCGTCGTAGGCGAAGCGGACGGGTGGCAGCCGGTCGCGGTCTTCGCCGCCGTCGGCCAGGCTGCGGGAACGGGGTGCTGGTGCGGTCATATGCGCCAGCGTGCCGTGTGCCGTGACGCAAAGCCATGGAGTTCGCCGCCCGGGCCACCCTGGGGAAAACCCCACCAGTCGCCCCCGGTGCCACCTCCCACCGCGTGACGGGCTGCTTACCGTGTCTTTATCAGGGCCTAGACTCCCGTGCGTACAGATCGTCGAATCAAGAGTTGACTGAGGTCACGACGCGGGGCCTGGACCGGCCCTTTGTCTGTCGAGGGAGCGAGGGGACGGACGATGTGGGAGACGGTGAACGGTGAGCCGACCGTGGTCGTCGCCGCGGACTACTTCGCGTCCTACTCGGTCGTAGGACTACTGACCCTGCTCGGCGTGCTCTTCGTCGCCGTCGCCTTCGGTGCCGGCCGGCTGCTGCGCCCCGTGGTCCCCACCCCCGAGAAACTCCTGACCTACGAGTGCGGTGTCGACCCCGTCGGCGAGGGCTGGGCTCACACCCAGGTCCGCTACTACGTCTACGCCTTCCTCTACGTCATCTTCGCGGTCGACTCGATCTTCCTGTTCCCCTGGGCGACGGTCTTCGCCGCCCCCGGCTACGGTGCCACCACGCTCGTGGAGATGTTCGTCTTCCTCGGCTTCCTGGCCGTCGGCCTGCTGTACGCATACAAGAAGGGCGTCCTGACATGGACGTGACGCCGTCGGAGCCCGTGCTGCTCCCGGAACCGCAACGGTTGGGCGCGCTCGCCCGTCTCGCCCCCGAGCCGATGAAGGTCGTCCTCAACTGGGGCCGCCGGTACTCGCTCTGGGTCTTCAACTTCGGCCTCGCCTGCTGTGCGATCGAGTTCATCGCCGCGTCGATGGCCCGCCACGACTTCATCCGCCTCGGGGTGATCCCCTTCGCACCGGGCCCCCGCCAGGCCGACCTGATGGTGGTCTCGGGCACGGTCACCGACAAGATGGCCCCGGCCATCAAGCGCCTGTACGAGCAGATGCCCGAGCCCAAGTACGTCATCTCCTTCGGCGCGTGCAGCAACTGCGGCGGCCCGTACTGGGACTCCTACTCCGTCACCAAGGGCGTCGACCAGATCATCCCGGTCGACGTCTACGTCCCCGGGTGCCCGCCGCGCCCCGAGGCGCTCCTCCAGGGCATCCTCAAACTCCAGGAGAAGATCGCGGCGGAGTCCCTGGGCGAGCGCTACGCCACCCCCCGCCCGTCCGCCGCCGCCCTCCAGAGCGGACTGGTGCGGCCACCGGCCCCCACCGCCGACGGAGGCGCGTGATGACGGCCCCCACCGGCTGGCTCCCCGCCCCCGTGGACGAACTCTTCGGCCCGGACGCCACGGCCGAGGAGTCCTACGAGGTCCTCACGGTCGACGTCCCTGCCGCCTCCTGGCTCACCGCCCTGGAGACTGCCCGCACGACCCTGAGCTGCACCTTCTTCGACTGGATGAGCGCGGTCGACGAACCCGGCACCGGCTTCCGCGTCTCCGCCCACGTCGTCGCCCTCGCCCCGGTCCGCCGCCTGCTCCTGCGGACGACCGTGCCGCACTCCGCCGCCGAACTCCCCTCCGCCGTCGGCGTCTACGCGGGCGCCCGCTGGCACGAACGCGAGACCCACGAGATGTTCGGCGTCCGCTTCTCCGGCCACCCCGGCCTGGACCATCTCCTCCTCCCGGAAACCTTCGAGGGCCACCCCCTCCGCAAGGACTTCGTCCTGGCGGCCCGCGTCGCCAAGGCCTGGCCCGGCGCCAAGGAACCCGGAGAGTCCGACCACGGCGGCCCCAGGCGCCGCCAGATGCTCCCCCCGGGCGTCCCCGACCCCAACGAATGGGGCCCCCTGAAGGGCCGGCTCCCCGCTGCCCCCGCCCGCCCGGCCCGAGCCGCCGCGGGCCGCCCCACCGGCGAACGCCCGACCGGCGCACCCGGTGAACGCCCGGTACGCCGTTCTCGCACGGCAGCGGAGGGCTCGGCCGGCCGGACGACCGACGCGGCGGACCCGACCGCGCCGACGCCCACGGCGGAGGCGTCGCCCACCGAGCCACATCCGACGGCCACTCCGCGCCGGGCACGCAGTGCGACCGAAGGATCCGCTTCACAGCGGCCCGCGTCTGGGGAGCAGCCATCGACGGCCACCCCGCGCCGGGCGCGGAGCGCGACCGAAGGCTCCGCCTCGCAGCGGCCCGCCTCTGGGGAGCAGTCTCCGGTGGCTCCGGACCGAGGGCGGAGTGAGGGGGAGGGGTCTGCTTCCCAGCGGGACGTGTCCGAGCAGTTGCCGACGGCTCCGCGCCGGGGGCGCAGTGTGAGCGAGGGGTCTGCCTCGCAGCGGGCGGCATCCGCAGCGGGCGAGACCGCTCCGACGCAGGAGCCGACGGCGGCCGCTCCCCGGGGGCCACGCCGGGCACGTAGCGCCTCTGGCGGCTCCGCGTCGCAGCGCGCGCAGCAGCCGGCACCGGCGACAGAACCGGCCACCCCGGGCCGCTCCTCGACCCCGCGCAGCCCCGATGCCCCGTGGCACCACGCCCGCCCGGCTTACGGCGAACCCGGAGGCGGGGAACCACGGCACACGCCGACCGAACCTGTCTCGTCGACCGAACCTGTCTCATCGACCGAACCTGTCTCATCGACCGAGCCGACTGAGTCGGTCACGCCAGCCGAGCCTGTCTCGCCGACCGAGCCGGTCACGCCAGTCGAGTCGGTCTCGTCGACCGAGCAGACCGAGCCGGTGTCGCCGACCGAACAGACCGAGCAGACCGAGCAGACCGAGCCGACCGAGCCGGTCTCGCCCACCGAGCGGACAGAGCCGAAGCCTGCCGCGTCCGAGGGCGCCGAGGACTCAGAGGGCGCCGTACCTGAGACCTCGTCCACCGACTCCGCCGACGCCTCGGCCGCCGACGCTCCCGACCCTCAGGACCCGGCCTCCGACGCTCCTCCCAACCCTGGAACCTCGACCCCGGACGACGTCACCTCCGAACAGCAACCCGCCCCCCGCGAAGACCGCCCTGGAGGCCCGCAGTGAACGACGCTCTGGACGTCGGCCTGCGACTCCTCGTCGTGTTCGTCGTCTTCCTCACCTTCCCCTTGATCGTCGGTCAGACCGAGCACAAGGTGATGGCCCATATGCAGGGCCGCCTCGGCCCGATGTACGCCGGTGGTTTCCACGGCTGGGCCCAGCTGATCGCCGACGGCGTGAAGTTCGCGCAGAAGGAGGACGTGGTCCCGGCCGGCGCGGACCGCCGTATCTTCCAGCTGGCGCCCGCGGTGGCACTCCTCCCGTATCTGCTCGTGCTCCTCGCCATCCCGATCGGCCCCGGCGAGGGTGCCGTCGGCCAGGTCCTGGACGCGGGTGTGTTCTTCGTGCTGGCCGTGATGGGCATCGGCGTCCTCGGCTCGCTCATGGCCGGCTGGGCCAGCGCCAACAAGTTCTCCCTCCTCGGCGGTCTGCGTACCGCCGCCCAACTCCTCGCCTACGAACTCCCCATGCTGCTCGCCGCCGCCTCCGTGGCGATGGCGGCCGGCACGGTCTCCCTGCCGGGCATCGTCGGCGCCTTCCACTGGTGGTGGCTGCCCTGGCAGATCACCGGAGGCCTGGTCTTCTTCGTCGCCGGCCTCGCGGAACTCCAGCGACCCCCCTTCGACATGCCCGTCGCCGACACGGAGATCATCTTCGGCGCGTACACCGAGTACACCGGGCTGCGCTTCGCCCTGTTCCTGCTCGCCGAGTACGCCGGGATCGTCGTCCTGTGCGGTCTGACCACCGTCCTCTTCCTCGGCGGCTGGCACGGCCCGTGGGGAGCCGACGGCCTCGGCTGGCTGTGGACCCTCCTGAAGGCGGCGCTCCTCGCCTTCGTCGTGATCTGGCTCCGCGTGACCTACCCCCGGCTGCGCGAGGACCAGCTGCAGAAGTTCTCCTGGACCCTCCTCGTCCCCCTTTCCCTCGCTCAGATCGCCCTCACCGGCATCGTCAAGGTGGTGATCTCCTAACCGTGGCCCCCATTCCCGGCAGCGGCCTCGCCAAGGGCCTGGCCGTCACCCTGCGCACGATGACCCGGAAGACGGTCACCGAGCAGTACCCGGACGCCCTGCCCGAGCTCCCGCCCCGCACCCGCGGCGTGATCGGCCTGTTCGAGGAGAACTGCACGGTCTGCATGCTCTGCGCCCGTGAGTGCCCCGACTGGTGCATCTACATCGACTCCCACAAGGAGACCGTCCCGGCGGCGGCCCCGGGCGGCCGCGAACGCAGCCGCAACGTCCTGGACCGCTTCGCCATCGACTTCTCCCTGTGCATGTACTGCGGTATCTGCATCGAGGTCTGTCCTTTCGACGCCCTGTTCTGGTCTCCGGAGTTCGAGTACGCCGAGACCGACATCCACGAACTCACCCACGAGCGCGACAAGCTCCGCGAGTGGATGTGGACGGTCCCGGCCCCGCCCGCTCTCGACCCCGGCGCGGAGGAACCGAAGGAGATCGCCGCCGCTCGGAAGACCGCCGAGAAGCTCGCGGCCGCGCAGGCCGAGCCGCGGGAGGGGGAGTCGTGAGCCCCCTCGCCCAGGCGCCGCACGGCTTCCTGTCCCCGACGGGTGTGGAGATCGCCTTTCTCCTCGTCGGCCTGGTCACCTTCGGCGCCGCCCTCGTCACGGTCACCACCCGCCAGCTGGTGCACGCCGCCCTGTGGCTGGTGGTCGCGCTCGGCGGTCTCGCCGTCGAATACCTGCTGCTCACCGCCGAGTTCATCGCCTGGGTGCAGGTCCTCATCTATGTGGGCTCCGTAGTCGTCCTCCTTCTCTTCGGTCTGATGCTCACCAAGGCCCCGATCGGCCGCTCCCCGGACGCCGACTCCGGGAACCGGTGGGCCGCGCTGGCCGTCGCCGTGGTCGCCGCGGCCGCCCTGGTCTGGGTGGTCGTGGACGCCTTCCGTACCACCTGGATCGACCTGGACGGACCCGCCGCCGGTTCGACGAAGGTCACCGGCGAGAGCCTCTTCCAGAACTGGGTCCTGCCCTTCGAGGCCCTCTCCGTCCTCCTCCTCGCGGCCCTGGTCGGTGCGATCGTCCTGTCCCGGAAGGCGAAGGCGGTCTCGGCCCCGCCCCCTGTGAACGGCCGGGCCGTCACACAGAGTTCCCCCTCCGTCACGGATTCCGGTATTCACCCGATCGAGCAGGAAGGCGCCCGCTGATGCATCTCGCCTATCCCGCCGTCCTCTCCGTGCTCCTCTTCTGCACCGGCCTGTACGGCGTCCTCGGCCGCCGCAACGCGATCCTGGTCCTGATGTCGGTCGAGCTGATGCTCAACGCCGTCAACCTCAACCTCGTCGCCTTCGACGTGTGGCTGAGCAAGGCCGCCCGGGACACCCTGCACTCCGGCCAGGCGCTGACCCTGTTCACCATCGCCATCGCCGCCGCCGAGATCGGCATCGGCCTGGCGATCGTCCTCGCCGTCTACCGCAACCGCGGCACCTCCGACATCGACCGGCTCCGCGACACCGCCGAGGGCCACGAGCACGGCACGCCCACGGACGGGACGGCCGACGAGAAGGCTGAGGCCACCGCGTGACCACGACCAACCTCGCCGTCCTCGTCCCTCTCCTGCCCTTCCTCGCCGCCGCGGCCGGCCTGCTCGTGGGACGCACGGCTCCCGGTTTCCTACGCCCGCTCGCGGTCCTGCCGACCCTCGCCGCGCTCGCGCTGGCCATCACGGTCGCCGTGGACCAGGGCGGTGGCCGGGCCGTCACCGCCCACACCGAGCTCACCCCGACCGGCTCCGTCCCGATCGAACTCGCCCTGTACATCGACGGCTTCGCCGCCCTCGTCGCCGTCCTGGTCGCCTTCGTCGCCACCTGCGTGCAGATCTACTCGACCGGCTACCTGCGCGACGACCCGCGCTACTCCTCGTACGCCGCCCTCGTCTCCCTCTTCACCTCCGCGATGCTGCTGGTCGTCTACTCCGGCGACCTGATCGTGCTGCTGGTCGGCTGGGAAGTCATGGGTATCTGCTCCTACTTCCTGGTCGGCCACTACTGGGAGACCCCCGAGGCCCGTGCCGCCTCCATCAAGGCCTTCCTGGTCACCAAGCTCGGCGACGTGCCGTTCCTGATCGGCCTGTTCGCGCTCGCCACCGACGCCGGCTCCTTCCGCATCACGACGATCCTCAGCACTGTCGCGAACGGCGGACTGCACCACCCGGCCCTGGTCGCCCTGCTGCTCCTGTGCGGCGTGGCGGGCAAGTCGGCGCAGTTCCCGCTGCACACCTGGCTCCCCGACGCCATGGCGGGCCCGACCCCCGTCTCCGCGCTGATCCACGCCGCCACGATGGTCGCCGCCGGTATCTACTTCGTCGCCCGTCTCCTTCCGGTCTTCGAGGCCAGTGCGGCCGTGATGATCGTGCTCGCCGCCATGGGCGCCGTCACGATGGTCGGTTCGGCCCTCGCCGCCCTCGCCCAGGACGACATCAAGCGCGTCCTCGCCTACTCGACGATCGGCCAGCTCGGCTACATGACCGGTGCCCTCGCCGTCGGCGACCGCGGTGCCGCCGTCTTCCACCTCCTGTCCCACGGTGCCTTCAAGGCGCTGCTGTTCCTCGCGGCCGGCGTGGTCATCCACGCCGCCGGTACCAACTCGCTGGCCGTCATGTCCCGCACCTCCGGACTGCGCCAACGCGTCCCGGACGCCTACTGGACGATGACCGTGGCGCTCCTCGCGCTGGCGGCGATCCCACCCTTCAGCGGCTTCTTCTCCAAGGAGTCCGTCCTGGGCGCCGCCGAGCACGCGGCCACCGGCCACACCGCGCACGCCCCCGGCAGCGCCGGCTGGATCGTCCTCGTCGCCGGCCTGCTCACCGCCCTGCTCACCGCCGCGTACGCGACGCGGTTGTGGCTGCTCGCCTTCCGGGGCCGGGGCACCGAGGCCCCGGACCACGGCCGGCAACCGCTGTCCATGACGGTGGTGCTGTGGGTCCTGGCCGTTCCGTCCCTCGCCTTCGGCGGGTTCGCCTACCGGTCACTGCCCGACTGGTTCGACGGCCGCGACCTCACCCCGACCCTCACCACCTCGATCCTCGGCACCGGCCTCGCGCTCGTCGGCGGACTCCTCACCTACGGCGTATGGCAGCGCACCAGCGCGCTGGCCGCCCGCGCCCCGATCGGTGCCGTCGCCGCGCACCCCGAGGGCGACGCCGGACTGGTCGAGGCCGAGGCCATCGCCACCCACGAACCCGCCTTCGGCGACGTGGCCTACGCACCCGACCCCGCGGACCCCGCCCGGCTGTTGCTCGGCCCGCTGCGCCGGCACGCCGCCGAAGGATTCCACCTCGACGCCGTGTACGACGTGCTGTTCGTCCGCCCGGTCCTGGCCGCGGCGAGCCTCGTGCAGTTCCTGGACCGCGAGGTCGTCGACACCTACGTCCGCGGCGCGGCCGCCGCACCCCGCCTGCTCGGCGCCGCCGTGCGCCGCGCCCAGACCGGCAACGTCCAGACCTATGTGAGCGCGCTGCTCGCCGGCACCGTCGTCCTGGCGGTCGCCGTCCTCCTCGTCGCCACGGGAGCGTGAGCAGGCGTGATCGATATCAACGAGTCCGTGATGCAGTTCCTTCTGGCACTGATCGTGGTCGGCCCGCTCCTCGGCGCCGTCACCGCCCTGCTCCCCGCCCCGCCCGGGCTGAAGGGGAAGTCGCCCGAGCAGGCCGTGCTCCGCCACGGCGTGACCGTGACCGGCGCGATCCTCATCGCCGCGATCGTCCTCGCGCTCGGCTTCGACCACGACCATCCGTCGAGGATGCAGGCCACGACCGACATCAGTTGGATCCCCGCACTCGACGTGCGCATCCACCTCGGCATCGACGGCATCTCTCTCCCCCTTGTGCTCCTGACCGCGCTGTTGACCTTCCTCTGCGCGCTCTACACGTACTTCAACATGCCCGCGGGTCCGTCCCCGAAGGCCTTCGTCGCCCTGTTGCTCGTCCTGGAGTCCGGCACCCTCGCCAGCTTCGCCGTCCTCGACCTGCTGCTGTTCTTCGTCGCGTTCGAGACGGTCCTCATCCCGATGTACTTCCTCATCGCCCGCTGGGGCGGCGCGGGGCGCACCCGGGCCGCCTGGAAGTTCATCCTCTTCACCCTGCTCGGATCCGTCGTCATGCTGCTCGGCCTGCTCCTGATCGGAATCAAGGCGGGCACGTTCGACATGGTGGCACTCGCCACTGACAACGGCCGGTCGCTTAGCACATCCGTGCAGGTCATCGCCGTTCTGGCAGTCGGGATCGGCCTTGCGGTCAAGACCCCGATGTGGCCCCTGCACAGCTGGCTGCCGGACGCCCACACCGCCGCGCCGACCGTCGGCTCGGTCCTGCTGGCCGGTGTCATGCTCAAAATGGGTACGTACGGGTTCGTCCGGATCCTGCTGCCGGTCGCGCCGGACGGATTCCGCACCTTCGCGCCGTACCTCGCCGCCTTCGCCGTCGTCGGGATCATCTACGGGTCCCTGGCCTGCCTGAACCTGGCCAAACGGGGCGCGAAGGGCGACCTCAAGCGCCTGATCGCCTACTCCTCCGTCGGCCACATGGGCTTCGTCCTGCTCGGCATCGCCACCATGACCCCGACCGGCGTCAACGGCGCCCTGTTCGCCAACATCGCCCACGGCCTCATCACCGGCCTGCTGTTCTTCCTGGTCGGCGGCCTGAAGGACCGTACCGGCACGACCGACCTGGACACCCTCGCCGAGGAGACGGGCGCCGCGCTGTACGGCAAGGCACCGCGCCTCGGCGGACTGCTCGCGTTCGCCGCCGTCGCCTCGCTCGGGCTGCCCGGACTGGCCGGGTTCTGGGGCGAGATGCTGGCCCTCTTCGGCGCGTTCAAGCCCGCCGCGGGCCTCAGCCGCCCGGCCTTCCTGACCTTCATGGCGATCGCCGCGTTCGGCACCCTGCTCACCGCCGCCTACATGCTGGCCGTGGTCCGCCGCGTCTGTATGGGCGCCGTACCGCAGGACATGCCGGAACTCGCCGACGTCCGCACCTACGAGTTCGCGGCCTGGACTCCGCTCGTCGCCCTCACCGTCATCGCCGGACTGTGGCCGAAGGCCCTGCTCGGGCTGACCGACCCGGCCGTGCAGCAGCTCCTCGCAGGAGGCCCCCGATGAGCGCCCTGGCCCAGCCGCTGGCCGCGAACCTCGTCCAGTCCGTCGACTGGCTCGCCGTCGCCCCGCCCACCCTCACCGCGGTCGTCGCACTCGCCGTCCTGGTCGCCGACCTGTTCGTGCCCGAGGCCAGGAAGCCGATCCTCGGCTGGGTCTCGGTCGCCGGACTCGCCGCGTCCGCCGTCCTGCTGCTGCCGCTCCTGGACCACGACCGCAGCACCTTCTGCCTGACGGGCGCCACGCGTGCGTGCAGCTACACGGCCGACCGGTTCACCCTGGTCGTGCAGTTCCTGGTGCTCGGCGGCGCCCTGCTCACGGCCCTGCTGTCCGTCACCACCCTCAAGGACGGCAACCGCCGTTACCCCCAGGGCGAGTTCTGGTTCCTGCTGCTCTCCTCGGCAGCCGGCGCCGCCCTGCTGCCCGCCTCCCGCGACCTCGCCACCCTGATCGTCGCTCTGGAGGTCGCATCCCTGCCCGCCTTCGCCCTCGTCGGCATCAGGCACGGCGACGCGAAGTCCTCCGAAGCCGCCCTGAAGTTCTTCCTGTCCTCGGTGACCGCGACCGCCGTCAGCCTCCTGGGCGTCAGCTTCGTGTACGCCACCACCGGCAGCCTCTACCTCACCCAGGTCGCCGACCGCATCCAGCACGTCGACGGCCAGCTGCACACCCTCGCCCAGACGGGCGTCGTCCTCACCCTTGTGGGTTTCGCGTTCAAGACGGCCGCCGTCCCCTTCCACTTCTGGGTCCCCGACACCTACGTCGGCGCCCCGCTCCCCATCGCCGCCTACCTGTCGGTCGTCGGCAAGGCCGTCGGCTTCTCCGGCCTGATCCTGGTCACCGTCGTCGCCTTCCCGTCGTACGCCGACGTCTGGGGCCCCGCACTCGCCGCCCTGGCCGCCCTCACCATGACCGTCGGCAACGTCGCAGCCCTGCGCCAGCAGGCCACGCGCGCGTACAGCGCGGTACGACTGCTCGCCTGGTCGTCGGTGGGCCAGGCCGGCTATCTGCTCGTGCCGATCGCCGCCGCCGGATACGCCAAGGACCCCCAGAAGGCCATCGGCTCCACCGTCGCCTACGCCCTCATGTACGGGGCCGTGAACCTCGGCGCCTTCGCGGTGGCCGCCCTGGTCGGCCGCACGAAGGAACTCAACCGGCTTTCCGACTACCGAGGCCTGTACGGCAAGAACCCGCTGACCGCGCTGCTCCTGGCGTTCTTCCTGCTGTGCCTGGCCGGACTCCCGCCCGGCCTCGTCGGACTCTTCGCCAAGGTCACCGTCTTCTCGGCGGCCGTCGACGCCGGTCTCGGCTGGCTGGCCGTCGTCATGGCCGTCAACGTCGTGATCGCCCTCTACTACTACCTCCAATGGACGGCCCTGCTGTTCCGCGCCCCCGAAGGCGAGACCACCAAGCACCGCCTCCCGGCCCCCCTCACCGCCGCGCTCGCCCTCACCGGCGCCCTCGGCGTCGCCCTCTCCGGCGCGCCCCAGCTGGTGCTCCGCTTCGCCGCCACCGGCCTGTTCTGACGCCCTGCACGCACGCGCGTGCAGACCACCGCACACGAGGGCCCCGCTCTCACCCGGACGGCTCACGCGGCGCACAGCGGACACAAGGGAACTAGTGGCCGTCGCCTGGCGTTGACCAGTGCGGAAGGGTCCACTGGACGTGACACCACGACACCGGTGGCATCGCAGATCGGAAGGCAGCACCGCAGGCAAAGGGTTCCCCTGCCGCACGACTTGGAGGGCGTACCGTGCACCGCCGGCACAACGGACTCAGGACGGCAGTTCTCCTCGGGGGACTGTCGGCACTCATCATCGTCATCGGCAGCTTCTTCGGCCGGACGGGTCTGATCGTCGCGGTCCTCGTCGCCCTCGGCACGAACGCGTACGCGTACTGGAACAGCGACAAACTGGCGCTACGCGCGATGCGCGCCCGCCCGGTGAGCGAATTCGAGGCGCCGGCCCTGTACCGGATGGTCCGCGACCTCTCCACCCAGGCCCGCCAGCCCATGCCCCGCCTGTACATCTCCCCGACGGAGGCCCCGAACGCCTTCGCGACCGGCCGCAACCCGCGCAACGCCGCCGTGTGCTGCACGGAAGGCATCCTGCGCATCCTGGACGAGCGCGAACTGCGGGGTGTGATCGGCCACGAGCTCAGCCACGTCTACAACCGCGACATCCTCATCTCGTCGGTCGCCGGCGCCCTCGCCTCGGTGATCATGTTCCTGGTCAACTTCGCCTGGCTGATCCCGGTCGGCCGTTCGGACGACGACGACGGCCCCGGCTTCCTCGGCCTGCTGCTGATCATGATCCTGGGCCCGCTCGCCGCCACCCTCATCCAGCTCGCCATCAGCCGCTCCCGGGAGTACGAGGCGGACGCCTCGGGCGCCCAGCTCACCGGCGACCCGCTCGCCCTCGCCAGCGCCCTGCGCAAGCTGGAGGCCGGTACCAAGCAGCTCCCGCTGCCCCCCGAGCCCCGGATCGAGACCGCGAGCCACATGATGATCGCGAACCCCTTCCGCCCGGGCCAGGGACTGTCCAAGATGTTCTCGACGCATCCGCCCATGGCGGAGCGGATCGCCCGGCTAGAGAAGATGGCAGGTCGCCCGCAGTGAAGACCATCCTGAACGTCATTTGGCTCGTCCTGAGCGGCTTCTGGCTGTTCCTCGGCTACCTGCTGGCGGGCGTGATCCTCTGCATCACGATCATCGGCATCCCGTTCGGGATAGCGGCCTTCCGTATCGGCGTCTACGCCCTGTGGCCCTTCGGATACACGACCGTCGAGCGGCGGGACGCCGGCGCCCCCTCCTGCGTCGGCAACGTCCTGTGGCTGGTCCTCGCGGGCTGGTGGCTGGCCCTCGCTCACATCGTCACCGGTGTCGTGATGTGCCTGACGATCATCGGGATCCCCTTCGGCATCGCCAACTTCAAGCTGATTCCGGTCTCCCTGCTTCCGCTGGGACGCGAGATCGTGCCCACGGACCAGCCGTTCGGGAATCGCTGACCACACCTCATCCGGGGCTTGCCCCACACGAGTTGTCCACAGGCCCGCACCCGGGTCAAGGGTTGTCCACAGGCCGCCGCGATTGTCCGTGGCGGCCTGCATCATGAAGCCATGACCGAGATCGAGCAGTTGCTGACACGGGTGGCCGTACAGGCCCGCGACTCCCGTCCGTGGGGCTGGCCTTCACTCCCCGCACCCGTCGACGCAGCCACCCTCGACCGCGCCCGGGAAGCCCTGGGCTTCCCCCTGCCGCGCCTCCTCACCGCGCTCTACGAGCAGGTCGGTGACGGAGGCTTCGGCCCGTCGTACGGCCTGCTGCCCCTGCTCGACGCCGCTCCCTCCGGCGAACCCGCCGCCGTCGCCCAGTACCTCACCAACCGCGAGTACGGCCGCAAGAACCCGGAGTGGCCCTGGCCGGAGGGCGTCCTGCCGATCTCCCACTGGGGCTGCGGTATGTACGCGTGCGTGGACTGCCGTACCCCGCAGGCCACGGTCCTGCTCTACGAGCCGAACGCCGACGGCGCCGACGGAGCCTGGTTCGTGGACGCGCCCACCCTCACCGACTGGCTGTGCGTCTGGCTGAACGGCACGGGCTGGTACGAGGAGACCGCGAGGGCACGGATCTGGCGCCGTGGGACGACTTCCGGATACGCACGGCTCCGGCGCCGGAACAGGCCTCCTGAGGGACCGGGCCTCCTGAGCGCGGCTGCCGGCTACCGAGCCGTCACCCGCCGCCGTACGGCGTACGCCACCGCGCCCGCGGCCAGCACGGCGGCCCCCGTGGCCACCGAAATGACCGGCAGCGCGAAGGCGAGCACCGTACAGCCCAGCAGGCCCACCACCGGAACCACGCGGGCACGCGGGGCCGGATCGAGTGTCCAGGCCGAGGCGTTGGCCACCGCGTAGTACGCCAGCACACCGAAGGAGGAGAAACCGATGGCACCCCGGAGGTCCACCGTCGCCGCCGCCACGGCGACCACCGCGCCGACGGCCAGCTCCGCGCGGTGCGGGACCTCGAAACGCGGATGCACGGCGGCCAGCGCCGGGGGCAGATGGCCGTCACGAGCCATGGCGAGCGTGGTCCGTGACACGCCAAGGATCAGCGCCAGCAGCGAGCCGAGCGCGGCCACCGCCGCACCCACCCGTACCACGGGCACCAGCCCCGGCACCCCGGCCGCCCGTACCGCGTCGGCCAGCGGCGCCCCCGTCCGTCCCAGCGCGTCGGCGCCGAGCACGGAGAGCACGGCCACCGCCACGCACGCGTACACGACCAGCGCGATACCCAGGGCCAGCGGGATCGCGCGCGGGATGGTGCGCGCCGGGTCCCGCACCTCCTCACCGAGGGTCGCGATCCGCGCGTACCCGGCGAACGCGAAGAACAGCAGGCCGGCCGCCTGAAGCACGCCGACCACACCCGATGACAGGCCGATGTCCAGCCGCCCGGCGTCCGCTCGCCCGGACGTCAGGCACACGGCCACCACGGAAGCGAGGACCGCCAGCACCAGGGCGACGATGAGCCGCGTCAGCCAGGCCGACTTCTGGATACCGCCGTAGTTCACGGCGGTCAGTGCCACCACTGCCGCGACCGCAACCGCGTGCGCCTGCCCCGGCCATGCGTAGGAGCCCACGGTGAGCGCCATCGCGGCGCAGGACGCCGTCTTGCCGACGACGAACGCCCAGCCCGCGAGATACCCCCAGAAGGCGCCGAGCCGCTCCCGTCCGTACACGTAGGTGCCGCCGGACTGCGGGTAGCGGGCGGCGAGGCGGGCCGAGGACATGGCGTTGCAGTAGGCGACCAGGGCTGCGACGGCCAGCCCCGGCAGCAGCCCCGACCCGGCGGCGCGGGCCGCCGGGCCCAGCGCCGAGAACACGCCTGCTCCGATCATCGCGCCGAGGCCGACGACCACGGCGTCGTGCACGCCCAGCGTGCGCCGCAGGCCAGGAGGGGAGGAAGCCATGCGCCGCACCCTACTGATCGCCGCAACCGCGAGGTGTCGCCATGGCGTCCTCGTCATCGACAGGGCACGAACACACGTGTGACGGCCATCTGCGGATGACTCGGACGGCCTGTCCGACACAGCCGGCCGAGAAGGAGATCACAGGGCCGGAACAGTGCGAACCCAGCGCGGAAGGGCAGGTTCAGGGCATGGGCATCATCAGTTGGATCATCCTGGGACTGTTGGCCGGCGCCATCGCCAAAATCCTGCTGCCGGGACGCGACCCGGGCGGCTTCATCGGCACGACCCTCATCGGCATCGTGGGTGCGTTCCTCGGCGGCTGGATATCGGCACGCTGGCTGGACCACCCCATCGCCAAGGACTTCTACGACGGCGCGACCTGGGTGGCGGCGATCGGCGGTTCGTTGGTCCTGCTGATCCTCTACCGCCTCCTCTTCGGCAATTCGCGCGACTGAGCGCCCAGCCGCGGCCGGCCCCGGCCTGCAGAGGAGAAGGGTGGGCACCGAGGGCGCCCACCCTTCGTCATACCTCGGCCCGCGGTGACTACCGGTAGTTCACGAACTGGAGTGCGAAGTCGAGGTCCTGGCCCTTCAGGAGCGCGATCACGGCCTGGAGGTCGTCGCGGTTCTTGGAGCTGACGCGCAGTTCGTCGCCCTGGACCTGGGCCTTCACGCCCTTGGGACCCTCGTCCCGGATGATCTTCGCGACCTTCTTCGCGTTCTCCTGGGAGATGCCCTCCTCGATCGACGCGAAGATCTTGTACTCCTTGCCGGAGAGCTGCGGCTCACCCGCGTCGAGCGCCTTCAGCGAGATGCCGCGCTTGATCAGCTTCGACTGGAAGACGTCGAGGATGGCCTTGACCCGCTCCTCGGAGTTCGCCTGCATCAGGATCTTCTCGCCGGACCAGGCGATCGAGGCGTCCACGCCCTTGAAGTCATAACGCTGCGAGACCTCCTTGGCGGCCTGGTTGAGGGCGTTGTCGACCTCCTGCCGCTCGACCTTCGAGACGATGTCGAAACTGGAGTCGGCCATGTCCTGTGGCTCCTTGTATCGGGGGGCGTAACGGGATGCGTTCCGGTGCGTGACGGCGACCGCGCCTGGTGTGGGGACCGGGCCGCATCCGCACCAGCCTAGCCACCCCACGTCTCGCGAGCGCAGATCAATCGGGTGGCGGAGCACCCCTTGGGATCGGGTATTGTTTACGTCGTTGCCAGGGAGCACCGCCGAAAAACGGTTCGACTTGGTGGCAAACCCCGGCGGTGTGCCCGAGCGGCCAAAGGGAGCAGACTGTAAATCTGCCGGCTCAGCCTTCCCAGGTTCGAATCCTGGCGCCGCCACTTTGGGGAAGACCCCCTCTGAACAGGTTCTTAGCCTGGTCAGAGGGGGTTTCTTGTTGATCGGCTCCGTTCGATTCGGTATGGACGGGACGTGGACGTGTCTCACCCCGTTCCGCCCAAATCCCACTACCGGTCAGCCCGTGTCCCCCAGGTGTCCCCCGAGGGTGAGCATGATCACCCGGGTTCGTTCCACTCCCGAAGTGCGACATCGATCCGGCTGTTGGCCTGCTCCCGGGTCTGGTCCAGCACCTTGGCGTACACCTTGTGCAAGACCGCGATGCTGTGGCCGGCCCGCCGGGCGCACTCCATGGCGTCTACGCCGGAGCTGAGCCAGAACGACACCCCGGCATGCCGAAGGTCGTAGGGACGGCGGGCGAGCAATGAGGACGTCTCCGCCTCGCTCAGCACATTTTGTCGAGCCTTCGCCCATACCTCCCCGTAGCCGGTCTCCTGAAGTAGGCCGTTGCGGCTGGTCCGGAAGAGTCGGCCGTCCGGCGCCGTGCCGTGCGTGGCGATGTGCTCCCTCAGCATGCGGACGAAGTGCGGCGGGATCGGCACTGGGCGGGAGTCCTTCTTGGCGCGCGCCTTCAGGTGGCGGGTCTCGTGTGCCGCTCCGTCGTTCGTCCAGCTCCGTCCTGCCCGGACGACGCCCTGACGGAGGGTGAGCATCCCCCATCCCGTCTTCGGTAGGTCGCACTGATCCGCACGCAGTCCGGCAGCCTCAGCCGGACGCATGGCCGCGTAGTACAGGCACCCGAAGAACGCTTCCAGGTGCCGCCCGCGCGACCCCTGCTCGCGGACCCCCGCCAACAGTGCCCGCACCTGGCGAGGGTTGGCGACGCTCTCGGGGTCGACTGCCTCGACTGACTTCGGGGCCGTCCACTTCACGGCTGAGAGCGGGTTGACCGGCATGGTGAAGTACTGCTTTTCGACCGCCAGTCCGAGAACGTCGCTCAGGCACGCCCGCTTTCGCTTCGCGGTGCGCGGTGAAGCCTCCTTCCCGTCCAGCCTCAGAGCGAGAGCGTCCAGGGCCAGCCGGACCGTCGCCGGGTCTTCCAGTGAGGAGACCGGCATGGAGTGCTTGGCGATCCATGCCAGGGCGCCGGTCACGTCGTCCGGCGCGGTCTCGGTCCAGCGGTTCCGGTTGTACGCCCACCCGTAGAGAGCACGTCGCAGTAGCGCCGGATCGGGCATGCCGCTCTTCGTCTTCACGAGGGCGGGGGTGATCGTGGCGAGCGCGTCGGCGTAGTTCTTCCGTGACTTGGCCGGCGCCAACGTCCACTTGCGGTCGACGTACGTACGGGTGTGCTCGTACCAGGTAATGGAACCTTGCTTCGCGCGCAGCTCGGAGACCGGCAGGCCGGTCTCCTCGTCGAACTGGTCGCCGCGCCGTACAGCGGACATGAGTTCCGAACGGCGGCCTTCCGCCTGCACTTTGAGCGTGTAGCTCTTGGAGTGCTTGCGCTCCCCGACGAGCCAACGGAGACGGTACGGCTTCGGACGATCCTTACGGATCTCGATGGAGTAGAGACGGACGTCATAGGTGAGTGACATGCAAACTCCAGAGGGGCCCACAGGAAGCGGGCCCCTCGTGTCTCAGGCGTGAAGGTGAAGGTCAGGCGGCGGTTTCTTCCATGGACGACCACCATGCGTCCAGGTCGCTGCGACGGCAGCGGAGTTGACCGTTGGGAAGCTTGATGAGCTTGGGTGCCTTGCCTCGGGCGCGCATGCGGTAGAACGCGGCGCGGCTCATGTCGATCTCGTCAAGGACTTCGGGGAGCTTGAGCATCTTGGGGCGGGCCACAGTGCTACTCCTCGCTTGGGCTGGTCTTGGGGCGGGGTGGTCTGTGCTGTCCGAAGCTGGGATTTCTGCGTCATCGCGTCACCTGCGTCAATCAGGCTTCTGACCTGCGGGTTCTGGTGACGCAGCGCGGCGGGTGGTGCGTCATCGATGACACGAGCGCTCGTCCTGGGGTGACGCTGATGACGCGGGATGACGCAGGATTCGTCGTCTGCGTCACCGTTTTCGCCGCAGGTCAGCGGCCGTCTGTCAGGCCCTCGGTGACGCAGTGACGCAGATCTTCCCTACTTAGGAAAAGAAAGGGGGGTGTCTGTGGTCAGTACGTCCGCTCAGGGCTTGAAGAACGGGCCGCTTCGCGGCGCGACCTGTGCAGGGCGGCCGCCGCCGCCGAACAGCAAGAGGAGCACCCGCGGCGTGGCGTGCTCCTCTTGCTTGTCTGCCTGTGCGGCAGGGTCAGAACGCGGTCTGCTGCTCGGGCGGCGGGGGCGGGGCCTGGCGGCTGAGTTCGATGTAGCGGGCGGAGCTGGTGCGGCCCCAGTCAACGAGGACGCCCCGCGCGGCCAGGGTGGGTTGGATGCGCCTCAGCCGGTCGGAGAGCACCTTGCCGGTGGTGGGCCAGCCCTTGGGCAGGGGGCGGCATTCCTCGCCGCTGTAGAGGGCGGTCAGGGTATGCAGCCAATCTGCAGACGTCATCCGGACCTCTTCGCCCGGAGTGAGTTCGGCGGCGTGCTTGAGGACTGTCTGGGCCAGTAGATCGCCCTCGATCACGTCGTCGTTGAGGTCATCCAGGCTGGCCCGGTATGCCTCCAGCGTTCCGAAGCCGGTGGCGGTGTCGAGCTGGGCGCACAGGTGGGCGAAGTCGGCCATGCGCAGATCGGTCGGGGTCTCGGCCTGTACCGCGCGGACCTTGACGGTCAGGTCCAGCAGGGAGCCGAGGACGACGGGCAGGATCTCGGCGTACTCCGTCCACAGCTCCGCTTCGGTTCGCCTGACTCGGGGGCGTTCCAGGCGCAGGGTGAGGAGTCGTTCGGCGAGGTCGGGGCGGATGACGCCGACGTCGATGCCGGTCAGCAGCATGGGCCGGCGGTAGCGGGAGCGGACGACGTCGCCGTCGGTGAACAGCGCGCGCTTGATGCTCTCGGCTCCGGTGATGATGCAGCACATGAGGTCGGACAGGTCCGGGGGCAGGTGGGAGAGGTTGTCCAGGGCGGTGATCCATCCGGCCGCGACCGCTGTGATCATGTTCTCTTCGTCCTTGGGCGCCCTGCGCAGGTCGCCGCTCATACCCTCGATGATCCGCACGAGCATCCGCCCGCCGGTCGACTTGCCGGCGCCCTGCGGGCCGGTGAGGAACGGGGCGGGGACGGGTGCGGACGGCTCCAGGCAGCCGATGAGCCACGCGATGGCGAGGGCCTCGGTCCTGGCGTCGGCGAAGTTGCACAGCCGCATCAGCAGGTCGATGCCCTTGCCGTTGGTGTCCTTGGCGGGCATCGGGAGTTCCCCGGTGAGCTGGGTGCGCCGCCAGCACACCTCTTCGGGGTCGGGGACCCGGACGTCCCATCCGGTGGGGTGGATACGGACGGACCGCCCGTCGTCGCGACCGAGGTCGAGCCAGGTGGCCCCGTCGAATCCGGGGGCCACGCGGATATGGGTGGGCTGTACCTGCTCGGTGAGGGCGAGTGCCTCGATCAAGTCCAACGCCTCCTTGAGGGCGGTTCCGTTGAAGACGCCGACCCCGTCGCGGAAGAGGCCGACCATGAGTTCCTGGCGGTGGCTGCCGGTCGTGCCCTGGGAGCGGATCGGGCGGGCCACGGGGTGGCCGGTGCGCTGCGCGTATACGGTCCCGTCCACGGTGCGGAAGTACCGGAAGTGGGCCTGCGCGTAGTCGGTGATGACCTGCCGGGCGGGGTTCTTCTCGTCGTCGGACACGGTCACAGTCCCAAGGTGGTCAGGGCGTTGGTCCACGCCTCGGTGCAGTGCCGGGGGGTCTCGCCCTTGGCCTGTGCGGCGGTGAACAGCCGGTTGACGTGGGTGTCGGTGAGGCACCCGCACCGGCCGTGCGTCGACAGCACCGCGAGGAACGTCCGGTACACCGTCGCGTGGACCGCGCTGCGCGCCTCACTGATCCGCTGCACGGCCATGGACACGCCACGTTCCAAGTAGGTGGGTGTGCGGTGCGGGCACTCGCCCCCATGGCCCCTCAGGGGCACTGTGAGGCTCTGTGGCGCACTACTGGGCACAGCGGGTCCCTTTAGTGTCAGGGCGCGCACAGGGTCCGTCAGAGAGACTGTGGCGCCCGTGCCGTTTCCGAGCCAACGCACGTACCCGGCAAGGGACTTGATGTCGACGCCGGGCCGGACCGCGTTGGCGGACGGCATGGTGCCCCGGTAGATCCAGTGCTCTCCCCGCGTCGTGGGCACGGTCCGGGTGGCGGGCAGGGCCTTGCGGGCCCACGCGATGGCTGCCGTGTCGTCCAGGTCGACCACGGTGAGGCCGGCGCCGCCGGGGTGGTAGGCCACGGCCGCCGCTTGCCGCCACGCCGACGCCCACGCGAGCGAGCCGATGACGTGCGGGTCGGTGGTGGCGGCGGCCCATGCGTGGCACGGCGCCCCGCACTCACAGGGGCCCGCCGCCTTCATCGTCGGCCGCCCGCCGCACGCGTTCCGGGTGCATGCGGGGCAGTTCCCGAACGGCAGCTTCCCCCGGCGCAGCGGCAGCACCGGCAGGCCCGCAGCGGCGATACGCAGCGCCGTGTGCAGGTGCTCGCTCATGCCGCCACCGCCAGACCGCTCGCGGTCAGGTGGGCGAGTGCGGCGGTACCGATGTGGTGGGCGTAGGCGGGCGGGATGCATTCGCGGATGCCGTCGCGGTTCATCCACGGCACCCCAAGTACCTGGCGGGCGAGCGGGACCCCGGAGAAGTTGCCGACGAACTGCCCGTAGTGACCGGGCGGGACGGGGCGGCCCATCTTGGCCTGGGGGACCAGGTGCGCGGGGTGGTCCGGCTGGTCCAGGGTGAAGCCGCCGCCCGGCTCGAAGTACCGGTGGCGGTAGTTCTCCAGGCCGAGCATCTGCCCGCACAGCATCACCGGAGTGCGCAGCTTGGGCAGGGCGCCGCCGACGTTCTCCATCACCCAGGGCCGCCCGGTCAGCTCCAGGGCGGTGCGGGTGGGGGCGATCAGGTCGGGGTGGGTGTTGCCCTGGATCCGCTGGCAGTCGCTGTCGTGCTGGCACGGCGGCGAGCCGTGGATGAGGTCGAACGCGGCCCCGTGCTCCATTGCATACGCGATCGCGTCCGCCCGCACGAACCGGAACGGGTAGCGCGGCTGGGGGTCCTTGTCCACGCCGGTCACGTCGAACCCGGCGTCGGTGTAGCCCTTGGCGGCGCCGCCCTGGCAGCAGTACAGGTCCAGCAGCCGGGGCGGGCGCCCGAACAGGCGCAGGAAGAGAGCGGCGAACGAGGCGGGTTCGTCCGCTCGCCGGATGACCGTGAGTTGGGTCATTCTGGATGTCTCCAGTTCGTTGTGAGCGTGCTGGATGACAAGGGCGGCCCCGGTTCTTTGGCGAGATGCGGGGGCCGCCCTTGGCGTAGCTAGAACGGGGCGTTGGCGCTGTAGCCGCCGGGCGGGGTGCGGCGCATCCAGCGCGGCAGGGGCAGCAGGGTCAGCCGGCGGGCGGTCCAGCAGGCGCAGATCTCCCAGCCGCTTCCCCAGTGCTCACCGGTGTCCGGGTAGCTGTAGTCCTCCACGGTGCCGCCGCGTCCCTGGCAGTTCGGGCAGTTGGGGCGGGGGGTGTCGGTCAGGACCAGGGCCCGGCGGGGGCATGTGTCGATGACCTTGAGTCGGATGCGGAGCATGGTGGTGGTCTCCTGTCAGCTGGTGTGCTGGTTGTGGGTGCGGGCGGACAGTCCGTAGGTCTTGCTGGTGGTGTGGTGCTGGCTGACCGGGGCCCGGTAGTGGTGGTGGGTTTCGGTGTGGACGCCCTTGAGGGACCGCAGTGCCGTGCCGATCGCGGCGAACACGCCGGCCACAGCCGCGATGGGCAGGGTGACGAACAGGACCGAGGTGAGGGAGACGGCGGCGAAGCCCTGGCAGGCGAGCCAGACACCACAGCCGACACCCACGAACGCGGCCCCCACCCCGATGCCGGCGACGGCGGTCCCGGCGGCCCACGCGGGCACGATCCGCCGGTCTGGCTGGAGCACCGGGGGCGTGTCCCCGTAGGCGGGAAGCGGGCTGTCGTCGCGGTAGGCGGTCGGCATGTCGGGGGTGGGCTTGTAGGCGTCGGCGATGATCCGGGCCGCTTCGGTGGCGGCCACGTCGTCGCTCATCCGGACGCCCGACAGGGACGTGTCGGGGGTGGTCTTGGGGTACATGCGGAATCCCTTCCGGTCACGGTGCAGGGAGGAGAGGACACCCCCTTGGGGGGTGCTGAGAGGGGGGTTTCGGGGGTCTGACCTGCGGTGCCTCCCTGCCTCCCTGACGATCAATTACGCAGGTCAGGGGGAGGGAGGCGGGTCAGGGAGGGGGTTAGGGAGTTCTCCCTGCCTCCCTGACCCGCGGCGGGTCGGCTCCCTGTCATTCGGAAGCGGAAGCGGAACCCTGGTTGTCGCGGTCGGCGAGCGCGCCGGTGATCCGGTCGCGGGCGATGTTCATGACGCCGTCGGACTTGTAGGGCTCGGCTCCCGTGCCGTCCAGGACGCGGGTGAGGTCCAGGAACGACCACTTCCCGTAGGTGCCGGCGTCCAGGGCCGCGAGCCGAGCCAGGACGTCCTTGGTGCGCACGCGGGTGGCGTCGCCCATCACCTGCGCGATGTCGGCGAGCGGGTCACGCGGCGCGTCCCGCTTGAGCACGCTGAGGGTGGTGACGCCGTCGCGCAGGGCCTTGGCCCGCTCGCAGATCGCGTGCGCGGTGTCGGTGTCGATGTAGTGCGTGCGGACCGTGATGGACGACTGGCCGGCCGGGATGTCGATGCCGTCCGACGCGACCACGACCGTGCCCTTGTCCAGCCCCGGACGCAGCAGGTTCGGCGCCGCGCCGCCGTCAACGGCCTTGTCCCCGAGTGCCATACGGGCCTGCGATTCCGTGCCCAGGGCGAGTGAGGCGCGGGTGTGGGCACCCTCGCGGACCAGCTTGGGAAGGTTCTCGTTCGTCGGGTCCTGGGTGCCCTGCCACATCAGCACGTTGACCGCACGGCCCTGGTTGTGGATCTTCCGTACGGCCGTGAAGTACCGGGACGTTGCCTTGGACCCGCCGTAGGGGCGCTTCTCTTCGTCCTTGGCCGGGCACATGAACGCCACCTGCGCCTCATCGACCAGCACGATCAGCGGCGGGAACTCGGTGCCGGGCGGGGCTTGGAGACGGCGGTTCATCTCGTCCACCGCGCTCTCTGCCATCTCGGTCACCTCGATCACGTGCTCATCGGTCGGTCCCTGGATCAGCACCCGGGCACGGCCGATGAACATGGCCCAGTCGCCGGCGCCCTTGAGGTCGCCGATCAGGAACTCCACCGACCGGTCCAGCGCCAGCCACAGCGCCAGCGACCGCAGGGCGGCGGTCTTGCCCTGGTTCGACAGACCCGTGATCAGGAGGTGGCGCTGGTAGAGGCTCATGCCGGCCGAGTCGCCGCGCAGGTCCTGGCCCCAGGGTGCGCGGCCCTTCTTGTAGTCGGCGGTCATGGTCTCGTCGGTGGCTAGGGGAGACGGACCGATCGGCTCGTCCAGGGCGCCGGAGTCGGCGATCCACAGCCGGACCGTCCGCGCGGCCACGGGGATCATGATGAACACCTCGTGCTCGTGTCGGGTGAGGTTCTCGGCGAGCTTGCGGCGCCGGTTCTGCACCTCGATCGTGGACACCCCCGACGGGAGCGTGACGTCGACTTCGACGCCGCATCCGGCGATCCGGATCGGTCCGAGCATCGACGCGCCGGCGTCGCCCATCTCCTTGATGGCGTTGCGCAGGGCAGGCACTCCGAGGTCGCGCAGGGCCTTGACCACGATGGACGGGGTGATGGGCTCACCCTCGCTCGATCGCTGCTGCTCAGGCATCGACCATGACGGGGCGGCTTTCTGGTGCGCGCCGACCGACCACAGGGCGAGCAGTGCGAGGAACGGGCTGATCGTGAGCGCCGGGCCCCAGACGACCTGAACGATGGTGATCATCAGGTTGATGAACTTGATGACCGCCATGAGCGGGGTGACCACCTCGGTGGCGTCCTTGGTGGCGATGGCCATGCAGACTCCGAGGGCGACCAGTAACCCGACTCCGGTGCCGGCGGACACGGCGGCGCCCTTGGCGGCTTCGATCGGGGAGTGGAGGAGGTCCATGCGGCGGCGGTGGCGTGCCTCGCGGAAGTGCTGCCCGCGCTCCTCCCACTCGCGGGCCTCTTCCAGGTTCCCCGCCGCCTCAGCAGCGCGCATGAGCCGCTCGTAACGGGCGGGGGTGCGGGCCTCCCACGCGCGGCGGGTGACGATGCGGGTGCCGCCATAGACGTACAGGGCGTGCCGGGCCGCCGCGCGGGCCGACGTCTTCGTGACGTCGTGCGTCACGGCCGTACGGATGGCCCGCCCGGAGCGCACCCACAGCGGGGCCGCGGGGGCGGGTGCCGGGTCGGGGACGACCGTGAGCACGGTCGGCGAGTTGGCGCCGGTGGGCGGGTCGGTGGGCTTGTGGAGGTTGATGACGTTCTCGGTCATGCTGGCAGTTCTCCTGACTGCCCCGGATGCGGGGCGGGATGAGTGGGAGAGCACGGGGCCGCCGTGTCCGGCCAAAGAGGCGGCGGCCCCGGTGTTGTGGCTGGTCACCACCAGCCGGACGACTTGTTCTTGGCCTTGGCCTGCGCGTACTCGGTGACGATGCGCTGCCGCTCGCTGTACAGGGCGGTCAGTTCGGCGTTCAGCCGCCTCTCGGCGGCGGATCCGAGGGAGTCCATGCGGGTCTCGGCGCGGCCGGTGCTGCGTCCCTGGTGGATGCTGCGGGCGCCGCCGGCCATGGCGCGGCTCATGGCGAGTCGTTCGCGGGTGGTCAGCGGCCACCACTCGCCCCGGCGGACCGCTTCCAACTTCTTCTCCGTCTTGTGGATCTCGCGGTCCACACGGCGGGTGTCGGGCTTTGCCATGCTTGTTTCCCTTCGCGGGAGAGGAGTTGGGGCAGGCGGGCGCTGCCGCTTCTGTGGGAGCGATAAGGTCCGCGCATGGGTGGGGAGACCGAGGCGCACAGCGCCATCGCAGGTGAAAGCAGCACGTCCGCGAGAGACGTGGAACCGGCGCAGCCCGACCGGCGCGTGTTCTCCTGGCGCAATGTCGCCGGGAAAGTCGCGGGCGCAGCGGTTCTCTTGGCCGTGGCAGCGGACCGGTTGGGCCTGCACTTCTTTCTGCTCTGCGCGCGTATCGCCGTGCGCGCATATTCATGGTTCGGCCAAGGACACTGACCGGACCCGCCCCGCCGGACCGGGCGTTCTAGGTCATGCATCAGCCGACGTCGCAGCCGCAGTCCCCTTCGCCGAACAGCAGCGTGGCCTTCACACGACGCGCTTCCAGGCGGCCCGAAGGCGGACCTCGGATGCGGAGTGGCCGGCGGCGCGGAAGCGAGTGGCCATCTCCCGGTACGACAACGGCGGCTGCTCACTCAGCCGGATCCCGTCGACCACGACGTCCAGCGCGTCATCGGTGAGCGCGGGCCCCTGCTCCAGCGCCGCAACCGCCTCGGAGGGGCCCCAGACGGGGAGTTCCCAGGAGGGTGTGACGTCGGGTGTGACGCGGCCGGTCACGCTGGTCAGGGCGCGTCCGGTGCTCTCGCCCTTGCGGGCCGTCTCCAGCTTCGACCACGCGTCGGCGAGAGTGTCGGCGGTCCTGGCCTGGACGCGTGCGACGCGTGCCCCCGCCTGTGTCACGGCCGTCAGCCGGGTCTCTTCCGTGGACGCTTCGGCGCGCAGGCGGGCACGGGCCACGGCCGCATCGTCGCGGGCGTCCTGCTGAATGCCCCGGATCATGTCCAGCGCCGCCGGGGTGAGGGCGGTGCGCTCCCACAGCCCGTGGACCAGCCACAGAGCCTTGGCAGCGATCGGCAGCCACGCCACCGCCAGCCACGCACCCCGCGACGTCTCGTCGGCGAGCAAGGCGTGAGTGACCAGGACACCGGAAGCGACGGCGCCGAACGACCAGCCGACGCCGGTTACGGCGTTGCTGTGGTCGCCCTGTGCCGCCAGTCGGCGTTCGTAGGCGAGGGTGGCGAGCCATCCGCCGTCGATGCCCAACCCGACGACCATGGCGACGCCCTTGGGCATCGACTCCCCGAGCCACATCACGACCACGGCCAGGGTGAGGACCATGGACACGGCGGTCATCGCGACCGCCGGCAGCACGGTCAGCAGCCGTTTGGCGTTGAGGTCCCTCATGCCGCACCCCCCGGCAGGCTCGCGCCAGCCGTGTGGTTGGCGAGCGCGAGACGTTCGGAGAGCACTCGGCGGCGGGCCCGGCGGATCCGGCGGGCGTCTAGGTCGTTCGGGGTGCGGTCCAGGGTGATGATCTGCGCGTCCAACAGGTCGACGTCCGCCAGGATCGCGGGCATCTCCAGCTCGATCGCGTCCAACTCCCGGTCCGTCGGCTCCATGAAGTCGGCGAACGCGGTAACAGCGTCCTGAACAGTCACGATGGGGTTCATAGGGTTTGGTTCCTTCCAGAGAGGAACGGCCCGAACAGCGGCCCCGGTGTTCCCGCACCGGGGCCGCACGCCGTTGAAGTCGGAAGATCCGGCTCCCCTCAGCGCTGCGCGTACGAGACGCGCAGCGGAGGCAACCGGCCGCAAGCCTTGACCTGCGGAAGGTCGGACAAGCGCGCGACCCTGAGCCGCGCCGGACACCTTTTTCGGGAGGCGACGACCCGCACTGCGCGATATGGATCTGTGCCTCAGTCCCGCTCTCCCGAGGAATCGCCTCTCGGTCTCTTCGCGCGGCGTTCGTGCCCTTGGGCAGATCCGTTCTTTTGAGTCGGCACGTGTCCCTGACGGGAGATGACCGACTGGTCCCCACTCGCCTCAGCCGGAGTTGTCACGGCCGTCCCATCTGCGGTGGGTCACGCTGTGGAGTTGTCAGAGCGCGAGGGCAGCACACTCAATGGTGTTGCACCTCTTGCTCAGCTTGTTGGTACAAGCTGATGTGGTGATGCTGCACCCACGGAGAGTGAGTCGTCAAGTGGTTAGGGGCTGCATGTACCAACAAGTTGCGCGAGTGAGTCATGATGGGGGTATGACGAAGCAGCCGAAGTACCGCCAGGTCGCTGATGTCCTGCGGCGCGAGATCGCCAACGGCACCTACGCGCCGGGGGCGCGGCTGCCTTCCGAGAACGACCTGCAGGAGCGCTTCGACGCTTCCAGGAACACCATCCGCAACGGGCTTAGCTTGCTGGTCAGCGAAGGGTTGATCTCGTCCAGCCAGGGGCTTGGTTACGAGGTCAGGTCGCACGAGGTGTTCGAGTTGAACGCGTCTCGGTTCGAGAACCTGACCTTCCCGCAGAACGGGGACGCCTACAGCACCGACGTCTCGAACGCTGGGCGGCGCCCTCACCAGACGTTCCGGGTGGAGATGCTGCCGGCTCCGGATGACATCGCTGAGAGGCTCGGGGTTCCGGCGGGTGCGAAGACGGTATTGCGGTTTTGTCATCGCTATGTGGACGACGTTCCGTGGTCCACGCAGGCGACCTACTATCCGTCGTGGCTGGTCGAAGAGTCGCCGCGTCTGGCTGAGCCGGGAGATGTCGAGGAGGGCACGACGCGGTATCTCGCGTCTCGGGGTATCGAACAGGTCGGGTACTTCGATGAGATTGCTGCTCGGATGCCCACGCCGGAGGAGGCACGACTTCTGGAGGTTGGTGCCGGTGTTCCAGTGATGCTCTGGACGCGTACCGGCTACTCGGCCGACCGGCCGATCCGGTGCACGGTGACAACGTTCCGAGGGGACCTCAACCGCATGAACTACGAGATCGGCGAGTTGTCCGCCCGAAGTGAGAACGCGTGATCATCGCTCCAGCAGAACCGTATGACGTGACCAAGCTGCTCGCGTTCCGCCAGGAGGCGGCGGCTTGGTTGCGGGACCTCGGCTCCGATCAGTGGAGCCGTCCGTATCCCGCCGACAAGCTGTTGGCCACGATCGAAGCGGGCACCGTGTTCATGCTTCGCGACGGGCACACAACAGCCGGGACGATCACGCTGACCCCGGACGCCGAAGACGGCTTGTGGACTGACGGTGAACTGGCCGAACCGTCCATGTTCGTCAACAAGCTGACCATTAGCCGCGAATATGCCGGCCAGAACCTCGGTGGGCGACTCCTTGACTGGGCCGGCGATCGTGCCTTTCACGCCGGCGCGAAGTGGGTCCGGTTGGACGCCTGGACGACGAATGAGAGCCTTCAGCGGTACTACCTTGAGCAGGGGTTCACGCACATCCGTACCGTCCGTGAGGGTGTCGCGGTGAACGGTGGACCGAGGGTCTCCGGATGGCTAGCTCAGCGCGCGGCACAGTCGACGGATCACGGGTTCACGGATCGCACGCCGAGCCCGGAGCGGCTTCGCTCCGCGGCTTAGGTCGTGCTTCCCTGGCGTAGTGCCGCCTGTCAACGAGAGTCGATCTGCAGACGGTTGGGTGCGCCTCATGCGGAGAAAGAAGCATGGTGCTCCGCCCTGCGCCCTAGAAAAGGCCAGGGTTATCTTCGCCGTCGGAATCGCCCGTGACTACCTCTGTTTCGGTGTCTCCTGATTCTCCAGAGGCGCGTGATTGATTTTCCACAATCTCGCTTTCGAAGCGAAGGGATCGATCGGCAGCGTCTAGCAAATCAGCCCACGTCAAGATCTCAACACGGTTGATCAGCGAGTTGTACGTGCGGATGGTCTGGTCGACCATTGCCCGTGTGGCGGCTCCAAGCTGCCTTGCCGAATCTTCTGGGATATTCACGAAGTCTTGATTCCCGATGACGACTGTCGCCCGGCCGCGTCGGAGATCGTAATTTAGGCCACTGTTCCGGTACAAAGTTTCCATGGCGGCGCCGCCTTCGTCGAGTTGGCGGATGTAGTTGGCCGCCTGCATGGCGGCTTCGTGAACCTCTTTACCGGGGATCAGATGCTGCCTATGGCGGACCACGAGGTCAGTGATATGTGAGCCCTTGAGCTCAACGATATGCAATGATCCGTCTGCACAGAACAGTGGAATGTCGTACCTGTCCATCGGCACGATAGAACCGCGCGCAACCCCGGTGTACCTACCGCCAAAAATCCAATACTGACCCTTGATTTTTCTGTGCAGGTCAGTCTCTGTTGTGGCGGGATCCGCGATCATATCTTTAAGTTCAGCGACCAGTGATCGTCGTTGAGCGATGACAGCAGCTTCGGCGGCAGAAAGCCCGGCGGCACTCGACGCGGCGGCGAATGCAACAATGCTGGAGATGTCTTGGCGATTAGAAAGTGCCGCACCAAGTCCCTCGCCGCTGAGTCCGAGGCTCTCGAAGTAGTCAATTGCGGTGGCGGCCGCCTCGCCAGGATCGATATTGATGCCTTCGAGAGGGAGGGAAGTGGTAGAGAATGCGCTTCCGATCCGTTCGGCAATTCTTCGTGATTGGTCAGCAGCAGCCACGAAGTAGCCGCCCATCACTTGCCACTCGCGGCTTTCGTCGCTGGGGCGTTGCAGCATGAGGATCGTCTTTCCTGTCCTCATGGCAAGCTTATGCGCGGCTCTATGGGTCGCAGCGTCCTCAGTCCTGAGCTTGATTAGTGCGACTACCACGGCTGCTTGCATGGCGGCTGTCGACTGAACAGCGCGCACGCCGAAGTTGCTCACCTTTCCGATATATGTGAAATAGACCCGAGAAGGTGGCAAATCAAGGAGTTCGGCCGTGAAGTTACGTGCTTCCACGTACTTATTGTTGGCAGGTCTCTCGTGATCTGTGTCGAGCAGCTCCGACAGGCGTTGCAGGTTCCCCTCAGGTGTCATGCGCGGGAGTCTACAGCTGCGGTCGTACTGTCGGTTGCTTAAGCCTGCTGAGGTGGGAGAATGCGGCCTCTGCGGTACCGGCAGAGGTCGCATTCACCGGTTGTTGGGTGTTGATCAGCTAGCCATGACTGAATCCGTCATGAACTCAGCGTGCTCCTTTAGAGCTTGTGAGAATTCCTCACGATAGCGAAGGCGGCTTTTCAGGAGGCGATTATGGAATCCTGTGGTGGCGCGCAAACTTAGGGGTGCAGCCTTGTCTGCGTCCATGACATCTAGGAGATGCTTGTAAGTGTGGCGTTCTGGCCACAAACCAGCCGGGACAGACCACCGCTCTCCGGAGTTACCCCAGGCCGCAGTCGGCCACTTTAGCCCCTTAGGCAGTATTAGCTGCCCGGTTTCATCGAAGTCGCCGGGTTTCGTGAGCCGTCGACCAACCCATGCTGAAACTCCCACCGTCACGGCGTTGCCTACGAGCTTCCACCTAGTTCCGGGACGGGCAACTTCCAACGCCGCCTTGGTCCAGTCGCGAGGAAATCCTTGCATTTCCTCGGCATCCTCGATTCGCGGAGTGAGGATAGCGCGTCCAGGGCTGGCACCACACACCCAAACGGCAGGCGATGAAGGAATTCCGAGGCCAGATCCTCCCTTTAGTGTGGGAAGAGCGTCCTGTGCCCAACCGAGCCCCGTATTTCCCTCAGTCCAGTAGAAACCGTAGGCGTCTTCTTTGTAGTCAGCCTCAGGACGTTCTGAAGCCTCATCAGCGAACAGGACGGTCCGGGGGTCCTCGGTGCGCGATGCGACGAAAATCACCCGTTGACGGCGCTGAGGGACTCCGGTGAATCGAGAGTCCACAAGGCGATAGGCCCACGTGTAGCCGAGCCGTTCAAATTCACTGACCAGATACTCCATTGCCGTGCCGCGATCGAGAGCCAGCATGTTGCGGACGTTCTCGATGACGACCCACTTGGGGGAGGAACCCTCAAGCAACTCGAATAGATGCTTGATCATTCCGGATGCTTTTCCGTGAATGCCTTGAGTCCGGCCGGCTTGCGACAGATCGGTGCACGGGAATCCCGCCGTCACCACGTCAACGTCGGGCAGCGCCTGCAACGTTTGGATGTCGTCGTGAAGTGCGGTGTCTGGGAAGCGGTGTTTCAGAACAGCCTGCGCAGGCTCCCACCACTCGCAGAGCAGCTTGGTCTGCATGCCTGCTGCCTGAAGCCCGAGCTCGACACCGCCGATGCCGGCAAAGAGCCCTGCAACAGTCAGCGGCTGGGTGGCGGTGTCAAGGTTCGGCATGGGGTCGATGATCCCACGTCCCTTCTGGTAGGTACGACGCACGAGGGTGCTCCCTGTGCGTCTTCTTGTTGGAAGGACTTACGGCGCAGGTGACTGGGTTAGTGGCAAGCCCCATCACGGCTTGTGCCTGATGAGCCCAAGGACGCGCGACGAAGTCCTTGCTGCGCGGTTGATGGCTTGGGTCTCAGCGCCATGCCGACGTGCTTCGCTCGGCGAGACCCGGTCATCTGAGATCGGGGGGCAGGAGAACCCGACGGCCTTGAAGCACGAGGCAGCGGATTGTCTGGGTGGAGGAGTTAGAGAGGTTCGACTACGTTCGGCAGTCGGTGTCGCGCTCTGTGTCGACCCGTAGCGGGCCAGTCCATGGACTGGGCCAGGCTCCTAGGTCGCGGGGATACGACAGAGGGGGCCTGGGGCACGCCCCTGCCTGAAGGCGAGGAGGAATCTGACTTCCCCCACCCGTCCCCCCGAGGAGGAGTGGTGGGTAAATTTACCTGGTCAGGGCAGTCGGAACCGGCCCGCTGTAAATCTGCCGGCTTCGCCTTCCCAGGTTCGAATCCTGGCGCCGCCACTTTGGGGAAGACCCCCTCTGAACTGTGGAAACACAGATCGGAGGGGGTCTCTTCGTTGTGCCGTGAGTGCGTCGAGCGGGGGTGAGACGTGCCCCACATCGGCGTCGACGCAGCCCCTTCTGAAGGTGTGCGGGGAACGCGGAGGCGGGCGCCGGGCGAGCGCGTGACGACACTGGTACCCCGGCGCCGTCACCGGTTCCGTGGGGTCGGCGCGGAGGGGCTGGCCCTCGCAACCGGTGCGCCCTTACGACCGCGCTGTCGGCGTGAGCGTCGATGGCACCGCAGTCGCTCGGATCAGCCGCCCAGGACGCCCGTGGCCCCCGGTAGGTGTGCCACGCCCCGGGGCACACTGGGCTCATGTCCTCCCGACGTAGAACCTGCCCGGTGTGTCACCGTGAAATCGCCGTCGTCGCGGGACGCTTCGCGCGGCACGACCCGCCCGGGGCACGGGACACCAGCGACCTGGTCTCCTGCTCCGGCTCGCGGCGACAGGCCCAAATCGGCGCGGCCCAGCCGTCGTTGGATGGTTACGTCGTGCCGGACTTTCCCGGGCAGCTACCGCTGTTCTGAGGACCGCGCCCGGCCGTCGCCACCGTCACAAGTCCCAACGGCCGGGCGGTGAGTTCAGTTCCCGGCGACCGACTTCACGGCCACCGTGACCGGCGTCGAACCGCCGATCAGTTCCAGGGTCAGACCGGCCGTCGCCGACGTGTCCACCAACTCGGCGAGTACGGCGGCCACGTCGTCACGCGTCACCGGCCCGCGGCCCGTGTGCGCCTCCAGGCGCACCAGGCCCTTGCCCGGCTCGTCCGTCAGTTGACCGGGGCGCAGGATCGTCCAGTCCAGGGTGCTCTGCCGGGTGACGTACGCGTCGGCCTCGCCCTTGGCCCGCAGATACACGTCGAAGACGTCGTCGCCCTGGTGTGCAGGGTCCGCGCCCATCGCCGAGACGATCACGAAACGGCGCACGCCCGCGCGTACCGCCGCTTCCACGAACAACACCGCCGCGTCCTTGTCCACCGTCTCCTTGCGGGCCTTGCCGCTGCCCGGGCCCGCGCCCGCCGCGAACACCGCCGCATCCGCTCCCCGCAGACGCGCCGCGACCTCCTCGACCGACGCCGACTCCAGGTCGAGCAGCACCGGTTCGGCACCGGCCGTCCGCAGATCGTCGCTCTGCTCGGCCTTCCGGATGATTCCCGCTACCTCGTCCCCACGCGCGGAGAGCAGCCGCTCCAACCGCAGCGCGATCTGACCATGACCACCAGCGATGACAATGCGCATGTTTCCGACCGTACGCCCGAAGCCCCGCATCCGCCGCACGACTTCACGCGCCCCACGCGCTCGAGTGGGCCTCGAAAGCGACCCGCCGGGTTGACGTTGTCTCTGCGGGCGCGCTCATGCGCGCCGTGCGCTCCCGGGCACTCACCCGCACGCCGGCGCCCGCGCTCCCGAACGCGCCTCCCAACGCCCACGAGCCCGGCGCCCGCCCGCCTGCTCACACCCTCCGGCGCGCGCTCGCCCATTGGTAGCGCCCGCCTCCACGCCACGCGCCCCGCGCACTGCCATCACCACGCGCCGGTCCCTCCGCTCCAGCGCCCGCTCGCACCCCGCGACACGCACCCCGCGACACGCGCCCCGGTGCTTCCGCCCCCTCACCCCCTCAGGACACCTCGCCCCGCCCCTGTCGAGGCAGCCCCAGCTCCGCTGTCGCCGCCGAGTTGCAGTACTCGCGGACCGCGCTCGTGCGTGCCACCACGCGCCCCCGGTGCACCACGATCCGGCTGTAGGCGAGGGAGAGGGCGCCGGCCAGGTGGTCGCCGCGTACGGCGAGGAGTTCGGCGGGGAAGCCGGCCTCGACGCGGACCTCGGGAAGGCCGAGGGCGGCGCGGGAGGAGGCGCTCACGGTGTCGTAGGCGTCCTCGGGGCGCAGGCCGTGGCGGGAGGCCAGCAGGTAGGCGGCCTCCAGGGGGTCGCCGCGGCCGACAGGGTTCGACAGGTCGCGCAGGGCGCCGCTGCCGGCGGCGACCCGCACCCCGGCCGCGCGCAGCAGCCGTACCGGGGCCGTGCCCCGGCGGTCGACGGAGCCGCAGCCGCCCTGGGGCAGGCACACCACCGTGACGCCGGCCGCGGCGAGCTGGTCCGCGACCCGGGTGACCGCCTCGGCGGGCAGGCGCGCGAGCCCGGCGCATGGGCCGAGCGTCACGCCGGGGCGCATGCCGCCCGCCATCGCGGCGAGTCTCGCCAGCCGGGCCGGATCGACGGCGTCCGTGTGCAGATCGACCGGGCAGCCGTGCTCGGAGGCCACCTCCAGGACGGCCTCCGCGTAGCCCGTGGGATCGGGGTCCAGGTCCGGGCAGCCGCCCAGCACCGACGCGCCCATCTTCGCCGCGTCCCGCAGTATCGCCAGCCCCTCCGCGCCGGCCACCCCGGTCAGCACGCGGGGCATCGCGACCGCCGTCAGCTCCGCGAGTCCGCGCAACGAACGGCGCGCCTGGAGAACGGCGGCAAGGGCGGCCAGCCCCTGGACGTCGCCGACGCGCACGTGCGCGCGTACCGCCGTCGCGCCGTGGCCGAGTTGCAGCAGGGCGGCCTCGGTGGCGCGGCGCTGGACGTCGTCGGGGTCGTACGAGACGGGGCCGCCGCGATCGGCGGAGAGCGCGGTGTCGCCGTGAGCGTGCGGTTCGGCCGGGGCCGGCAGGAGGAGGTAGCCACTGAGGTCCACGCGCGCGCCGCCCGCGCGAGCCGGACCCGGTGCCAGGCTGCCGGCCGTACCGACCGCCTCGATGCGCCCGCCACTCAGCCGCACGTCCACGGTTCGGCCGTCGGTGAGCCGTGCCCCGCAGAGCAGGAGCCCGGTCGGCTCGGACTGTCCCGAGGAGCCCGGGGAGTTGGACGACGACGAGGGCGGCTGCGGCTGGCTGTCGGGCATCGCGCTCCAGGAAGGTCGGTCCGGGCGGGGACTCAAGATCACGCAGAGTGAGTCGAGCCTAGGGTGACGAACCGTGCGGGGCGGGGAGGAGCGCAATAGTCGTACCGGCCTCGTCGGACCGGATCGGAGACCCCGTCGGACCGGCCGGGAACGGTTCGCCACGCGCGCGTGAGGAGCGTCGCCACGCGCGCGTGAGGAGCGTCGGAAGGGGCCCGAGAGGCTGCCGTGAGCCGGGCGGAAGGGGCCCGGTGGAGCGGCGGGAAACGGATTTGGGTGAACGGCGGCCGAGCGTGTAATGTCTTCATCGCTCGCCCCAATAGCTCAGTCGGCAGAGCGTCTCCATGGTAAGGAGAAGGTCTACGGTTCGATTCCGTATTGGGGCTCTGGTGTGAGAGGTCCCGTCGCGAGGCGGGACTGATCTCATCAAAGCGGTGTAGCTCAGTCGGTAGAGCAAGCGGCTCATAATCGCTGTGTCACCGGTTCAAGTCCGGTCACCGCTACTGACAGTAGCCGATTGCGGGGTCGGTCCTTCGATCGGCTACTCTTTTTGCGTTGTATCAGTCCATCCGTTCGTCTTAGGAGCACTCACGTGGCTGCCACCGACGTCCGCCCGAAGATCACGCTGGCCTGCGTGGAGTGCAAGGAGCGGAACTACATCACCAAGAAGAACCGGCGTAACAACCCGGACCGTCTTGAGATGAAGAAGCACTGCCCGCGTTGCAACGCGCACACTGCGCACCGCGAAACGCGATAAAAACAGGCTCGTTCGTGAGGCCGTCCCCTACTTGGGGGCGGCCTCACGGCGTTTCGGCGGTTGGCTTTCCCGCTAGTTTGTGGGACATCACAGCAGACATCAGGAGGTGCCGGGCCAATGGCGCTCGACCAGTCCTTCGTGGGACGGACCTACCCACCCACCGAGCCCTACGAGGTGGGCCGGGAGAAGATCCGTGAGTTCGCCGAGGCGGTCGGCGACACCAACCCCGTGTACACGGACCCGGAGGCCGCCAAGGCGCTCGGTCATTCCGATGTGATCGCCCCGCCGACCTTTGTCTTCTCGATCACTTTCCGGGCGGCCGGGCAGGTCGTCGAGGACCCGCAGCTGGGCCTGGACTACAGCCGGGTGGTGCACGGAGACCAGAAGTTCGCCTACCGGCGTCCGGTGCGTGCCGGCGACCGGCTGACCGTCGTCTCGACGATCGAGGCCATCAAGTCCCTCGCGGGCAACGACGTCGTCGACATCCGCGGCGACGTCCACGACGAGACGGGCGAACTCGTGGTGAGCGCCCTGACCAAGCTGGTGGCCCGCGCGGCGGACGCAGAAGAAGGCGGGGCGTGAGGATCCGATGACGTCGAAGATCGCGTACGAGGACGTCGAGGTCGGCACCGAACTGCCCGCCCAGACCTTCCCTGTGACCCGTGCCACGCTGGTGCGGTACGCGGGCGCCTCCGGGGACTTCAACCCCATCCACTGGAACGAGAAGTTCGCCAAGGAGGTGGGCCTGCCGGACGTCATCGCGCACGGCATGTTCACCATGGCCGAGGCGATCCGCGTGGTCACCGACTGGACCGGCGACCCGGGCGCGGTCGCCGAGTACGGGGTCCGCTTCACCCGGCCCGTCGTCGTCCCGAACGACGACCAGGGCGCCCTCATCGAGGTCAGCGGCAAGGTCGCGGCCAAGCTCGACGACAACACCGTGCGCGTCGACCTGACGGCGACGAGCGCCGGGCAGAAGGTGCTGGGCATGTCACGGGCGGTCGTACGGCTGGGCTGAGCCCGGCGGGTTCGACAGTCCGGGCCGGCGGGTTCGACCGTCGGGGCCGGCGGGTTCGACCGTCCGGGCCAGTGGGTTCGACGGCCCGGGCCGTCGGGTTCGACAGTCCGGGCCGGTGAGTTCCCCGACCCGGTCGGTGAGCTCCACGGCTCGGTAAGGGGCGTTTCCCATGGCGGGGCGCCCCTTACGCATGTGCGGCCCCCTACCCGTGAAACGGGCCGGGAGGGGACGGCGTTCCCGGCCCTTGACTTGGTTAGTGATTGAGTACTAACTTCATCGCATGGTCAGGATGAGTGCTGAGGAGCGGCGCGAGAGTGTCGTCCGCGCGGCGATCGCCGAGTTCTCGCAGAGGGGCTACTACGGCACCTCCACCGAGGCGATCGCCAAGCGGGTCGGGGTCTCGCAGCCGTATCTCTTCCGGCTCTTCCCGGGCAAGAAGGCGATCTTCGCCGCCGCCTCGCAGCGCTGCATCGACGAGATGCGTGAGCTCTTCGAGAAGGCGGCCGAGGGGTTGCGGGGTGAAGAGGCCCTGAATGCCATGGGTGACGCATATGTGGAGCTCATCCAGGAGCAGCCGGAGCGGCTCCAGATGCAGATGCAGACGTACATCACGGTCGCGGCCGCCGAGGCGGAAGGCGAGCACGAGTTCGGCGAACTCGTGCGGGCCGGCTGGGGGCGGCTGTGGGACACCGTCCATCTGCTCTCGGGGGCCGACGTCGACCGCACCACGACCTTCCTGGCCAAAGGGATGCTCATCAATACCTATGCGGCCATGGGGTTTCCGCCCGAACACCGGGTCTGGCAGGGGATGTACAAGGACGCCGGGGACACCGGGCGGCTGGAGAACTGCGGCGACGAGTGAGGGGGCTCGCCCTTCCCTGTCCGGGCCTTTCCGTGGGCCAAAAACTTAGTGATCAATAACTAATCAACCTTCGCAGGCCACGCTCTGGGGGAGCGATGTCACAGCAGACCGCACGTCAGGGGGGCGCCGTATGGGCGCTCGTCATCACCAGTGTCGCCGGATTCATGGCGGCCCTCGACAACCTCGTCGTCACCACCGCACTGCCCTCCATCCGCAAGGACCTCGGCGGTGCCCTGGACGACCTCGAATGGACCGTGAGCGCCTACACGCTCACCTTCGCCGTCCTGCTGATGTTCGGCGCGGCCCTCGGTGACCGCTTCGGACGCCGTCGGCTCTTCCTCGCGGGGCTCGCCGTCTTCACCGGCGCCTCCGCCGCCGCGGCCATGGCACCCGGCATCGACTCCCTGATCGCCGCCCGCGCGGTGCAGGGTGTCGGCGCGGCCGTGATGATGCCGCTGACGCTCACCCTGCTGACGGCGGCCGTGCCGGAGGCCAGGCGCGGGATGGCGTACGGCATCTGGGGCGCCGTCAACGGACTCGCGGTCGCCTCTGGGCCGCTCATCGGCGGCAGCCTCACCGAACACGTTTCCTGGCATTGGATCTTCTGGCTGAACGTCCCGCTCGGCCTCGCTCTGCTGCCGCTCGCCCGCCTCCGTCTCGCCGAGTCCCACGGCACCGGCGCCCCGCTCGACTTCCCCGGCACCCTGCTCGCCAGCGGCGGCCTCTTCGGGATCGTCTACGGCCTGGTGCGCGGCCCCGCCGACGGCTGGACCAGCTCCCTCGTGCTCACCGGGCTGTTCGCGGGCGGCGCCCTGCTCGTCGGCTTCGTCATCCACGGCAGCCGCGCCAAGAACCCCATGCTGCCGATGCGGCTCTTCCGCTCCCGCGCCTTCTCCGGGATCAACGCGGCCAGCCTGCTGATGTTCCTCGGGATGTTCGGCTCGATCTTCCTGCTCAGCCAGTACATGCAGGGCGTCCTCGGCTACTCGCCCACCGAGGCGGGCCTCAGGATGCTGCCCTGGACCGGCATGCCGATGCTCGTCGCCCCGATCGCCGGGATCCTCTCCGACCGGATAGGCGGCCGCCCGGTCGCCGCCGCCGGACTCTTCCTGCAGGCCGCCGGGCTCGGCTACATGGCCTCCGTGGTCACCGCCCACGCCTCCTACGGCGTCCAGCTGCCCGGTCTGATCATCAGCGGTATCGGCATGGCGCTGTACTTCGCTCCCGCCGCCAACCTCGTGATGTCCGCCGTACGCCCGCAGGAACAGGGCATCGCCTCCGGCGCCAACAACGCGCTGCGTGAGGTCGGCGGCGCACTCGGCATCGCCGTCATGTCGTCCATCTTCGCGGCCCAGGGCGGCTACGAGAGCGCCCAGAGCTTCGTGGACGGGCTGCGGCCCGCCCTGGTCACCGGCTCCGCCGTGGTCGCCCTCGCCGGGATCGCCGCCCTGTTCATCCCCGGCCGCCGCCGCGCCGCGCGGACGGCGACCGAGGGGGAGCCGGCCCTGGCTCTGGAGAGTGTCGGCAGCTGACGGCACGCGCGCGGGGGGGGGGCGGCGCGGGGGTCTGGGGGGCGTGGGGGCTGAACACCCGAGGACGCGACTTAAAATGTTTACACAGAGTGTACGCGGTGGG